>NZ_JBMDWH010000048.1:0-21855 GCF_048595345.1 Allobosea sp.
AGCCCGCCAACCACGCCGCTCGGCGAAATCCCCATAGCGCACAGCCCCGGGCCGCGGGTTCTTCCCCTGGAGGCTTTCGGACGCCGGCCCTCAGCCCGGCCCAAACCCGCTCGCGCGGGCCGGCATCCGAAACCCTTCACAGGAGCTGAACTTATCGATCTGCCCACAAGCAGACGTACCTGCCTCTGTCGTGAGCCGGATCACGTCATGCCTCGGGAGAGGGCTTGGTAATCAACTCTAGTGCCCTGCGAAGATCGTCCGCCACGAGGGACGACAATTCGTCTAATCGGGCAAGTCCAGGCGCTCGCACAACGGCATTAGCGCTCTCCCAGGACAAGTCGAGCCGGCAGTCAGGGTCAATCAATAACGCCTGCGTATCGAACGATCGGTGGCGCTCGCCGTCTCCGCGATGTTCCGACTTGAACAGTGTTACGAACTCGCGAAGGTCCTCGGCCTGCAAGGGCTTCGTACGCAGCGAGAAGCGCTTGTCCGATCTTAGGTCATAGACCCAGACGGCTTCGGCAGGCCCTTCCACGGCCTTCTTGGGTTTGTCGAAGAACACGACGTTCGATTTGACGCCCGCGGCGTAGAACAGACCCGGCGGAAGCCGAAGGATCGTGTGGACACGGCAGCTTTGAACCAAGCGACGCCGAATGGCGGCAGCCGCCCCAGTTTCGAACAGCACGTTATCCGGGATGACCACGGCCGCTCGGCCGCCCGGTTTCAGCAGCGCCACGATATGCTGCATGAAATTTAGCTGCTTGTTGGCGGTCTGGACCCAGAAGTCGGGCCGAACGATCGTCAGGCTGTCATCGGCGCGCGTCGACTTACCGTGGGCATAGGTCACACTGCCCTTAATCCCAAAGGGCGGATTGGTGAGCACGACGTCAACTTGATGGCGTGGGGGCGCCTTCAAGCTGTCCTCGCATGCAATGGGCAGTTCGTCGTCTGCGTTCCCGCCCACGCCATGCAACAGCAAGTTCATGGTCGCGAGGCGAGCGACCTCCTCGACCAGCTCCACGCCGCGGATCGATTTGGTCGCCAGCTCCTTCCGCTGCGAAGCGGTCATGGTCGGGTTTGTCGATCGCAGATGATCATGCGCCGCCAGCAAGAAGCCTGCCGTGCCACATGCCGGATCGCAGACGATCTCGCCCAGCCTCGGACCAACACATTCGACGACGGCTTCTATCAGCGGCCGTGGCGTGAAATACTGCCCCGCTCCGCTCTTGGTGTCGCGGGCGTTTTTCTCCAGGAGCCCTTCGTAGGCGTCGCCTTTCAGGTCGTCGGAAAGGCCAGTCCATTCTGTCTGCCCGATCAAGTTGACGACCAGCAGACGGAGCTTGGCTGGATCTCTGATCTTGTTCTTCGCGTTGCCGAAGATGAGCCCGAGCATTCCCCCCCGCTCGCCGAGCGCAGGCAATATCCGGCTGTAAGCCGCGTGCATCTCCGCAGCGTCCAGCCCAGCCAACGCTCGCCACGACAGCTCGTCGGGAACAGCGCCGCCGGCCTGTTCGTCGGCCATTTTCAAGAACAGCAGGTAGGTGAGCTGCTCGACGTAATCCGGGTAAGACAAGCCGTCATCCCGCAGGATGTTGCAGTACTGCCAGAGACGCCGAACAAGGGTTTGCGCACCATCAGCGCGTGTTTTGGATTCAGCCATGATCAGAGCTTCAACACCACGTCGTTTACCCACCAGATGTCCCTGAAGGACTCGATGTAGACTTTCGCCGCTGCCGCATACTCTGCGTCTGGGCGGATTAGCCGCCTAAGGTCACCAATGACGTCCTTGAACGCCTGGCTAGCCTGCGGCATGCCGAGATAGTCGACTGGGGCCTCGCGCTCGCCTCGTGCAACAAGGCGCTCGATCTCGTTGTATCGCGTCATGCGCCCTTCGACGAACTTCGGCCAATTTAGATGCAAGCCTAAGCGGCTGGCGTCGATCTTGGCTTCAGCGATCGGGTTTCCCCGGTACTCCGGCGAGAGATCAATCTCCCCGTTGGGCAGGAACGACAACAGGATGGGGTCACCGGGCTCGGTTGGGTCCAGCAGGGCCGGGTGCTCCAAGCGAAGGTCGTCACCCGGCGCATTCGCCCTGACGCCTGTCGCGAGGAGCGGAAAGTGAGTCGATTTTCCGCCCGCCACGCGCGCGCCTGGCGCCACGCGTGGGCGGTTTGCGCGCTGGCAGCTCAACCGCATATTTTGCCAATCGAAAGCGAGCCAGTAATAGCCAGGGTGTTGCCGATTGTCGCGAACCTTCCCCTTTGGCCGGAAGTGATCGACGTCGTTGTCCGCGCCCGGGCTCTTGCACTCCGTGTACCAGCACTTGCCGCCAGAGGCCGCTTCGAATGCCTCCCGAAGCGCCGTCCACCGGTAGGCATTGTCTTCGATCAGTTGCTTACGCCGGCGCCGGTCGCCCTCCGCCAGAACAGCGTCCTGAGCGGCTTGAAGATCGGCCAGCAGGTGACGGATGTGAGGACGGATATCCTCCAAGTTGATGTACTGCATCGTGCTACGACGCATTCTGCTCGCGGCGTAGCTCTTCGACGATCCTTGCGGCCAGTTGGCTTCGCGCCTCACGCTGCTCGGGCGTCAGCTCGACCGTCTCTCGCCAGCGAGGGTCCTCCTGGGCCGTCCATGCTTTCAGGAACTCCTGATAGAGCGGATCGCGCTGGGTCAGATTAAAGCCACGGCCGCGAAGCACCTCGCGCAGTCGGGCAAGCTCGGCCTGCTCGTCCGGCGAGAGATCCTCCTTCATCGCGAGCAGCCGCTGCTTGTCCAGATCAGCCTGAGTTTCGGAGTCCAGCGTCGTCCTCAGCCGGAACAAGTCGCTCGTGAGAATAGCGGCGACCCCCATGCCGCGCGGATCCTGATCGGGAAGCTCAGCGATCGCGCAACCGCTCTCGTCACGGCGAAAGATGCGCACCTGCTCGCGCTTCAGCCCGGCGAAGACAAGCGGGTCGTGCGTCGACATAACGATGTGGCAGCTGTCCCGTCCTCGGATGAAACGATCCAGGAAGGTGAGATACTGAGTGCTCCAAGCCGGGTTGAGATGAGTGTCGGGCTCATCGAGCAGGAAAAGGGCTTCGTCTCTGGCCGTGAACTTGAGCAGCCCGAGGACCAGCAAGAGCTGTTGCTCGCCCTCGCTCAAATCCCGGTATGTAACGGCACCGCCCCCTGCCTCGGGCGTCATTTTCACCCGGGTTCGAACTTCACCCAGTACCTTGGACAGGTGCATGCTCTCCAGCGCAGTGAAGAACGCATACTGGTCGCGGTAGCTTTCGTAGACCTCGGCCAGCGCGTCGGGATTCGAAAGGAATAGGTAGAGGCTCTGGACCACCGGATTCTTGGTTAGGCCAATGGGGATTCGCCTCGTCATCCGAAGCGGCAGCAGGGCCTTATCATAAAGGTGAGCGAGGAACTGCTGGACCTCGCCGACGGCGTTCCAGAAGCGCGGGTCGCCGCCCTTGCGCTTCCAGGGCGGCTCCTTCAGCGCGAATAACACGCTGTCCAGCCCCTCAATCTGCAGATGGTCACGAAGGAAGTCGCGGTCTTCCTTCGAGGCCGCGCTCGACTCCATGAAGAAGGCGATCAGTGCGAACTGTCCGTGCAGGGTTTCGGCGTAAAACAAGCGTCTGAGGGAATTCGGGTCGGCAATCGCCTTCCCACGCTGTTCCGGAGCTTTGATAATCCAGCTGTAGAACCGCTCTCTGTGCTTTTCAAATATCGAGGTCAGCCGGTCGCTCGGTCCAGAGTAGTAGCCGAACACGAACGCGGGTCGATGCCGAGGTCGGCCGTCCTTGTCTTCCGACATGAAGGTCTTGCGCGGCAGATCGACATACTGGCTCTTCGGATCACGCCGGATCCTGAAGGTCGGATACTGATCTGCCTTGGCCCGGATCTCGATGCCGCTCCCGCGACATTCATACTTCAATTCATAGTCAAACGGCGCCTCGATATCGAGGTCCAAGTTGCGGAAGATGAGCGCCAAACCTTCGATCAGGTTCGACTTGCCGGCTCCGTTCTCGCCGACCAGAACGGAGTACGGAGACCCTTCGTCGAAGTCGACGTGCAGGTCGCGTAGGTTCTTGAACGACCCGATCCTGACTTCATCAAGCCGCATCTGCGAGCCCCACCTGCGCGTTCTCGAGCGACTCGTCACCCGTAACGCGAAGCGACGTGCCTATCCCAGCTCGTAGCGCCAGGTAGAAAAGCTCGACATGCTCCGGGAGATCGCGACTGTATCCGGCAAGCGCGAACAGATCGGGCAGCGCCAGCGTTCCGCCGTTCTCGCGCAGCACGGCGGTAAGGTCCGGCGTCGGTTCGGCCTGCTGCGACGGCCGTGGCTTCCTCTTCGGCATAGCTGATCCTTGTGGGCCGTTGCGTGGCTCCGCGGCAATCGACTGCACTGGCGAACCAAGCCGCGCTTTCAGAGCGGCTGCTGGCTCATCGTTGGGATCTTGCGGAGTCAGCTCGCCCGACACGGCCGCCGCGAACAGCTCCTGCTCCATTTCGGGAAGGCGTCCGAGCGAGGCGATGACGGCGCTCGCCTGTTGACGGTTCGTCTCGAGACGACTGTGAGCCTCAGCAACGATTGCGGACTGCTCCTCCAATGGAGGCACCGGAAACGGCAGGGCACGGAAACGCTCAAGACCGAGATGCGCGATGTTGGTTGACCAGCGCGCGATCCGGCGGAAGACGCCGGAGTGCATGTAGTGCCGAAATACGATCAGCGCGTATTCTGGGTGGACCTCTTTAGAGGCGCGGAATCGGATGAGGGTGTTTTGGAAGCACGCACCCGGAACTTCCCCGCGATAGATGGCAGGACGTCCGACAAGCTCAGGACTCTGCCCCTCGTTAAGCAGGATGTCGCCCTCTTTCAGTTCGTATATGGCCGCCTCGGCAGGTTCGAAATTCATGAGAAGCACGTCGGACGTGTCGATTCGATTCTCGTAGACATTTGCCACCCGCAGGTAAGGACGCATGTGCTGTCCACGCTCATGCTGCGGCGATCGCTGACGCCCCAGTGTGACCTCGCCGGCCCGATCGACCCGCAACCATCGCCAGTCTGGAGGTAAGTCGGGACCAAATACGTCGAGATCGGGCGTGGCGTCCTCGTCTCCGAAAAGGCTGGTTTGTCCCAGCGGTGGAGCAGCAATCGCCCCCGTGTCCGTCGGGTGAACTCCAGCCTGGGAATCTCCCAATTCGCCCGCTGCCGCCGCCGCCAGGATTTCCCGCACCTGCTCCTCAAGGTGCCCCAAAGCCGACCGCAGGTGCCTCTCCGCCTCACGAATTTCTCCGAGCCGGCGATCAGCAACCTCGACGATACGCTTCTGCTCGGCGAGCGGCGGGACGGGAATGGCCAGCTCTGCGAACCTCGATGCTCCGAGATGCTGAATGCCGACGCCGCGGGCTGCGCCTGCGAAAACGCCAGCGATGGCCATGTAACGGAACACCAGCAACGCGAATTCCGGCGTAACGAGATGCGGACGGAATCGGATCACCGTGTTCTGGTAGCAGCACGGCTCGACCTCTCCGCGCCAGACCGCCGCGCGGCCGACTTGGCTCGCGCTGCCGGAGGCTTCCGTCAGCAGGACGTCACCGACCTGCAGCCCGAACACTTCGCGTTCTGCGGGCGTGAAGTTCATCTGGAGCAGGTCGTCGAGGTTCAGGCCCGACGGTGTGATATTCGCCGCCCGGACATAGCGTGTCGGAAAGTCCCCTGACATTTGATCGGGCGAACGCTGCCGGCCCAGTCGGACAGCGCCCGCGTCGGAAACCTTTACGAGTGTCCATCCATCCGGCAGGCGAGTCGAGTTAGTGCTGGAGCCGTCTGATCTGCTCATATCGGTCGTTGCCCTGCGTCGGTAGCGCGGTTTCCGGGCTGGATCGATCTAGAGATCTTTCGGCGCCACCCATAATGCGTCCGGTTGTTGGCCGTACCTTAGACGCGTGGGGAGGAGCTAGGCAATGGCGGGAAGGCGCGTCGCGCTGGCCGATATGGGGAGCTGTTCAATTCGCTCAGTCCTTCGCTGCGGCGACGCCGTAAAAAGAGGACTAACCGGCCCGATCCAACTATCTCTGCTACCCCGCGAGCGGCTATTGCCGGAAGCGGCCCGACCGTGCGATTACCATCGCTACCCCCGTATTCTTACTCCCATCCAGATCCAATTCTAAGCGCGATCTACGGCCAACAAGGACTGCACCGCAGCGAACCGCGCTAGGTTGCCTAAAACCGGACGTCATGAACGTCAGCAATGGGCCACACCTGCGCGTTGCCGTCCTTGTGATGGTGTCGGGAGGAAGGACAGTGCCTAGTATCGGAACCCAATCGAGGGAACCCCCGAGAGCCTGAGCCGATGCGCCGTTCCGGGTTTCAATCAGCCCGGACGGATAGTGGGATGAAGACGATGAAGGAGGGCGGCGACACCGCCCGCGATGAGGCGCGCCCGAGCGCGGAGCATCTGGCGCGGTATGCGCGCAGCTACAGGATGACGACGGATCAGCCGGTGCGGTTCTTCTGGCTCTGGCAGGAAGCGATGGCGCATGCGCTGCTGCTCGAGCAGCAGGCGGATGATGGCCTTCCCGATCAGGGCGAGATGACCGCGCTGCAGCTCGCGGAGGGCGCGCGGGCGACGGCCCGGTTCTTCGCCTTCATGCTGGCCGAGGCACCGGCGCGCAAGACCGAACACTTCGAGGCCAAGATCATGGTCTACGAAGCCATGGCATTCGACGAGGCCGAGATCGCCCGGACGCATACCGCGTTGATGGTTGAGGCCGCGATGCAGCAGGATGCCCGTGAGCTCGGCATCAACCTCAGCAAGATCCCGGTCGAGCCTGGCGGCTCGCCGAGCCGTCACTGAGGATCATCCCATGTCCTTCGTGATCTACGATCTCGAGACCTCGGGTCTCGAACCCGCCTGGAACGTCCCGCTGCAGGCGGCGATGATCCACACCGATGCGCATCTCAGCCCGATCGGCGAGCTCTCGCTGCGCTGCCGGCTGCCGGCCCACATCGTACCGGCACCGGGAGCGTTGCTAACCACGGGCCTTCGTCCCGAGCAGCTCGAGCAGGCCCCGCTGTCCTGCTGCGAGATGCTCGGCATCATCGCCAGGGCGCTGCAGGCCTGGGCGCCGGCGACCATCATCGGCTACAACACGCTGAAGTTCGATGAGGAGATGCTCCGGCATGCCTTCTTCACGCATCTGATGCCGCCCTATGCCACGTCGTTGAACGGCCACCGCCGCGCCGATCTCCTCACCATGGTCCGGGCCGTAGCCATGCTTGAACCGGATGCCATCTCCATCCCGCTCGGCCCGACCGGCAAGCCCAGTTTCAAGCTCGGTGAGATCTGCCGGGCCAACGGTATCGCCTTGTCGGAAGACGACGCGCATGACGCCATGGCCGACACCAAGGCGACGCTGGCTTTGCTGCGGCATCTGCGCGATGTCGCGCCGACCACGACCGCAATGATGCTTGGCCTCGCTGACAAGGGCGTCGCAAGCCGGATGCTGGCCAGTCGGGACGTTGTCCTCCTCGGAGGCCTCTCGAAGCTGACGCCGGTGGTCGGCGTGACGCCGAACCCGGAGATCGCGACGTCCTGGGCGGCGGTCGATCTCACCGTCGATCCAGCGGACTATCTCGACCTGCCCGTCGACGAGATCGTGGCGCTCTTCTCGGCGCGCGGGGTCAGGCCCATCAGGACTGTCAAGACCAACGCCCAGCCGATCCTGGTCGCCTACGGTCAGGGCTGCCACGCCTTGCCGGAGGATCAGCGGGACCTTTCGCTCTACAACGAGCGCGCCGCCCGCATCCGCGAGCATGCCGACTTCCGTGCAAACCTCGCCGCTGCCATGCTGGCGCGCTTCGCCGATCGCGAGCCATCGCCCCATCACGAGGCAACGCTGTATTCGGGCGGGTTTCTCTCGAACGACGACGGCCGGGCCTGCGCCCGCTGGCACGCCTCGCCCTGGGAGGACCGGCCCGCGATCGCGGCCGGCTTCGGCGATGAGCGGCTAAAGGCCTTCGCCAACCGGCTCATGCTGATGGAGGCATCGCAGTCGCTATCGCCGATCGCCTGGCAGAAGGGCCAGGCCTGGCTGCGTGAGCGGCTGACCACTGAGGCCGATGTGCCCTGGCTCACGTTGACGAAGGCGCGGGCCGAGATCACGACCTTGCGCCAGACGCTGCAGGTGGATGATGCCGCGCGCCATTCCCTTCTCGATGCGATCGAGCGTTGGCTCGGCGAACGCGGCCGGTTCTTCCAGCTCGCGGCCTGAGCTGCAGCGGATGGACCCCGCCTGAGGTTCACAGAAGCAAGCCGGGCCCTGGACAGGGCCAAATTGAGAAGGGGCGCGGGCCGCGAGGCTCGCGCCCTTTGCGGTTCGAGGGGAGTGGGAAGCGAGACGAAGGGAACAGAACCCCCAGGAAGCTCGAGACAGACTCCACAAGGACCAGACAGACATGACCATCCGCCAGCCGCACGGCCCGAACACCGCCGCCACCCTGTCGTCGCTGACGATCGACAACCGGCCCTGCCTCGTCATCGACGAGCTCGAGGCCTTGGCTCTCCACGAGTCGACGCGTGCCGACTACGCCGCCTTCGCCATGAACCTGCCAGCGATCCCGGCCCTGACCAGGCGGACCAAGCATCATGCAGAAGAGACGGCCCGCTTCATCGCCTTGGTCGGAGACAGCAGCCGGGCGCAGTTCAATGACCATGCCCTGCAGCTCTTCGCTGTCGCGCGCTTGAACGTGGTGGGATCGCTCGCGGTCGCGCTGATCCCGGCCCGGAATGCGGTCGCCCGGCACGCCAAGCGCGAGCAGGGTCATGCCGTGCTCGGCACGCTCGAGGATGGGGTTGAGAACGAGCTGTACGAAGTCGCCCAGATCGCCTTCGGCCTCGACCGCGCCGAGGCAGCCGAGATTGCCGCCGACGCGATCGCCTATGCCGGCCGGAAGGCGGATGATCAGAGCCGCGACAGCGGCGCGACCATGCACAGCATCGAGCAGCGCGCCGCTCTGGCGCAGTATCTGATCGGCCAGCCCGACGCCGACACGCTGCTCGCGCAGGCCCTGCGGCACTGCGAGATGGAACAGCGGTTTGCGGCCTCGATTGTCGGCGACGATCTCGGGCCCGAGGAGCACAGCCGAACCGAGGCCGCGCGCTTCGGCGCGCATCTCCAGATGATCATCGCGCTCGCGCGGCTGCGGCTGACCCATCCCGAGGTCGATCCTGACGATCACCCGGCCCTGAAAAAAGCGGTGCCCGAGGCATCTGCGCCCGAGCAGGCAGCGCTCATCCTCGCCCAGCAACATGGCCGGCATCTCGAGGCCATGATGGCGAAGCATCCGTTTTAAAAAACCGCGATCGTCGGCAGACGAAGAGCAGGCGCCTCGCGGCGCCTGTCTTGATTCCAAAGAGAGAGCGGGACGCGCAGCCAGATGGCTGTAACCCCATGGAACGTTCTCCGACATGACCAAGAAGCCCGACCTGCCTGCCACCGCGCAGGCTCACGCCATCTCCATCGATCTGGCCCAGGCGTTCGATCCGATCGCCGCGATCACCGCACCGATCGGGTTGAATCCCTCGCTCGCGGAGCTCGCTGCCTTTCGCAGGGCAGTGCCCGACATCAAGCTCGCCGCCCGCGAGGCCAAGCGCCTCGGTGACGAGGCGATGCGGGTGCGCCTGTCTGATCTCGCGCCTGCCCAGGGTCGACTGTGCGCCGCCGGCCTGACGATGGCCGCGCTCGGCTGCAAGGCCGTGACCGTCATCTGGCCGGCTGACAACCTCGACGTCGCGGACGCCAAGCTGGCCTTGGCGGAAACCACCGGCCCGCACCTGCTGGAGGAACACGACCATGTCGGCATGCTCGACAACGAGCTTGCCCGCCGGATCCGGATCAAACGGGCGGCCTTCGCGGTAGGCGAGCTCATGCTCCCACCCGCGCCGAGCCCGCCCGGCGCGGAAAGCCGAGGCCTGGCCGAATGGCCCGCCAGCCGTTTCGACCTGACCACGATCCTGCCGCCGCGCGGCGGGCCGCCGGTCATGGCGCAGAGAGAGCTCCAGCGTTGGATCGACCGGCTGGAGGCCGCTCCCGATCTCGGAAGGCTCGGGGACCTCGTCACCCGTCTCTTCGACACCTCGGATCGGCTGCGCCACCTCGCCCGGGTCCAGGCCGGCGCCGATCCGGTCGAGCTCAGGGCCGCGGCCGAGGGCGCCTTGATCGCAGCCTATCTGACGGCCGCGCAGGTCGCGATCAGGCCGGTCCCGAAGCGCTCGCATGCGGAGGGCATCCGGCGCGAGGTCGCGCGGGTGATCGACGGGCGTGCCCGCCGTTCCGACCCGCTCCACATGCAGGCCAGCTTGCGAGTGCTCTTCGACGATGGCGTCTGGCTCGCCCGGCTCATCGATCCCGACCGGATGGCGACCGTGACCCCGAGCTGGACCGAGATCGTCTGATCGGCGCTTGCAGGCGGGTTCTGCGTCTCGGCCTCGTTCGGGTCGGCGAAAGGGCTGGACCTGAGTTGGCCAATCGACGGCGCGCCTCTTCGTGGAGGCGCGCCGTTTTTCGTGCCGATCGCAACTGGGGCGAAGGGGCGGAAAGGCCGACCCCCGAGAATCAAGTTCGAGACACCATGACCGCCATCACCGGAACCCTGCGCGATCTCGCGCTCTCCACCGCCCGCATTCCTGTCATCGACGAGCTGGCCGCGATCGAGAGGCTCCTGCCCAACACCCCAGACGACCAGGAGCGCCACGCCGCTTTGCTCGAGCGTCTGCCGCCGCTGCTCGACCTGCGCGGTCGGGCGCTAGTGCATGGGCTGCAGTACCAGCGCTTCCTCACGCTTGCCGAGGCCGATCCCGCAGCGCTGGAGGAGCGCGTCGACACGGCCAATGCGCTGGCGATCCTCGCCCATGCTGGCGAGATCGCCATGTTGCTCGTGCCGACGGGCTCGGCGGAGGATCGCTTCGCCCGGGTCATGCTGGCCAAGGAGCGCACCGGGCAGTACCAGGCCGGCAGCGGCGTCCACAATCCTGTGCTGATGACCCGGGCGCTACGACAGTCCGTGCGGACGGGCAGCCAAGTTCCCGCTGGCATGGAAGAGCCGGCCCGGCGCTTCCGCGGGGACGTCCTGCCGCGGCGGAATGATAATGGACCCGGTCCCGGGACCTACCATCTCGAGGACGCGCTTTCGCTTGACGCCTGGTTCAACGCGCCGCCGGATCTCCGCGAACTGCTCGACGACGCCAGGCGCCTCCTCGCCGCGATGGCGGCCTGGTCGGAGCCCAAGGAGCCGGGGCCGTACTGGATCGGCGCCACACGCGGCGCTCACATCCTCGCCTATGGAAAGCTGTGCCGCGTCGGGCTCTGGCCGGCCCGCAGCACCGACGACCTCATGGTGAAGCAGGAGGTGGAGGAGCTCATCACCGAACGCGGCAATGATCCTGATTCCATGCGGGCGCTGGTCGAGATCGCGCTCGGCGTCGGCCGCCGCATCGCCCGTCAGGGAGCGCCCTTCGTGACGGTCCTTCCCGGCGTCGCGCTGTGAGGCCGGCCATGAACAGCGTGAACACCACCCCGCCGGAGGACGCCGCCTTCGTCGAGGCCTGGCGCGACCACGAGAACCGCGTCCTGCTCGGCCATCTGCGCCGGCAGCGTCCCCAGGGCGTGAAGGCTGCGCCACCGGTGGAAGCCACAGGTCCGCGCGATGTCGCCGCCGACGCGACCGAGAATGCCGGTCCCACGGTCGCGGTGTTCGACAGGTCCGCCGTGCTCGCGCAGATCAGGCTCGCGACCGGCCAAGACTTCGTTGGGGGTGAGACGACGACCAGTTCCGCCTCGGGCGAGGAGCAGACGAGGCTGGAGCGGCTGCGGACGCTCGCGGGCGAAGAGCCGCTGCGCCGTCTCGTCATCGGCGACGCCGGCATGCGCGAGCGGCTCGCACTCCTGCGCGCGGAATGCCCCGGATTCATCGAGGTGATCGCCTTGGTCGAGCGGGCTGTCGCACTCTCCATGGTCGCCGGTTCGGGCTTCGCCCTCCTGCCGATTCTGCTCGTCGGGCCGCCGGGACTCGGCAAGACCCACTTCTCCCGCAGGCTGGCCGCCGCGCTCGGGGTCGAGCAACACGCTTTCAGCTGCGCGACCAGCTCGGATGCGCAGGCCCTCCTCATCGGCCATCCGCCGACCTGGCGCGGCGCGAGGATGGGCGTGCTGACCGAAGCTCTGCTCGGCGGCGAGACCGGCAATCCGCTCGTCATGCTCGATGAGATCGATAAGTTCGTCACTCACTCGACGGAGAAGCCCTACAACAGTCTTCTCGGCCTGCTCGAGCCGGAGAACGCCTGCGCGCTCGTCGACGAGTATGTGCGCATCCCGTTCAACCTGTCGCGCTGCCTGATCATCGCGACCGCGAACGATCTCGACCTGCTCCCGGGCTTCATCCAAGACCGGTTCCTGGTGGTGAGGGTGGCCCCGCCCGACGCCGCGACACTGCGCGCAATCGCCAGCCGCATCAACGCCCAGATCATCGCCGCGCATGGCGACGTCTTTGCGCAGCCGGACGAGGCAGTCCTTTCACGGCTCGCCGGCACCCATCCGCGCGGCATCCGCCGGCTCGTTGTCCTGGCGCTCGGGTTCGCCGCCGAGGCCGGGCGACGGCACCTCACCGTCGGCGATGTCGCCGCCGCAGAGGCAGTTGCCGACGTGAGGAGCGCGAGGACGCCGATCGGATTCATCCGAGTGGAGTCTTAGGGCGAAGGGGAACGAGCGTGAGGGTGAGAGCGGGTGCCCCCGAGAAGCCCGGCACGACCAAACACAAGAGAAAGACACGGACGACCATGACGATGACGATTCCGGGGCCGCCTGCCCGGCCCCTCCGCCGGATCCAGCCGAACGGCAGCGCAGCTGCCGTCACCCTCTACCTCAAGACCCAGTGGCCGCGCATCGGCGGCCCCGGCCTCCGTCCGCTCCCCGATACCGCCTTCACCAATCCGGCCTTCATCGAGCGTTACCGGCCCGGAACCTTGACCTTCCCGTACCTGGCAGCATGCGGTCCAAGCTTCGACGATGACCTTCCTTCGAGCGGCTTGAAGAACGTCGCCGATCGGCTTCACATGCCGATCTTCAAGCTGGCGGCCACGGAATTGGCCGATCCCCGTCGCAGGCTCGACGCGCTGGACAGCGACCAGTACGCGTCGCACGTCCTGACGCCTGCGGGCTATGTCCAGGAGCCCGGCTTCAAGACCTGGACGTTCCAACAGTTCCTGCCTGATCGCGAGCCCCTCCCTGGGTCTCCTGTCCGCCTCGAAGGACGTCTCTTCGCCCTGCGCCGCCCTCATGACATGGGCAAGCGGGTTTTCGAGAAGCTTCTCCATCGTCACCTGCGCAACGCAAGCCTCAACGACTTCCTCCTGACGCCGGACGGCCGGGCCCATTGTGCCACGCTCGGACTCGTTCCTGAACAACAGCAGCGGTGGACCCGCTACCGCTTCGGTCCCGTCACCCGGATTGACAAGGCCGAGGAGCTCTACATCTTCCGCCCGTCTGGGGAGGATTCCGATCGGTTCCTGATCATCCTCGAGCGGATCATCCATGATTGGGTCATGGGCAAGACGCGCCGCCTGCCCGGGACTTGGCGTGACCGCAGTCAGTACTCACGGCGAGGTTCCGCTTCCTGATAAGTGCGACCTCGCCCTTCGCTCATTCTGAGCGTTCTGATCATTCTGATCGCTCTGAGCATTCTGGTTCCCCGCGGCCAAATTGTCCGTCGGCTTACCAATGTACCGGCCCCAACCAGCCTTCACGATTTTGCCTTCAGCCAGCATCTCGCCGAGCATCCTGCTGACGGCGTTGACGGTCTGGCCGGTCTGCTCCGCGATGTTGCCGGCCGATGACGGGACGGCACTCGCGAGCAGAATGTCTAAGATGCGAGCTCTCTCCGGGTATTTGACGATCGAGCGAGGCTGAGCAAGCCGCCAACGCAGCGCGAGGGGGTCGAACGTGACCTCCCGCACGAACTCTTCGATGTCGCGTCCCTGCGCGAGCAGCCGCGTGCCGGCGCGGCCCTTATCGAGGACCATGTTCGTGTCGGGCACACCCAAAAACCCTGCAGAGCCCGTGACGCGCTCGAACGGGTCGCCTCCACCGGATTTGCGTAGATGGTGGACCAGGATGATCCCGATCTCCCGCCTACGCGCGAGATCCAGCAGCTTCGCCAGATCGCGATAGTCCTGCTGGTAACCCGCCTGCGAGCCGAGCGACCGGAACTTCTGGAAGACGTCGATGACGATCAGGCGGGCGCCCTCCGTTTCGCCGACCCACCGATCGAGACGCTCGAGGCCGTCCGCGTCCATCCTTGGCCACGCGGTCTCGAAGAACAGATTGCGCGGCCAGGCCGGGCCTTCTCCCAATAACTGCTTCAGGCGGCCTTGCAGGCGACGCTCGCTGTCTTCCAGCGCCAGATAGAGAACGGCCCCCTGCCCACACCGATGTACTCCCTCGTCGAGGACGGCCGTGCCTCTGGCGACCGACAGCGCGATATCGAGGCTAAGCCAGCTCTTCCCGACTTTCGGCGCACCGGCCAGAACGGTGAGGCCGATCGGGATCAGGCCATCGACGATGAATTCCAATGGCGCGAAGGTCCGAGCCTCGAGATCTTGAGCGCTGAATGGCCCGCCAGTTGGTCCATCGATCTTATCAGTCATCCGCTGCTGCCCTGCCCTCTCTTGAGAGCAAGCATCGTCGACAGGCCTGAAAACGCCTTCCGCGAATTCGATCCAATTTTACGGAATTTGCTCGAAACCCAGCTTCCTGGCGCAAGATCTACAGCTGAACTCCACTTTCACGTAGAATCGAGCGTCTGATTCGGGTGTGGAGTTGCGTCATGAGCTTTCTGGATTTCTGGGAACCGGTTCCTCGGCTGGTGCCGAAATTCCTGCGCTTTCTCGGCGACGCCCAGCACTTCGTTCCCGTCCACTTCCGCAAGACCTCGCCGCCGGCGCCGGATCCTTATGTGGGGAATAGCAAGGGAATGAAGCCTCGGACGAAACTCGAGACGGAACTGGATCGCGTTCAGAGCTGCCTCGTCGCCGACCTTGAATGCGTTGTGGTAGCGCTCGCAGCAGTCGTGTCTCGCACAAATGCCGCGAGACATCGTCAAGCGGTTCCCGCGACGATCCATGACGTCTTGAAGCCGGTCGTCCTGGGCCCTTCGTCCGTCGAGACGCTGCTGACCAAGGGCAGGCGCCACATTCGGGAGCGCCAGGCCCAATGGGATCCCGCTTACCGGGGCTATCTCACCCCAGCGAAAGCCGCACTTCTGGCTGCCGCGGGTGATGCCGAAAAGCTGCAGGAGCTCCGGGATGCCCACGTCAAGGCGATCGAATTGGTGGGCTGTGCCCGCAACGCCGCTCAGGCGACGGCCAAGGGGCTTCGCGCGACCCTGATCGAGATCTTCAAAGGCAAGCGTCGCAGCGACATGACCATCTCCCGCGACATGCTGGACAATCTGCCTGACCTCTCGGTTATGCAGATGATCCTCCTCTCCTTCGTCAGCGGCGTTAACGCCGCTCATATCTGGCAGTGCTATCACGGCGCTCCCGAGACGATTGACTACCATAGGGTGTTCGACCTGGCGGTGTTTGCCGGTCGCCTGGCCCGCGGGGAGCCTGCACCAATCACCTGGGATCTTGTGCGCTTTCTCAAGCTTCACAAAGAGGCACCGAATATCGATCGGTCGTGGCGGGTCGAATTCTTCCCGAACACCGTGCCGGTGCATGCTGGGCTCGAATGGATTTGCGACCGCATCGAGACCGTCTGTGGCTTCGACACACTGATGCAAATCCTCGGTCGATGTGATCAGCCAGGCCAGAGTGGAACGCTTCGCCTGCCTCCTGCCGTGGCCTGAATCAGGAAAACAAAGCCGGTCCCAATTAGATTCATGTCGGCACAGGCGCCGCCTTGCCAGCCTCTCGCTCCTCGACAGGAGCGCGAAACGTGGACCAGCTGATCAGGAGAGGGAGCGAAGCGAACCGTTCGCTCGGCCATCTTCTCATCCGATCGGCTGAACGCCGATTGGTGATGAAGCCAGTCGCCGTTCTCGATGCTGGCTGGGCGTAATGCCCGTCGCCCCCTGCCCCGCGCGTATCCGTTTCGCCGTAGATCCGCGGGACGTCCCAGCAGCGAAAGCAGCTCGGCGTCTGCACCTCTCAGCTGCGGAATTTGAGAAGCTGATGCCGCGCCTCATGGCTCGTGGCTTCCCCTCGCCAGACCCTGACACCGGTCACTACGACCTGAAGAAGATTGAGGAATGGATGGACAACAGGTCCGTCCTACCCCCGGGAAAGCAAGCACGTGACGCTCGGGAGGTGGTCGATGACCGCATCGAGCGTATGTGAGATGGGAACAGACAACATCCGCCACCTGATCTTCATGGCAGGCCGCTGGCGATACAAACCTTCAGCCCGCATGAAGCCGCATGGCTTCAAATTCACGACCCTCAGCAAGGGCAACGTGATCGGGGGCAAGAATCATCCGACCGCGGAGGACAAGGCGCGGGCGATCGGCCTCAACGAAGAATGGGATCGGATTCGCAACGGCGAAGCGATCTCAAGGCCCCGCTGGCCGAGCGGCAGCGTCGGCGAAGCATACGATCGGGTGTTGAAGCTGCGCAGCGCAGCTCGTGCCACCAAAGGCGAGAAGCGCAACAAGGATCAGGACAGCCGCGACGATTGGATTCGAGCCTGGAAATGGCTTGGTCCCGCATTCGGCGATGTGAATCCGATGACGATCGAGCCAGAGCATTTTCTGCGACTCGACCCCGCCAGCGGCAAGCCGAAGGGCCTGATTCCCAAGATCGAGGAGAAGGTCTCCGTCACCGAGCGCCATCGCGTCATCAAGGTCTGGCGGGCCTTGTGGGTCCAGATGGCAGCCATGAACTACACCCGTGGAAAGGTCGATCCATCGCTCGCCATCGCTAACTCGGCGGCTGCTCCGCGCCAGCAGATCTGGCTAGAAGGAGAAGTCGTCCGCCTCTGCAAACGCGCCTGGCGAATGGGCTATAAGGGCCTCGCAGCCCTCATGGCGGCAGCATGGGACAGCCAACTCTCTCCCATCGACCTTCGGTCCCTGACCACCTGGCAGCGAGCCGATGATCTTCACGGTGCCATCTTCGCTCTCGCTCGGGCCAAGACCAATAGGCCGGCGGCTGGCTCTCTCGGCAAGCGCGCTACCCGGCTCCTCGACGCCTATATTGCGTCGCTCAGATTCGAACTCTTGCCCAACGCGCCTATCTTCCGGACGCGTGGCAGCGGCACGACCGCAAAGGGCGGCAAGCCTCACCAGCCCGCTCCCTATACTAAGAACAAGCTCGGTTTCGACTTTCGCGTTGTCCGTGCCGCCGAATTCGGCCCGGATGAGACACGGCAGCTCGCCGACATGCGCCGATCCGGAACCGTCGAAGCCACGGCGGGAGGCGCGAGTGCCCATGCGATCTCGACCAAGATGGCCAATACACTGGCCGCCTCGAACCGCCTTCAGCAGACCTACAACCCGGTCAACATCGCGACTGTCCGCGATGTTGACGCCAACCGCCGCGAAGGCCGGGCAAAGCTCAGAAAGAACAAACCGGGACGAAAAGTGTAATGAACCCGCTCAAGAAAGTGTAATGGCCCAAAGGGCCGTTGAGCTAAGTTACTGATTTAAATGGCGCGGGCGACGGGGCTCGAACCCGCGACCTCCGGCGTGACAGGCCGGCACTCTAACCAACTGAGCTACGCCCGCGCTGGGCGGCTGAGGCGTTCGCCGTCAGCGATGTGGTGAGTATTGCGACGGCCCGGCAGTGTCAAGCGGCCGATGCCGGCAAAATCACCCCGGTGGATAAATACCCGCTTTCGGGCGTTTCGCTGCGCGCGCCGGCAGGTCTGGTGAGGCGCAGAGCGGGAAAACGGATCCGAATCGCCGGTCCGGGCGCTGCCGCGGCAGGGGGCCGCCCGCGCTCTCCCGGCAGCTGGCGACGGGAGCGGCAGGGCCGACCGGCGAACTCGCCCGCCGTGGGCCTTCACGGCCTGCTTCGACGCGCCGCGCTTGCGATGCCGGGCGCGAAGCCTTAAACGCGACGCGCAAGGGCGGTTAGCTCAGTTGGTAGAGCGCCTCGTTTACACCGAGGATGTCGGCGGTTCGAGCCCGTCACTGCCCACCATTTCTCCCCTCCCCGTCGGCATGGCGCAGCGCCCCGCAGGGCAGCGCCACGGCATGAAAAAAGCCGGCGCTCGCGCGCCGGCTTGGTTCTCTTCGGTCGATACAGGACCGCTCAGTGGGCGACGAGGCCCGCCGAATCCTCCTCGGCGGCCTTGGGCGGGGCGGCCTTGAGATCCTCTTCCCAGACGATCGGGACCGGCAGGCGGGTCAGCGCGTGCTGCAACACCTGCTCCATCCGCGCGACCGGGACGATCTCAAGCCCGTCACGGACGGACTTCGGCAGATCGACCAGATCCTTGGCGTTCTCCTCCGGGATCAGCACCTTCTTGATGCCGCCGCGCAGCGCGGCCAGGAGCTTCTCCTTCAACCCGCCGATCGGCAGCACCCGGCCCCGCAGCGTGACCTCGCCGGTCATGGCGACGTCGCGGTTGGTGGGGATGCCGGTCAGGATCGAGACGATCGCCGTCGCCATCGCGATGCCGGCCGAGGGGCCGTCCTTCGGGGTCGCGCCCTCCGGAACGTGGACGTGGATGTCGCGCCGGTCGAACAGCGGCGGCTCGATGCCGAAATCGATGGCCCGCGAGCGGACATAGGACGCCGCCGCCGAGATCGATTCCTTCATCACGTCCTTGAGGTTGCCGGTGACGGTCATGCGGCCCTTGCCGGGCACCATGACGCCCTCGATCGTCAGCAATTCGCCGCCGACCTCGGTCCAGGCCAGACCGGTAACGACACCAACCTGATCCTCCGTCTCCGCCATGCCGTAGCGATAGCGCGGCGGGCCGAGATACTCCTCCAGCAGCGTCTCGTCGACGACCACCTTCGCCTTCTTGCCGAGCACGATGTCCTTCACGCCCTTGCGGACCGTTTTGGAGATTTCGCGCTCGAGATTACGCACACCCGCCTCGCGGGTGTAGCGCCGCACCAATATCTGCAAGGCGCCGTCGGTGATCGACCACTCCTCGCCGTTGAGCCCGTGCTTCTTGATCGCGTTCGGGATCAGGTGGCGCCTGGCGATCTCGGTCTTCTCGTCCTCGGTGTAGCCGGCGATGCGGATCACTTCCATGCGGTCCAGAAGGGCCGGCGGGATGTTCAGCGTGTTCGCCGTCGTCACGAACATCACGTTCGACAGGTCGTAATCGACCTCGAGGTAATGGTCGTTGAAGGTGCCGTTCTGCTCGGGGTCGAGCACCTCCAGCAGGGCCGCCGAGGGGTCGCCCCGGAAGTCCTGGCCCATCTTGTCGATCTCGTCGAGGAGGATGAGCGGGTTGGCGGTCTTGGCCTTCTTCATCGACTGGATGATCTTGCCGGGCATCGAGCCGATATAGGTGCGGCGATGGCCGCGGATCTCGGCCTCGTCACGCACGCCGCCGAGCGACATGCGCACGAATTCACGCCCCGTCGCCTTGGCGATCGACTTGCCGAGCGAGGTCTTGCCGACGCCCGGAGGGCCGACGAGGCACAGGATCGGGCCGGCGAGCTTGTTGGTCCGCTGCTGCACCGCCAGATATTCGACGATGCGGTCCTTCACCTTGTCCAGGCCGAAATGATCGTCGTCCAGGATCGCCTGGGCGCCGGCCAGATCCTTCTTGATCTTTGACTTCTTGCCCCAAGGAATGCCGAGCATCCAGTCGAGATAATTGCGCACCACCGTCGCCTCGGCCGACATGGGCGACATCTGGCGCAGCTTCTTCAGCTCCGCCATCGCCTTGTCGCGGGCTTCCTTGGTGAGCTTGGTGCGGGCGATCTTGTCTTCCAGCTCGGCCAGCTCGTCGCGGCCCTCGTCGCCGTCGCCCAGCTCCTTCTGGATCGCCTTCATCTGCTCGTTGAGATAGTATTCGCGCTGCGTCTTCTCCATCTGGCGCTTGACGCGCGAGCGGATGCGCTTCTCGACCTGCAGCACCGACATCTCGCTTTCCATCAGCGAGAGCACCTTTTCGAGGCGCTGCGGCACGCTGGTGATCTCCAGCACCGCCTGGCGGTCGGCGATCTTCACGGCCAGATGCGAGGCGACGGTGTCCGCGAGCTTGGCCGGCTCGTCGATCTGCGTCACGGCGGCGACGATCTCGCCCGAGATCTTCTTGTTGAGCTTCACATAGCTCTCGAACTCGGCGACGACCGAACGGCCCAGCGCCTCGACCTCGACCTTCTTGCCCTCTTCCTCGGCCAGGGCGACGGCCTCGGCCTCATAAAAGGACTCGGCCGCGGAATAGGACGAGGCCTTGGCGCGACCGACGCCCTCGACCAGCACCTTCACGGTGGAATCGGGCAGCTTGAGCAGCTGGAGCACGCGGGCGAGCGTGCCGATCTCGTAGATCTCGCCGGGCTGCGGATCATCGTCGCCGGCATTCTTCTGGGTCGCCAGCAGGATGAGCCCGTCGGTCTTCACCACCTCTTCGAGCGCGCGGATGGATTTCTCGCGGCCGACGAAGAGCGGGACGATCATATGGGGGAATACGACGATATCGCGCAGAGGCAGAACCGGGTAGGTGCCGGTCTCGCCTGAGACGACGGGAGCGCGTGGCGTCGAGCCAGTCATGGCAGTTCCTTTGCAGTTGCGTCCGGCGTTTCCCCGCGATGGGCGGACCGTTCGGACGATGCGGCCGGGGCGACCATTCGCTCCTCCGCCCTTGCGCACCGCACCCTCGATAGGCGTGCGACTCTCGCAAGTGCACCTAAGGTGGCGATTTCCTCGCCGGCTTTCAAGCAAGGCCGCCGGCTCATGCACCGCAGCCTTGCGTCTGGGTAAAGGCGGCAATCCTGCGGCTAAGCACTCGGGGGAGAGCCGGCCTTGTCAGGGGCGCTCGGCCCGAAAGCGTCGGACGGAGCCGGCGCGTCGAGCGTCCTCAAACGCAAAACGCGCGCCGGGGGCGCGCGTTTCACAATTCACGCCGTCCCGGCTCAGGCCGAGGCGGACTTCGTCTCGTCCTCGCGCTCGGCATAGATGAAGAGCGGGCGGGCCTTGCTCTCGACCGCCTCGGGGCCGATCACCACCTGCTCGACACCCTCCAGCCCCGGCAGCTCGTACATGGTCTCGAGCAGGATGCCCTCCATGATCGAGCGCAGGCCGCGCGCGCCGGTCTTCCGCTCGATCGCCTTGCGGGCAATGAGGCTGACCGCCTCGTCGGTGAAGGTCAGCTGTGTGTCCTCCATCTCGAACAGGCGCTGATACTGCTTCACCAGCGCGTTCTTCGGCTCGGTCAGGATGGTCTTCAGCGCCGGCTCGTCGAGATCCTCGAGCGTCGCCAGAACCGGCAGGCGGCCGACGAATTCCGGGATCAGGCCGAACTTCAGCAGATCCTCGGGTTCGACCTCGCGGAAGATCGCGCCGGTGCGGCGCTCGTCCGGCGCCTGCACCGAAGCGCCGAAGCCGATCGAGGTGCCCTTGCCGCGGCCCGAGATGATCTTGTCGAGGCCGGCGAAGGCGCCGCCGCAGATGAAGAGGATATTGGTGGTGTCGACCTGCAGGAACTCCTGCTGCGGATGCTTGCGCCCGCCCTGCGGCGGCACGGAGGCGACGGTGCCTTCCATGATCTTCAGCAGCGCCTGCTGGACGCCCTCGCCCGAGACGTCGCGGGTGATCGAGGGATTGTCCGACTTGCGGCTGATCTTGTCGATCTCGTCGATATAGACGATGCCGCGCTGCGCCCGCTCGAC
>NZ_JBMDWH010000049.1:0-10654 GCF_048595345.1 Allobosea sp.
CCAGCGCCGGAAGGCGTCGAGCCGCCATTCGAGCATCCATTCCGGCTCGTTCTTGCGGGCCGAGATGTAGCGGACCGTGTCCTCGGTCAGGCCCCTGGCGGGCTTCTCGACCTCCAGCTCCGTGACGAAGCCGTATTTGTACTCGGTCACGTCGATCGACTTGACCTGATCGATGGTCTCCTGGACCGCTGCCATGTTCCGTCTCCAGTGCGGGTTCAAGGCCCGCCGGTTTTCGTCTTCGTGTTGCGGGCGCGTCAGGCGGCAGCCTTGGCGCTCCGATCGGGTTGCGCGGCCACGAGCTTCGCATAGGCCGCAAGAAACAGATCGATGTCCGCCTCGCAGGTGGTCCATCCGAGCGAAGCCCGCAAGGCCCCTTCGCTCATGGCGGGGTCGATTTTCATCGCATCGAGCACATGCGAACGCTTCACCTTGCCCGATGAGCAGGCCGAACCGGACGACAGGGCGACGCCAGCCAGATCGAGCCGGATGAGCGCCGTCTCGGCCTTGAGGCCGGGCGTGGCGAAGGCGCTGGTGTTGGGCAGGCGGGGCGCACCGGCGCCGAAGATCACGGCCTTGCGGCAGAGCGCGACAAGGCCGCGCTCCAGCCGATCCCGCAGGCCAGAAAGGCGTGCGGCCTCCCCCGCCAGCGCATCCTTGGCGATCGCCGCGGCGGCGCCGAACCCGACGATGCCGGGCAGGTTCTCGGTGCCGGCACGCCAGCCGCGCTCCTGCCCGCCCCCGCGCAGGAGCTTGTCGGCCAGTTCGAGCGCGCCGGTGCGGAAGACGATGGCGCCCACGCCCTTGGGGCCGCCGAGCTTATGGGCCGAGAGCGTCAGCACATCGGCACCGAGCGCGGCGATATCGATCGCGATCTTGCCGGCGGCCTGAACCGCGTCACTGTGCAGCAGCCCGCCATGGCGATGCACGATCTCTGCCGCAGCGCCGACGGGCTGGACGA
The DNA here is from genome assembly GCF_048595345.1 of Allobosea sp. Taxonomy (GTDB): domain Bacteria; phylum Pseudomonadota; class Alphaproteobacteria; order Rhizobiales; family Beijerinckiaceae; genus Allobosea. The sequence goes on from NZ_JBMDWH010000049.1 coordinate 959, forward strand.
CGCCGGTTTCGTTATTGGCGAGATGGATCGAGACCAGCGCCCGGGCACCGGGATGATCCGAGGCGAAACGGGCCAGCCGCGCATCCAGCCAGGCAAGATCGACGACGCCGTTTCCATCGACGGGAACGGGCTCGGCCGCAGCCGCCGGAAAGCGGTGGCCCTGGCGCACGCAGGCATGTTCCGTGGCGCTGAACAGAAGCAGCGAAGCCGGCACACGCACGCAATCGCGCCCGCCATCGCAATCCATCAGCCCCGGCGACAGGACGGCCGCGTTCGCCTCGGTGCCGCCGCTGGTGAAGACGACATGGGCGGGTCTGGCGCCGACCAGAGCCGCCACCTGCTCGCGCGCGCGCTCGATCGCGCCCCGCGCCGCCCTGCCTTCGCCATGGACCGAGGACGGATTTCCGGGGAGTAGCAGCGCGCGCGTGACGGCTTCCACCACCTCGGGACGCACCGGGGTGGTGGCATTATGGTCGAGATAGGCGCGAGCCGCCGTCACCGTCCTGTCCGCTCCGTCATCCTCGCCACGGCCTGCCGCGACGAAATGCTTGAAATCGCACCACTGCGCCGTGCTATAGCCGCAAATCCGAACCGGCCCGGTCGGAACAGAAGCATGCCCGCAAGGGCAATCCCGCTCTTGTTCTCGACTTGTTCACGGCCGTTAGAATTATTCTAAGCGCTCTCCATTTAGGGCGCGGAAGGCGATGCCGTCAAGGCTGGCCGGGTTTTCGGACAACGGTGTCCGGGTTCCGGCTTCGCTCGCGCGGCACGGCCCAAGAAGCGGTGAGACGATGCCAGAGGTGATCTTCAACGGGCCGGCGGGCCGGATCGAGGGGCGCTACCAGCCCGCGAAAAAGCGGGGTGCGCCGCTCGCGATCATCCTGCATCCGCACCCGCAATTCGGCGGGACGATGAACAACCAGATCGTCTATAACCTGTTCTACACCTTCGTGAACCGGGGCTTCTCGGCGCTTCGTTTCAACTTCCGTGGCGTCGGCCGCAGCCAGGGCCATTTCGACCATGGCGCGGGCGAGCTTTCGGACGCCGCCGCAGCGCTGGACTGGATGCAGGCGCTGAACCCGGAAGCCAAGAGCTGCTGGATCACCGGCGTCTCCTTCGGCGCCTGGATCGGCATGCAGCTCCTCATGCGTCGGCCAGAGATCGAAGGCTTCCTGTCGATCGCGGCGATGGCCAACCGCTACGACTTCTCCTTCCTGGCGCCCTGCCCCTCCTCCGGCCTGTTCGTCCATGGTTCGGAAGACCGCGTCGCGCCGGTCAAGGAGGTGATGGCGGTGATCGAGAAGGTGAAGACCCAGAAGGGCATCCAGATCGAGCACACGGTCGTCGAGGGCGCCAACCACTTCTTCGACGGCAAGGTCGATGTGCTGATGGAGCAGGTCGGCGTCTATCTCGACCGCATGGTCGGGCCGGAGATCATCAAGAGCGAGCAGGAAAGCGTCTGAGTCGCCCGCAAGAACCAGCCTCCGCCGTCATGCTCGCCTTTGTGGCGGGCATCCGCGTCTTGAGCGCATTTGGCCAGCGAAGACGTAGATGGTCGGGACAAGCCCGACCATGACGAGACGGCCAACGCCTCCCGAGGCAAAACCGATCGAGCCCTTGCCATGACAAGCTACAAATCCGACTTCCTGCGCGTGCTCGACGAGCGCGGCCTCATTCACCAGATCTCCGACGCGGAGGGGCTGGATGCGCTTTGCCGGCAGGGCACGCAATCGGCTTATGTGGGCTACGACGCGACGGCGACCTCGATCCATATCGGCAACTTGATCAGCCTGACCATGCTCTACTGGTTTCAGGAGACAGGGCATAAGCCGGTCACGCTGATGGGCGGCGGCACCTCGATGGTGGGCGATCCCTCCTTCCGCGACGACCAGCGCAAGCTGCTCACCGTCGAGGAAATCGCCACCAATATCGAGAGCATCAAGCGCGTCTTCGGCCGCATCCTACGCTATGGCGAGGGGCCGACCGACGCGGTCATGGCCAACAATGCCGATTGGCTGCTGAAGCTCAACTATGTCGAATTCCTGCGCGAGGTCGGCCGGCATTTCTCGGTCAACCGCATGCTCTCCTTCGATTCGGTGAAGCTGAGGCTCGACCGCGAGCAGTCCCTCTCCTTCCTCGAATTCAACTACATGATTATGCAGGGCTACGATTTCGTCGAGCTCAACCGGCGCCATGGCTGCCGTTTGCAGATGGGCGGCTCGGACCAGTGGGGCAACATCATCAACGGCGTCGACCTCTCGCACCGTATGGGCGGCCCGCAGCTCTATTGCGTGACGACGCCGCTGCTGACGACCGCCTCTGGCGCCAAGATGGGCAAGACGGCGAATGGCGCGGTCTGGCTCAATGCCGACGCCTTCAGCCCCTATGATTTCTGGCAGTATTTCCGCAACACCGAGGACGCCGATGTCGGCCGGTTCCTGAAGGTGTTCACGCGCCTGCCGCTGGACGAGATCAAAAGGCTTGCCGCGCTCGGCGGCTCGGAGATCAACGAGGCCAAGAAGGTGCTGGCCACCGAGATCACCGCGATCGTGCATGGGCGCGAGGCGGCCGACGCCGCAGCGGAGACCGCGCGCAAGACCTTCGAAGAAGGCGAGACGGCAGCCGACCTGCCGAGCGTCACGGTGCCGCGCGCGGAGTTGGAAGCCGGGCTCGGCGTCCTCAGCGCCTTCGTGAAGGCGGGTCTCGTGCCGTCGACCGGGGAGGCACGCCGTCAGGTCAAGGCGGGCGGCCTTCGCGTGAACGACGCTGCCGTCACCGACGAGCGCGCGATGCTGAGCCTCGCCGAGCTTTCCGCCGATGGGGTGGTGAAGCTTTCCTTCGGCAAGAAAAAGCACGTCCTGATCCGGCCGGAATAATCCGGCCGGTGCTCACGGCCGGGTCGCGGGCGGGGGCGGCTGGATGGGCTTCTGGGCCGGGGCGCCTCCCAGCGGATCGACGAAGCGGCGCAGGATGCCGGGCGCGAGCGCGGAGAGCGGGTTGATCGTCATGGTCGGCGCGCTCGCCGCGCCCGAAATGCGGAAGTTGACCGCGAAGAGCCCGCCATACTGGCTGCCGCCGCCGAGCAATGCGCCGACCACCGGAACCTGCGCGAAAGCGTTGTTGAAGGCGTAGCCGGGCACGAAGGTGCCGCCGATATCGACCCTGTCGCGGCCATAATCGACATGGCCCTGCAGGGTGAAGCCGACCTGCTGGCCCCAGATCACCATGTCGGAGACATCGAGCCGGCTGGCCGAGCGGGTGAACTCCGCCCGCAGCTTGGTGAACTCGACATCCGCTACGTCGATGCGCGGCCCTGCGCCGGCGGCGCTGCCGTCACCCGTCGTGGCCGCGGGCTGCGAGGCGACCACCCGTTTCAGCGCCGGCTCATTGCGCACGACGAAATTGCGGAAGAGCAGTTCCCCGCTCTGGCTGTCACCGCTGCCCATGCTCAGCACGAGATCGCCGCCATAGGCGCGATTGTAGAGATCGAGAAAGCGCAGGAGCGAACCGCCATTCTCCGACTGCACCACGAGCTTGTCGTTCGGACGGGCCTGGCGCGCGGACACATCGGCGCGGCCGATACGGCCCTGAAAGGCGAGCGAGCGGATATCGCCGCCGCGCCGGGACAGCTTCATCGTGCCGTTGGTGATCGCCTCGCTGTTGAAGCCGGTGAGGATCGGCACATCCAGATCGACATCGATATCGCCGCCGGCGCTGCGTTGCGCCGGCACGCCCCTTGCCGAAGCCGGCGGCTGCGCCGGATTCTGAAGATCCTTGATGAAGGGGCGGATATCGGCCACCGCGCCGCGAATGGTGAGCTTGCTCAGATTGCCGTCGCGTTTGATCTCGACCTTCACATTGTCGCCGGGCGAAAGCCTGAACTGTGAAAAGCTGGCGCTTTCCAGCCCGTTCTTCCTGTCCAGCTCGATGCGGCCCTTCATCGACGCCGTGCCCGTGTCGAGCACGAAATCCTCGAGATCGGGCCCATCGCTGGACATCACATAGGTGAAGACGATCTTGCCGGGCTTTCCGGCCGCTTTGCTGAGGCCCGGAATGGGCGCGTCCAGCCCCGCCTTGGTCAGATCCATCTCGATATGCGGCGGCGCGTCGCCGGACTTGCCGAAAGCCTTGGTGACCTTCACCGGCACCACGCCCGAAATGCCCGATTCCGGCCCGAAGCCGCGGCGTTGGCGCGCGGCGGCGTCGAGCACCAGCTGAAGCACGGCCTCGCCCTGCCCCTTGGCGTTCTGCCTGATGTCGATCTGAGCCTTGTCGCCGCCGACCTTCGCCTCGCCGCGAAGCTGGAAGCCGTTCCGGTCGAAGCTGGTGGCGAAGCTGCCCGCCTCCAGTTTCTCGGTGCCCAGCAGCGTGTCGGAGGCGACGCCGGAGAGCGTGCCGCCGCCCGTGATGACGATCTCGTCGGTCTTCACATCCGGTGCCAGCGGCAGGGTGATGCCGACCTTCAGGTCCGCGCCGCCCTTGATCGCGGCAGGGTCGATCTTGCCGGGGCTGAAATCCTTGACGGCGGGGAAGGCAAAGAGCGCGGCCAGCGCGTCCATCGTCCCCGTGGCGCGAAAGCCGATGCTGGCCGGGGCGCGATGCATCCAGAAATCCGGGATGGCGAAGCTGCCCTCGCCGAGCTGCAGAGAGCGCCCTGAACCGAGCTCGGCCTTGCCCCCCGCGATCGCCAGCCGGACACTGCGGCCGGTCACCGTACCGGTCATGGCGGCATCGACGACCGGCGGCAGACCCGGATCCGGCAGATAGCGGATGGCATCGCCGTCGATCGCCACGGTCAGCGCCTCGACCGGCATGCCGGCGCCATGAAGCAGGCGTGCATGATCCTCGGCCGGCAAATCGAGATCGACCACGACGGATTTCATCCGGCCGGCGACCAGCTGCCGCCGCAGCGTTTCATGGGCGTCTGGCGAGGTGAAAGCGGGCCAGATCGCGAGGAGCGCCCGCGCATCCGAATCCCTGGCCGCGACATGGAAACGCTGCAACGGCGATTCGCCGACCCTCTGGATGAAGGCATTCATGTCAACGCTCGCCGTTGGGCCTCGCAACGCAAGGGAATCGACCGAGACGATCCCGTTGGGGACATCGAGCTTAAGATCGGCATCGAGCTTCGTGACGGGCACGGGCGGGTCGGAATCGAGCCCGGCGAGCTGCCCGCCGGCCTGCAGCTTGAGGCGCCAGGCGCCGCCCTCCTCCGCCAGCGAGCCGGTGGCGTCGAAGCGCGTCGCGCCCGCGGCCAACTTCGCCCCGGTGATGGTCAGGTGGGAGAGATCCTCGCCACTCGCGATCTCCAGATGCGCCGCGTCGATCTTGACGGGAGACGGCCCGCCATCCGGGAAGCGCAACATGCCCGCCTGCACATCCAGCGCGGCGGTGATGGACTGCTTGCCGCCGGCGTTCTGCCGGAGCGTCGCCTTGCCCTGCAGAGGCAGGCCTTCGAGCTGCATGCCGCCAGTGCCGAAGGCCAGCGCCATGATCTCCGCCGGCTCGAAGCGCCGGATATCGACATCGGCGCGCTGGGTGCCGTCGGCCTCGGTCGAGAGGTCGATGGCGATGTCCTTCCAGCGCGGGCCGGTGCGGCCCTTCATGGTGAGGCGCGTCGTGGCCTCGCCGACACGGCTGAGCCTGATCTCGACATCCTCGAGGCCGGCGGTCTGGCGCCCTTCCGGATCGACAAGGGACAGGCGCGCGCCGGCGATGCCTGCGGTTTCGAGCGCGCCGAGCAGCCCGTCGCCGCGGGCCAGCGTCGAGATCGCGCCCATGATGCCGGTGACGACGTTCCACTGCGCGGTATCGGGCAGGCTGGCCGCCGGAGGAGCCTCGGCCGGCGCCGAATCGGCGTTGACGACGAGAGCGCCGCCCTTGTCGACGCCGAGGCGGACATTGACGCCGCGCAGATCGACCGAGGTCAACCTGATGCTGCCGCGCAGGAGCGAGAGCGGATCATAGCCCAAGACGGCCTCCGGCGCGCGGATGGCGGCGCCGCCGCTGTGCCGGAAGGAAACCTGGCGAACGCGCAGCTGCGAATGGCCATCCACCCGTTCGAGTTCGGCCGAGGCGGCCTCGACCTGCCAGCCATGGCCGATGCGCTCCTCGATGGCGGCCGAAATGCGCCCCTCAAGTCCCGAAAGCGGGATGATGCCGGTGACGAGCAGCGTGGCGGCGGAGCCGGCCAGAACGAGGCCCGCGACCAAGACGGCGACGCAGATCGTCGCCAAACCCGCTCGCGCGCGCCTTGCGACCTGCGCTTCGCATGTCTGCTCCTCGGCGAGGGGCGATGTCGAATCCGGCGTCCCCGCCCCTGCTTGCCGCTGCGTCGAAATCCGCGTGATCCTCCGGGGCCGCCAGATCGTATGCAAGGTGACGCAACGGCGCACCTTGCCGCAACCTTGGGTGACGGCATGACTGTCGATGTGATCCGGCGGAGCGATTCGGCAACCCCTCCTAGGACTTGCCGCCTCTTTCTCCGTCGAAATATGCCGCCCCCGGCCTGCTATGCGGCTCTAGGCTCCATGGCGGGCGAAGACGACCAAAGGAAGGCAGAGCGATGGCATTGCAGGACGGTGACGCGGCGCCCGAGTTCAAACTCCCGCGCGATGGTGGCGGCGAGGTTTCGCTCGGCGATTTCAAGGGGCAGAAGCTGGTGCTCTACGCCTATCCCAAGGACGACACGCCCGGCTGCACGCAGGAGGCGATCGCCTTCAACCGGCTGAGGGGCGATTTCGCCGCCTGCGGGACCCAGATCGTGGGCGTCTCGCCCGATCCGGCCAAAAAGCACGACCGCTTCAAGCAGAAGCACGATCTCGCCCTGACCCTGCTCGCCGACGAGAGCCAGGCGCTGGCCGAGGCCTATGGGATCTGGGTCGAGAAGAGCATGTATGGCCGCACCTATATGGGTATCGAGCGGGCGACCTTCCTGATCGACGGCGAAGGCCGGATCGCGCGCATCTGGCGCAAGGTGAAGGTGGAGGGGCATGCCGAGGAGGTGCTGGCCGCGGCGCAGGCGCTCTGAGGCCGCGACAGTTCCCCGGCAGGAGGCCAGCGGGCTCACCCGCCGGCGATTTCCGAAGAATTAACCCTAATAATGTCTGATCGCGGGTATCGGCAGCGTCATTCCGGTCCCGCGTATGCATTCTCATCCGAACTCCGCACCAAGCCTCCCGACCGCCGGGCTCGTCGTCCACAAAACCTATACGATCCGGCGTTCGACGATGCTGCTGGGGCTGGGCTGGCTCGCCCTGATGACGGCCTGCTCGGGCACCGCCGGTTGGTACATCCTCAGCAAGGACGATCTCGCGGCCCGCATGATCGCGCGGGAAACCACCCGGCAATATGCCTACGAAGATCGGATCGCCGCGCTCAGGGCCGATATCGACCGTTACGCCAGCAAGGCGCTGCTCGATCAGGACGGTGTCGAATCGCGGGTTGATGAACTGGCGACGCGCCAGGCGGAGCTCGAATCGCGCCAGTCGCTCGTCAGCGCGCTCGCCGACATGCTGCAGACCAACGGCATCGCCCCGGCGACCAAATTGCCGCTGCGCCCGCGCGTCGCCAAGCCGGAGGAGCCGATCAGGGCCTCGGGCGTGACCAGTTTCGCACCGTTGATCCCGGGCAAGCCGATGCCGGCGCCCGAACAGCAGCCCCTCCCGATCAGGCCCGGCTCCGCCGACGCCACGGGCAGCACCGGCTGGCAGTCGGGCGAGGCGCCGCAACCGCCCGCCAAGCGCGTGGAAGCCACGCTGACCCGCCTCGACGAGGCGCTGAGCCGCACTTCGGACGCCCAGCTTGCGGCGCTGCGCGAGATGGACGGCAAGCTGCTGGATACTCAGGCGAAGCTCAAAAGCGCGCTGGCGGAGACCGGGCTCAACATCGACAAGATGGCGGCACCGGCGACGGTGGAGGGCGGCACGGGCGGCCCCTTCGTCCCCGTCAAGCTCGAGGCCTCGGCCGGCGCCTTTGGCGCCGCGCTCAACGACATCCAGCCCCGGCTCGCGACCTTGATGCGGCTGAAAGGGATCGTCCAGCTGATGCCGGTGGCCCGGCCGATGAACGGGGACCACGACTTCACTTCGAATTACGGCTATCGCACCGACCCGTTCACCCGGGGCCTGGCGATGCATACCGGCGTCGATTTTCGGGCCGAGACCGGTGCGCAGATCGTCGCCACGGGGCCGGGCAAGGTCGTGGCCGCGGAATATAATGGCGGCTACGGCAACATGGTCGAGATCGAGCACGCCAATGGACTCAGCACGCGCTACGCCCATATGTCCGCGATCTCGGTTTCGGTCGGCCAGATCGTGAAGACCGGCGCTGTGCTCGGGCGCGTCGGCTCCACCGGCCGCTCGACCGGCCCGCATCTGCATTACGAGACCCGGATCAACGAGGAGCCTGTCGATCCGACCCGGTTTCTGAAAGCCGGCGCCAAGCTGGTCGGGATTTTTGGGTGACCGGCGCTTGCCTGCCCGAGCCTCGGCGCTACGCCGAGGCTCGCTGCGCGGGCGAGGCCTGCGAGCGTTGCCTCGTCCTCAGTCGATATCCTCGACCTCGACCTGCGTGCCATAGACGCGCTGGGCGAGCGAGGCTTCCATGAAGGCGTCGAGATCGCCGTCGAGCACGTCGGAAGGCGCGGTCGAGCTGACCCCTGTCCGCAGATCCTTCACCAGCTGATAGGGCTGGAGCACATAGGAGCGGATTTGATGGCCCCAGCCGATATCGGTCTTGGCGGCCTGCTCGGCATTGGCCTTGTCCTCGCGCTTCTTCAGCTCCACCTCGTAAAGCCGGGCGCGCAGCATGTCCCAGGCCTTCGCCCGGTTCTTGTGCTGCGAGCGCTCCTGCTGGCAGGCCACCGCGATCCCCGAGGGAATATGGGTGATGCGCACCGCCGAATCGGTGGTGTTGATGTGCTGCCCGCCGGCGCCCTGCGCACGATAGGTGTCGATGCGGCAATCCGATTCCTTGATGTCGATCTGGATGCGGTCGTCCACCACGGGATAGACCCACACCGAGGCGAAGGAGGTCTGACGCCGCGCATTGGAATCGAAGGGCGAGATGCGCACGAGACGATGCACGCCCGATTCGGTCTTCAGCCAGCCATAGGCGTTGTGGCCCTTGAACTGCAGCGTCGCCGACTTGATGCCGGCTGTGTCGCCATCCTGATATTCCAGCGTCTCGACCTTGAGCTTGCGGCGCTCACCCCAGCGTCGATACATGCGCAGGAGCATCTCGGCCCAGTCCTGGCTCTCCGTGCCGCCGGCGCCGGGATGGATCTCGACATAGGTGTCGAGCATGTCGGCCTCGCCCGAGAGCAGCGTCTCGACCTGGAGGCGGGCCGCTTCGTCCTGCACGGCCTTGATCGCCTGCTCGCCCTCGGAAACGGTGGCGTCGTCGCCCTCCATCTCACCGAGTTCGATCAGCGTCAGCGCGTCGTCGAGATCGCGTTCGAGCCTGACGATACCCTCGATCTGGGTTTCCAGAGAGGTGCGCTCGCGCATCAGCTTCTGCGCGGCGTCGGCATCGTTCCAGAAATCGGGGCCCTCGGAGAGGGCGTTCAGTTCGGCGAGGCGTCGCTGGGCCTGATCCCAGTCAAAGATGCCTCCTCAGCAGTCCGATCGACTGCTTGGCGTTATCGAGCTGCGTTTGAATCTCGGGTCTCATCGGTCCTGTCCACCTTGCGGGGCG
>NZ_JBMDWH010000050.1:0-9397 GCF_048595345.1 Allobosea sp.
GCGGATCGGCCTTCAGCCGCAGCCGCTCGTCGAGCAGCTTGGGCGAATCCAGATAGGTGTTGCGGTGGATGCCGCCGAGCCGCGCGAACTCCGCGTTCTGGAGCCCCGGGATCATCCGAAAGATGCGGGCCTGCTCGGCATATTTCAGCTTGGTCTGGAAGCCGGTCATGTTGAACAGCGTGCCCAGCGCATTGTCCTGCCGCAACTGCACCACGGCATAGGCCTTGACGGTCGGGTTGTGCTTGTTGGTGAGGCCGACCGGCTTCATCGGCCCCCAGCGCAGGGTCTCGCGGCCGCGCTCGGCCATCACCTCGATCGGCAGGCAGCCGTCGAAATAGGGCGTGCCCTCCCATTCCTTGAACTCGGTCTTCTCGGCCGCCAGCAAGGCATCGATGAAGGCCTCGTACTGGTCGCGGTCGAGCGGGCAGTTGATGTAGTCGGCGCCGGTGCCGCCCGGCCCTGCCTTGTCATAGCGCGACTGGAACCAGGCCGTGTCCATGTCGATCGACTCGAAATGCACGATCGGCGCGATCGCGTCGAAGAAGGCGAGGGCGTCCTCGCCGGTCAGCGACAGGATGCCCTCCGCCAGAGCCGGCGAGGTCAACGGGCCCGTGGCGATGACGACATTGTCCCAATCCGCCGGGGGCAGGCCATCGATCTCGGCCCGCTCAATCGTGATCAGGGGATGGGCTTCGAGCGCGGCGGTGACGGCTTGCGAGAAGCCATCGCGGTCCACTGCGAGCGCCCCGCCGGCCGGCACCTGGTGGGCGTCGCCCTTGGCCATAATCAGCGAATCGAGCCGGCGCATCTCCCAATGCAACTGGCCGACCGCATTGCTCGTGGAATCGTCCGAGCGGAAGGAATTCGAGCAGACCAGTTCGGCGAGGCCTTCGGTCTTGTGAGCGTCCGTGCCACGCACGGGGCGCATCTCGTGCAGGACGACCGGCACGCCGGTGCGGGCGATCTGCCAGGCGGCTTCCGAACCGGCGAGACCGCCGCCAACGACGTGGACGGGTTGCGATGTCTGGGCTGTCATGGCGGGGATGTGTCCGCAGCCGGCGCGCAGGTCAAGAGATCGCAGCCTTAAAACGCAAAATGCCCGCCGTGAGGCGGGCATTCGCTCTTCGACCAAGGCCCACTGGGAGGGGAGGGGCGGGCCTCAGGAGAAACTACACGGAACGCGACGCGCCCTTGCGCGGCGGTTCAAAGTCGATCTTCAGGCCGCGGCGTGGTTGCGGGCGATGAAGGAGATCTCCGAGCGCGACAGGCCGAGATCGTCGAGCTCGCGGTCGGTCAGACGGGAGAGCTCGCGAACGGTCTCGCGATAGCGGAAATAGGCGCGGATCTTGGCGGCAATCATGGTGACGAACATGGTGGTCTTCCTTGCGAGTTCCGGACCGGGGCGGCGCCCACAGCGATAATTTCGTTGTGCACTGCATATAATCCAGGCGGCGTGGCTGAAACAGAGGCTTCGTTTCAGCTCCGATATGCTGCACACGCATGGCGAATTAAGAAATCGGTCAGAATTGGCGGAAGACCCCGCGTCAAACGCGGGGTTTGTTGCGATCGCTACCATTTTTCTGGCTTTATATTGTGCAAATCACGTTCGCGCCCGTCGGACTCAATCGCCTGTGCCCTTCTCCTGTGCAAACGAAAGGGCACGGCGATGCTTTGCGGTCACGCCGTCCCGGTTGCAGTGCGAAATGGCGACAGCGTCATGCCGTGGTCTCAATTGGCTGGCCTCGGCGCTCGCCGCTTTCGTGCCGCGGATTCGTCGATGCTGCGACGCGCTGTCGCTCGCGCGGCGATGGTCGGGCTTGCCTCCGCGCGCCGCTTCAGCTCCGTTTCCTGCGGGGCAGGAGGATGCGCGCATGGAATCGGGGCTGCGCTACGAGGTTTCGGAGGGAATCGGCACGATCACCTTCGATCGACCGCAGGCGCGGAACGCGCTGACCTATGCGATGTATGACGGCCTCGCCGCCATCTGCCGCGAGCCCCGGGCGCATGGCGACCCGCGGGTCATCATCGTCACCGGTGCCGGAGACAAGGCCTTCGCGGCCGGCACCGATATCGCCCAGTTCCATGACATCCGCAGCGAGGCGGATGCCCTGGCCTATGAGGCGCGCATCGAGGCGGTGATCCAGGCGGTCGAATCCTGCCCGGTTCCCACCATCGCCGCGCTGGCGGGGGCCGTGACCGGGGGCGGGGCGGTGATCGCCTCGGTCTGCGATCTGCGGATCGCCGCCGCGACGGCGCGGTTCGGCTTCCCGATCGCGCGCACGCTGGGCAATTGCCTATCGATGGCGAACTACGCGCGGCTCTTCGCGCTGATCGGTCCGGCGCTGGTCAAGGACATCGTCTTCACCGCTCGGCTGATCGAGGCGCCGGAGGCGCTGCGTATCGGGCTCTATGGCGAGGTGCTGCCCGACCATGCCGCTCTGATGGGGCGGGCGCGGGAGCTTGCCGTGACGATCGCCGGCCACGCGCCGCTGACGCTCCGGGCGACGAAGGAGGCGATGCGCCGGCTGACGGCCGCCTCGGCCGCGGGGCAGGGCGGCGCCGATCTCGTCACCCTGTGCTACACCAGCGCCGATTTCCGCGAAGGGCTGGCGGCGTTCCTCGGCAAGCGCCCGGCCGTCTGGCATGGGCGCTGAGCGAAGGAGCGTCGCGTGCCCCGGCGGTCCGCCGCCCTAGCCGTAGCGCGCTTCCAGCCGGCGATCGAGCCAGAGCGCCGCCATGGTGCAGATCGCGCCTGACAGCAGATAAACCCCGACCCAGGCCAGGCCGAAATCGCTCGAGATCGTCAGCGCCACGAGCGGGGCGAAGCCGGCGCCGATCAGCCAGGCGAGGTCATGCGTCAGCGCGGCACCGGTATAGCGGTATTGCGCGCCGAAGCTCGATGCGACCGCGCCCGAGGTCTGGCCGTAGGACAGGCCGAGCAGGCCGAAGCCGATGATGACAAAGACGGTCTGGCCGGCGAGGCTGTCGCCGAACAGCAGCGGCGCCACGATCGAGCTGACGCTGAACAGGCCCACGAGCGCGGCCGAGAAGATCAGCTGCTTGCGCCGGCCGATCTGGTCCGCGATCAGGCCCGAAGTCATGATCGCGCCGGCGCAGATCACGCCGCCCGCCATCTGGACGATCATGAACTCCGACACCGAGCGGTTGGTGAAGAGGTTGATCCAGCTCACCGGGAAGATCGTCACCAGATGAAAGAGGGCGAAGCTCGCCAGCGGCACGAAAGCGCCAAGCAGCAGCGTGCTGCCGCGCTTGGCGAGCAGCTCGAACACCGGGGTCGGGGTCAGCTCGCGCGTTGCCATCAGCTCGGCGAATTCATGGGTTGTGACCATGCGCAGCCGGGCGAAGAGGGCGACCACGTTGATCGTCAGGGCGACGAAGAAGGGGTAGCGCCAGCCCCAGCCGATGAAGTCCTGCTGCGACAGCGCACCTTCGAAGAAGGCGAAGAGGCCCGCGGCGAGGATGAAGCCGATCGGCGCGCCCAGCTGCGGCAGCATGGCATACCAGCCACGGCGCTCAGGCGGGGCGTTCAGCGCCAGCAGCGAGGACATGCCGTCCCAGGCGCCGCCGAGCGCGAAGCCCTGCAGCAGCCGGAAGACGGCGAGCACGACGGCGGACCAGGCACCGATCGTCTCGTAGCCGGGGAGAAAGGCGATGGCGGCGGTGGAGCCGGCCAGCAGGAACAGCGCGATCGTCAGCTTGGTCGCGCGGTCGTAGCGCCGGTCGACCTCCATGAAGAGAACGGAGCCGAGCGGGCGGGTGATGAAGGCCAGGGCAAAGATGGCGAAGGAATACAGCGTGCCGGTGAGGCGGTCCTCCATCGGGAAGACCAGCTGCGGGAAGACGAGGACGCAGCCGAGGCCGAAGACGAAGAAGTCGAAATATTCCGAGGTGCGCCCGATGATGACGCCGATCGCGATCTCGCCGGGAGAGACGTGGTCGCGCCCCTGTTCGTCCGTCCTGTGGGTCGCCAGGGGGCTCGCCGCATGCGCGCTCATCGAGGGGCTTCCTGCTCTGGGCCAAAACCGGATAGGATCCGGCGTGCTGTCGCCATCTATGGATACGGTGCATATGACGCGAGCGTCAAACGCTGCCAATGGGACATTCTGTCCGCTGTGCAGTGCGAAAGAATAATGTAGAAGGGCGTCGATTCAATCTCAAACGGGGGAAGACCTCTTGAGAATCCGTCGCATTCTGGCGCTTTTGCCGCTGATGGCCCTCCTGGGCGGCTGTCAGGCGGTGCTGCTCTCGCCATCGGGCGATGTTGCGTTGCAGCAACGCAACATCATGCTGATCTCGACCGCCCTGATGCTGCTGATCATCATCCCCGTGATGGCGCTGACGGTGTTCTTCGCCTGGCGTTACCGTGCGTCGGCCGAGGCCGATTACGATCCCGACTGGCACCACTCGCTGCCGCTGGAGGTGGTGATCTGGGCCGTGCCGCTGCTGATCGTCATCATTCTCGGCGCCATCACCTGGATGGGCACGCATCTGCTCGACCCCTACCGCCCGCTGAACCGCATCAGCGCCAGCGAGCCGATCACCACCGCCCAGCAGGCGGCTCAGGGCCAGGTCCGCAAGCCGCTGGTGATCCAGGTGGTCGCGCTCGACTGGAAATGGCTGTTCATCTACCCCGAGCAGGGCGTGGCCTCGCTCAACGAGGTGGTGGCGCCGGTCAACCAGCCGATCGAATTCCGCATCACCTCGTCCTCGGTGATGAATTCGCTCTTCATCCCGGCGCTGGCGGGCCAGATCTACGCCATGCCCGGCATGCAGACCAAGCTCAACGCCGTGATCAATCACGCGGGCGATTTCGAGGGCTTCTCCGCCAATTACAGCGGCGAGGGCTTTTCGCAGATGCGCTTCCGGTTCAAGGGGCTGGACGGCAGCGGCTTCGACGACTGGGTGAAGGGCGCCCGCGAAAAGACGGAGAAGCTCGGCCGCGAGGAGTATCTGGTGCTCGAGCGCCCGAGCGAGCGTGAAAAGCCGCGCCAGTTCAGCAATGTCGCGCCCGATCTGTTCGAGGCCGTGCTGAACATGTGCGTCGATCGCACCAAGATGTGCATGCGCGACATGATGGCGATGGACGCCAAGGGCGGCGGCGGCAAGGAGGGCATCCATACCGTGATGGCGCTCGAATACGACAAGACGGTGCGCCGCGGCGCCGAGCCGCTGTCACCGCGCCCCTTCGTCACCGCCATCTGCACCCCGACCGATGTCTATGGCACGAGCGGCGTGACCGCCCGCGTCGCCAACTGACCAAAACGGCTAACCGAGAGGCGGGCCGGCCTTCGTCAGGCTGCCCGAGGATATCATGACCTCCTATCCCGACTGGTGGCATCTGGTGTTCGGGCGTTTCACCTTCGAGGCGATCCCGCTACACGACCCGATCCTGCTGGTGACGTTCATCGTCGTCGCGGTCGGCGGCATCGGTCTCATGGCGGTGATCACCAAGATCGGCGCCTGGGGCTATCTCTGGCGCGAGTGGTTCACCAGCGTGGATCACAAGAAGATCGGCATCATGTATATGGTGCTGGGCATCGTGATGCTGCTGCGCGGCTTCGCCGACGCGATGCTGATGCGCGGCCAGCAGGCGATCGCCTTCGGCGCGAACGAGGGCTATCTGCCGCCGCATCACTACGACCAGATCTTCACGGCCCATGGCGTGATCATGATCTTCTTCGTGGCGATGCCGCTGGTCACGGGGCTGATGAACTATGTCGTGCCGCTGCAGATCGGCGCGCGGGACGTCGCCTTTCCCTTCCTCAACAATTTCTCGTTCTGGATGACCGTCGGCGGCGCCGTGCTGGTCATGGCCTCGCTCTTCGTCGGCGAGTTCGCCAAGACCGGCTGGCTCGCCTATCCGCCGCTCTCGGGCAAGGCCTACTCGCCCGGGGTGGGGATGGACTACTATCTCTGGGCGCTCCAGATCGCGGGCGTCGGCACCACCCTGTCCGGCATCAACCTGATCGCCACCATCGTGAAGATGCGGGCGCCGGGCATGGACATGATGAAGATGCCGGTCTTCACCTGGACCGCGCTCTGCACCAACGTGCTCATCGTCGCCAGCTTTCCGGTGCTGGCCGGCACGGTCGCGCTGCTGACTCTCGACCGCTATGTCGGCACCAACTTCTTCACGAACGATCTCGGCGGCAACCCGATGATGTACGTGAACCTGATCTGGATCTGGGGCCATCCGGAGGTCTACATCCTCATTCTGCCCTGCTTCGGCATCTATTCGGAGGTGGCCTCGACCTTCTGCGGCAAGCGTCTCTTCGGCTACGCCTCGATGGTCTATGCGACGGTCGTGATCACCATCCTGTCCTATCTCGTCTGGCTGCATCACTTCTTCACGATGGGCTCGGGCGCGAGCGTGAACTCCTTCTTCGGCATCACGACGATGATCATCTCGATCCCGACGGGCGCCAAGATCTTCAACTGGCTGTTCACGATGTATCGCGGGCGGATCCGCTTCGAGCTGCCGATGATGTGGCTCGTCGCCTTCATGATCACCTTCGTCATCGGCGGCATGACCGGCGTTATGCTCGCGGTGCCGCCGGCCGATTTCGTGCTGCACAACAGCCTGTTCCTGATCGCGCATTTCCACAACGTGATCATCGGCGGCGTGGTGTTCGGCGCCTTCGCCGGCATCAACTACTGGTTCCCCAAGGCCTTCGGCTTCAAGCTCGACGATTTCTGGGGCAAGATGTCCTTCTGGTTCTGGGTCGTCGGCTTCTATGTCGCCTTCATGCCGCTCTATGTGCTCGGCCTGATGGGCGTGACGCGGCGGGTGAACCATTTCGAGGATCCCTCGCTGCAGATCTGGTTCGTCATCGCCGCTTTCGGCGCCGTGCTGATCCTGTTCGGCATCGCCAGCTTCCTGGTGCAGCTCTTCGTCAGCGTCATGAACCGCGAGAAGCTGCGGGACGTGACCGGCGATCCGTGGAACGGGCGCACGCTGGAATGGGCGACCTCCTCGCCGCCGCCGGCCTATAATTTCGCCTTCACGCCGATGGTCCACGACCATGACAGCTGGGCCGACATGAAGAAGCGCGGCTATGAGCGCCCGCTCGAAGGCTTCCGGCCGATCCATATGCCGAAGAACACCGGCGCGGGCGTGATCATCTCGGCCTTCGCGACGATCTGCGGCCTGGCCCTGGTCTGGTATGTCTGGTGGCTCGCGGCGCTGAGCTTCCTGGCGGTGATCGTCACCGCGATCGCGCACACCTTCAACTACGACCGGGACTACCACATCCCGGCCGAGGAGGTGATCCGCGAGGAAGAGGCGCGCACCCGCGCGCTGGCCACGGTCAAGGCCTGAAGGGGGCTGTAGCATGAGCAACGCGACGGCCCACTCCACCGAGAGCGGCGTGCCGGTCTTCCACGTGCTGGAGGACAAGGAGGTCCATCATCCGGGCGACTCCACCATGCTGGGGTTCTGGATGTATCTGATGAGCGACTGCCTGATTTTCGCAGTCCTCTTCGCGACCTATGGCGTGCTCGGCCGCAATTACGCGGCCGGCCCCTCCGGCGCCGATCTGTTCGATCTCAAGCTCGTGGCGGTCAACACCGCCATGCTGCTGTTCTCTTCCATCACCTACGGCTTCGCCATGCTCGCCATGGAAAAGGGCCGGCAGGCGGCGGTGCAGGGCTGGCTGGCGGTGACGGCGCTGTTCGGGCTCGCCTTCCTGGGGATCGAGCTCTACGAGTTCGCGCATCTGATCCATGAGGGTGCGACGCCGATGCGCAGCGCCTTCCTGTCCTCCTTCTTCACGCTGGTCGGCACGCATGGGCTGCACGTCACCTTCGGCCTGATCTGGCTCGCGGTGCTGATGGTGCAGGTCAACCAGCGCGGCCTCGTGCCGGAGAACCGGCGGCGCCTGATGTGCCTGTCGATGTTCTGGCACTTCCTGGACGTCATCTGGATCGGCGTCTTCACCTTCGTCTATCTGATGGGCGTGCTGAAATGAGCGGATCGCACAATGATGTGGGCGCGACGCAGACCCATCCCGGTCTCGTCGCCGACGGCCACGGCCATCATGGCCATGACGAGCATGGCGGTGCCGCGCATGGCAGCCTGCGCAGCTATGTGACCGGCTTCGTCCTCTCGGTCATCCTGACGGCGATCCCGTTCTGGCTGGTCATGGGGGACGTGCTCGGCAATGCGACGCTCACCGCGGTCGTGATCATGGCCTTCGCGACGGTGCAGATCGTCGTCCACATGGTCTATTTCCTGCATATGACCGGCAAGTCCGAAGGCGGGTGGTCGATGATGGCGCTGATCTTCACCGTCGTCGTCGTGGTGATCATGCTCGCCGGGTCGCTCTGGGTCATGCACCACCTCAACACCAACATGATGCCGATGGCCCCCGGCGACCACCGGATGTGACATGGCCTCGGCCCGCGCGCCGGACAGGACGAGGCCCGGCGGCCGCCGGCGCGCGCGCCTCGCGCTCGCCGGCTTGCTGGGCGTGGCGGTTCTGGTCTTCTGCGGCCTCGGCATCTGGCAGATCGAGCGGCGCGCCTGGAAGCTCGATCTGATCGCGCGCGTCGATGCCCGACTTCGGGCCGCGCCGGTGCCGGCGCCCGCGCCGCCGGAATGGGCAGGGCTGAGCGAGGCCACCGGCGCCTATCGGCGGGTCACGCTGGCGGGTCGCTTCATCGAGGCGCCGCCGGTGCTCTCCCTGGCCGTAACCGAGGACGGCCCCGGGTTCTGGCTGTTGGCGCCGTTTCGCGATCAGCGCGGCTTCACGGTGCTGGTCAATCGCGGCTTCGTTCCCCAGGCGCAGGCGGCGGGGCTGCGCTCCGCGCCCGAGCAAGCGGCTCGGGAGAGGCGCCTCTCCGGCCTGCTACGCCAGAGCGAACCGGGCGGCGGCTTCCTGCGGCGCAACGATCCTGCTGGCGAGCGCTGGTATTCGCGCGATGTCGCCGCGATCGCGCAGGCGAGGGGGCTCGGGCCCGTCGCGCCCTATTTCGTCGATGCCGATGCGGCGAGCGAGCCCGGCCCGGTGCCGCGCGGCGGCCTCACCGTCGTCGCCTTCCGCAACAGCCATCTGGTTTATGCGCTGACCTGGTTCGTGCTGGCGGCGATGAGCCTGTGGGGCGCGGTCTTCGTTTGGCGCGGTGGCGGGCGCGGCTCCTCCCGCGAGGCCTGATCACGCGCCGCCGGGCGCGTTACCCGGCCAGGGCGCAGCGGCCGCGCGAAAATGGACCTTGGTCGGCTCTGCGGCGCATGATTACCTCGGTGGCCTCGCCATCGCCTTGCCGACCGCTGGAGTTCCCATGCCCGTCCTACCCCAGATCGACGCCTTCAAGGATGAGCTCACCGCGATCCGGCGCGATCTCCACGCCCATCCCGAAATCGGCTTCGAGGAGGTGC
>NZ_JBMDWH010000051.1:0-2610 GCF_048595345.1 Allobosea sp.
GGAGGACTATGAGGTCCTCGACGGCGAGATCCTGCTGAACGGTGAGAACGTGCTGGAGATGGAGGCCGATGCCCGCGCCGCCGCCGGCATCTTCCTCGCCTTCCAGTACCCGCTGGAGATCCCCGGCGTCGCCACCATGACCTTCCTCAAGGCGGCGATGAACGCCCAGCGCAAGGCGCGCGGCGAGGCCGAGCTTTTGACGCCTGACTTCATCAAGGCGGTGAACGGCGCGGCCGACAAGCTCGGCATCGCCAAGGACATGCTGCGCCGCCCGCTCAATGTCGGCTTCTCGGGCGGTGAGAAGAAGCGGATGGAGATCCTGCAGATGGCGCTGCTCGCCCCCTCCATGTGCATCCTCGACGAGACCGATTCCGGCCTCGACATCGACGCGCTCCGCATCGTCTCGGAAGGCGTCAACGCCCTGCGCGACGCCAAGCGCGGCTTCCTCGTCATCACCCATTACCAGCGCCTGCTCGACCACATCGTGCCGGACACCGTCCACGTCATGTCGAAGGGCAGGATCGTGAAGACCGGCGGCAAGGAGCTGGCCCTCGAACTGGAGAAGTCGGGCTACGCCTCCTATGGGGAGGCCGCCTGATGGCCATCGTCACCCCGCTGAAGACGGCGGCCGAACAGACCCTCGTCCAGCAATTTGCCGAGGCCAAGGGCGAATTGCCGGGTGGGCCGGCCGTGCGCAAGCTGCGCGAGGACGCCTTCGCCGGCTTCGAGGCCAAAGGCCTGCCGCATCGCCGGCTGGAATCCTGGCGCTATACCGATCTGCGCAGCCTGCTGCGCGAGGCGCGCCCGCTCGCCGATGGCGCCAAGGAGACCGAGGCCGTCACCGCGCGGCTCGCTTCGCTTTCGCTGACGGGCCTGCGTCTGGTGCTGATCGACGGCGTCTTCGCCCCTGAGCTGTCGGCGCTCGATGCCATTCCCGAGGGCGTCACGGTTCATTCCCTGGCCGATGCCCTCGTGCAGCCGCGCGACGATCTCGGCCGCATCCTCTCCGGCCCCTCCGTGGGGGCCGATGATGCCGGGCTTGCCCTCAACACCGCGCTGATGCGGGACGGTGTCTTCGTCGAGATCGCCGAGGGCACGGAGCTTTCGCAGCCGATCGTCATCATCGCTTTGGCCTCGGCCGAGTCCGAGCGGGCGGTGTTCTCACGTTCCGTCGTGCTCGCCGGCAAGGGCGCCAAGGGCACGGTCGTCGAGGTCAGCGAGGCCGCCGGCAGCGCAGCCCAGCAGGTCAACGGCGCCATCGTCTTCGAAACGGGCGACGAGAGCGAGATCCAGCATGTGCGGCTCCTGACCCGCCAGCAGGCCGCCAGCGTCGAGGTGCAGAGCCTCCTGGTCACGGTCGGCGCGAGCGCCAAGTTCGACTCCTTCGCACTGGTCTGCAATGCCGGCACGGTGCGCCAGCAGCATTTCGTGCGCTTTGCGGGCGAGCACAGCGAGATCGGTCTGCGCGGCGTCAACCTGATCAACAAGGCCCAGCATTCCGACGTGACGCTGATCGTCGATCACGCGGTGCCGCACGGCACCAGCCGCGAGCTTTACAAGACGATCGCGGGCGGCGAGGCGACCGGCGTCTTCCAGGGCAAGGTCGTCGTGCGCCCGCATGCGCAGAAGACCGATGGCGGCATGAAGAGCAATGCGCTCCTCCTCAACGAGGGCGCGACGATGTTCAACAAGCCGGAACTCGAGATCTTTGCCGATGACGTCGTCTGCGGCCATGGCGCGACGGTGGCCCAGATCGACGGCGATCAGCTGTTCTATCTGATGGCGCGCGGCCTGCCGCGGGTTCAGGCGGAGGCTCTCGTACTTCAAGCCTTCGCCGGCGAGGCCGCCGAGTTCATCGCGGACGAGGCGGTGCGCGAGCTGGTCATGGGCGAGGTCGAAGGCTGGCTGCATGCGCGCGAGGCGGCTGCCGAGGTGAGCACCGTCTGAGGCCTTCGCATCGGAAAGGGCGCGAGCATGAATGCAGTCACCGGCCAGCCGATCCTGCGGCCCTATGATGTCGAGGCCGTGCGCCGGGATTTCCCGATCCTATCGCGCGAGGTCTATGGCAAGAAGCTCGTCTATCTCGACAATGCCGCATCGGCCCAGAAACCGAACGCGGTCATCGACGCGATGACGAAGCTGATGCGCGAGGATTACTCCAACGTCCATCGCGGCTTGCATTACCTCGCGAACGCTTCGACGGAAGCCTATGAAGCGGCTCGCGAAAGCGCCCGCCGCTTCCTCAATGCCAGGCATCTCGAAGAGATCGTCTTCACCCGCTCCTCGACCGGCGCGCTCAACCTCGTCGCCTCCTCCCTTGGCCGCCACCTGAACATCGGCGAGGGCGACGAGATCATCCTCTCGATCCTGGAGCACCACTCGAACATCGTCCCCTGGCATTACTGGCGCGAGCGGCACGGCGCGGTGATCAAATGGGCGCCGATCGACGAGGACGGCAACTTCCTGCTCGAGGAATTCGAGAAGCTGGTCACGCCGCGCACCAAGGTGGTGGCGCTGACCCATATGTCGAACGCGACCGGCACGATCCTGCCGATCGCCGAGATCGCCACGATCTGCCGGGCGCAGGGCATCCCCCTCGTCGTGGATGGC
>NZ_JBMDWH010000052.1:0-10815 GCF_048595345.1 Allobosea sp.
GACGAGGTGATCGTCGAGGTGCCGACGGCGGCGTCCGCGGCCGCAAAGCCGATCTTGGTGTTGCTGGTGCCGGTGCCGGCGGCGACCTTCGCGGCGGCGGCGTCCGCGCCGACGCCGAAGCCGAAGTCGACCGTCTCCGAGCCGTTGCCCTTGACGTTGAGCTGGCCCTTCTCGTCGACGAAGGCGGTCACGAGACCGGATTTGTTGATCTCGTTGACGAGGTCGCGGACCGTGGCGTTGGCGTTGGCGAAGGAGGCTTCGTAGGTGGTCGAGCCGACCGTGATCGAGATCGCGGCCTGCGGGCTGGCCGAGGTGTCGATGCCGAGGTCACCCGAGGTGCTCGCGGTGGCGGCATCGGCCGTCGCATCGGCGCCGGCGATCTTCTTGTCGAGGGCGATGTCCTTCAGGCTCTTGCTGGTCACCGCGGCTTCGGCGGCGGTGGCGAGAGCCGTACCGGCCTTGGTCGGGCGGTTCTGGGCCGCGTCAGCCTGGGCCTGCTTCACGGTCGACTGCAGCGACTGCACCAGCTTGGTGATGCCGTCGATGCCCTTCGAGGCCGCCTGAATGGTCTGGATGCCGTTCGAGATGCCGTCGAGCAGGCCGGTCAGCTGGCTCGACCGGTCGTTCAGCGACGCGGCGGTGAAGAAATTCACCGGGCTGTCGATCGCGGAGTTGACGCGCTTGCCGCTCGCAAGACGCCCCTGGATCGCCTGGGCCTGCGACTGGATGGAGGAAAGCGAAGAAACGGCGTTACGGACGCCGGCGGAGATGGAAACGGCCATAGTGAAGACCCTTCTGGGTTGAAGCCTTTCTGGCGTCGGGCCGTTCTGGCCGCGACCCGAGGACACTGCCCCGCCGCTTCGTAACGAGAGGTAAATTCGATCCGTTCAAGTCGCGGGATCGGCGCCGATCGAAGGCAATGGTCAACGACGTGTTAAGAGACGGGGCGGTTCGCGCCGGCCGGGAACGAAAACGGCCCGCCTTAGGGGCGGGCCGTCTCGATATCGGTGAGAACGTCCGGCCGCGGGGCCGGGCTCCTCAAGCGGAGCGCTCGATCGAGGGGACGGCGTTCTGGCTCTCCTGTCGCTCGGCCAGCGCCCTTGCGAAGAGGCGCAGCTTCAGCGTGGCCTCGTCGGGCACCATGCTCACCGTCTCGCCCGTATGCGGATCGCGCAGCTGGGTGACGACGGAATGGGTGTTCTGCTCGATGACGACTTTCTTCTGCAGAGCCGCACGGGCTTGCTCATCCGCTGCGCTGCGCTGCGCCGTCTCGGACCGCTCGGGTTTCGTCTCCTGCTGGAAGCGGCGCTGAGCCTCGGGGCGTATGTCGAGTTGCACCGCGCCACCCGCGCTGGCGGACTGGACCGTCTTTTCGGGGGGAAGCTCCACGGCGACGCCGCCGGCCTGCGCGCTCACATCGGTGCGGGCGAGCGGCGAGGTCGCGGTCAGGGCGGCCATCCGTGGGGGGCTGCCGAAATCCATGGCTGCACTCCTTCTGGAGTAGGGGAAACGGCGCCTTCACGCCGCGTGTCAGAGCAAGGCCTGGGCCGCACAAGACGGTCCTATCCTCCCGACGCTGCCAGAAAAGATTGAACCCGCCGTTAGAAAATTAGGTAAATGTTGAAGGTTACCGTGGCAGCGGCCCGTTTGGGCCTTCGGCCCGGCGGGAGCGTGGGGAACGTGCCAGCGGCGGCGGTCTCTCACAGGCGCTTCGAGACCACGAGCGGGCCGGAATTGGGGCGGGCATAGACGCCCGCGCCGACCGAGGCGGCCGGGCCGTAGCCTGCGGCGCGCATCGGCTTGTTCGCATCGGCCGCCAGATCGCGAATGATGGATTCGGAGACGGCGCGCGCCGTCGCCAGCACGAGCTGGTTGGTCTCGATCAGGAGCTGGAAGGAGAGGTGGGCGTCCTTCAGCCGGCGCACCAGATCCGGCGCGAAGCGGGCGAGGGCCACCGCGTTCAGCTTCACCTGCTCGACACCGCGCATATAGATGCCGGCGAGCTCGGTTTTGCGGGCCTCGCGCGTCATCGCCTCTGGCAGGCGGCCGGCGCGGACGAGTTCCGTCTCCTCGCCCACCAGATGGGAGAGGGCGCCGAGCGCCTCCAGAACCGCCTCGATCAGGGCGCGGGCCTCGGCCGGCCCGGAAACCCGGGGCCGTTCGTCGAGGATCGTGGCTGCGCGCATGCTCATGCCTGGCTCGCGCCCTGCGACTGCAGCTTCAGCATCTCGCGCATGATCTGGTCCGACACGCCGACACCGCCGGCCTTCTGGATCTGCTGCGCATATTGATTGGTCAGCTGGGTGCGCCAGATCTCGCCGCCGGTGCCGTTCTGCCCGAGGGGGCCTTCCGCGCCGGTGCCGGAGAACATCTGCTGCGTCATCTGTTCGAGGAACATGGCCTCGAAATCGTCGGCCTGCTTCTTCGCCTTGGCCTTGGCGGGATCGAGGGCGGAGGTCAGGCCGCCGACGACCTTTCCGGCGACCTGGCCGGCGACGCCCAGGGCGAGCTTGGCGGCGGGGAGCGCGAGCGCGGCAGTCATCACATCACCTCGATTTCGGCCTGGAGTGCGCCGGCCGACTTGATGGCTTGGAGGATGGAAATCAGGTCCCGCGGGCCGATGCCGAGGGCGTTCAGCCCGTCGACCAGCTCGGCCAGCGTCACGCTTTCCTTGACGAGGGCCAGCTTGTTGCCGCCGCCCGTATCGACCTTCACGTTGGTGCGCGGCGTCACGACCGTCTGGCCGCGGCTGAGCGCCTCGGGCTGGGATACCTGCGGCTGCTCGCTGATCGTGACCGTGAGATTGCCCTGCGCCACCGCGACGGTGGAGACGCGCACATCCTTGCCCATCACGATGATGCCGGAGCGTTCGTCGATGACCACGCGGGCCAGCTGGTCGGGCTCGACCTTGAGCTGCTCGATATCGGTCAGCAGCTTGATCATGTTGCCCTTGAAGCGCGGCGGAATCTGCAGCGCGACGGTCGAGGGATCGGTCGGCTCGGCGGAATCGCCGCCGATGAAATCGTTGATCGCAGCGGCGACGCGGCGGGCCGTCGTCAGATCCGGATTGCGCAGGGAGAGCCGCAGGGTCTGGAGCTTGTTCAGCGAGAACTCGATCTCGCGCTCGACGACGGCGCCGTTGGCGATGCGCCCGACGGTCGGCACGCCTCGGGTGATCTTGCTGGCCTCGCCCTCGGCCGAAAAGCCGGCGATCGCGACCGGGCCCTGCGAGACGGCGTAGACCTCGCCATCGGCGCCGAGCAGAGGCGTGACCAGAAGAGTGCCGCCCTGCAGCGACTTGGCGTCGCCCATGGCCGAGACCGAAATGTCGACGCGCGTGCCCTGGGTCGCGAAGGGCGGCAGGTTCGCCGTCACCATCACCGCAGCGACGTTGGCGGTGCGCATATTGGCGCCGCGGGTGTTGACGCCGAGCCGCTCCAGCATCGCGGTGAGCGACTGCTTGGTGAAAGGGGCGTTGTTCAGCGTGTCGCCCGTGCCGTTGAGGCCGACGACGATGCCGTAGCCGAGCAGCTGGTTGGTGCGCACACCTTCGACCGAGGCGAGATCCTTGATGCGCGACAGCGCGAAGACCGGCTGCGACGTCAGCCCGACGACGACGGCCAGCATCGCGGCCATCGGCTTCAGCAGCGTCGTCAGGGCAGGCTTGCGGAACATGCGTCGGCACCGGGGGCAAAGGGGTTCGCCCCAGCCCTGCGAGTGCCGTGCCAAACGCACGGCATTTGAAAGGTGTTGTTTTTCAGTTGTTTGGTCCTGTGGGGCAGGGTTTTCCCGCTGCGAAGCGGCGTGCCGTTCCTGCCGGGGCGGCAGTTTCTGCCGGGTGGTTTACCGGCTGTTAACCATGCCGGCGCACCTTTCCGGCATCCTCACGAGGCCGCCATGATCAGGATCGACCAGCGCGCGCCCGTCTCGAACGTCGGCCCGACGAGTTCGGCGAGGCGCACGAGCAGCGCTTCGTCCTTCTCGCTTCCCACCCCGGAGAGCGAGGCTCCCGCCCGCAGTGCGGGCGTGGCCGCCTCCGGCCCGCTCGACATGCTGCTCGCGGTGCAGGCCGACGAAGACCAGCAGGAGCGCAAGCGCAAGCAGGCGCGGCGCGGCCACGATCTGCTGGACGGGCTCGACCGGCTGAAGGCGGCGCTGCTCTCCGGCCGGGTTCTGCCCTCCGAGCTGGAGAGGCTCAAGACTGCGCTCGCTCTGCGCCGCGAGACGACCGACGATCCGCGCCTCGACGATGTGCTGGCCCATATCGAGCTGCGGGCCGCGGTGGAACTGGCCAAGCTCGGTCGATAACAGGCGCTTTCCCGGCGCGGCGCCTATTGCAGCTTGTATTTCAGCGAGAGCATCGCGGTGCCCGTGGTCTGGTGCTCGCTGGCGATCAGCGGCAGCTTGCGGGCGAGGCTGAGATCGACCGAGGCCTGCCAGGGCAGCTCGGCCGCCTTGGCGAGATCGACGCTCAGCTTCACCTGCGGCACCAGAGCCGAGTGGAAACTCTCCCCGGGGCCGAAGACATATTGCCCGTTCACGCCCAGTTGCGACGTCAGCGTGACATGCGGCAGCAGCGTGCGGCGATAGCCGATCACGGCGTCGCCGTTCTGCTCCGGCGCAGCGCCGAGCGTGCTGGTGCCGCCGGTGGAGACGCCCCAGATCAATCCGGTGCCGGAGGAAACCGGCTGAGCCCAGTGCCAGCCGAGGCTCGCCTGCCGCGATCCGGCGGAATCGGCCGGGCCGCTGAGCGTGGTCGAGACCGAGAACACATCCTGGCCGAGCTTGACGCCGACGGCGCGGGGCTGGTTCGCCGGGGCGATGCCGTCGCGCGTGGCGAAGCCGTTGCGGATGACGCCGACCGGCACGAGCGTGGTGGGGCGTAAACCGGTGCCCCGACGCCCGGTCGCGACGGCGGAGGGGTCGAACGCCGGTGCTTGCGTCGTCTCGGCAGGCTCGGGGTCGCCACCCGGCAGGCTGGCCAGTTCCGGCTGAGCCCCCGGCTCGGCCAACTCCGTCAGGGCGCCGCGCGGGATCGGGATGGCAGGCGCGGTCCATTCCCCGAGGGAGGGGGCGGGCTCCTGTGCCTGCGCCTGCCAGGACAGCAGCAGCGCGAGGAGGAGGGCGGCCGGGGCGGACCCGGCACGGATGGTTGCGAGGGAAGAAGGCAACTCGGTCGGCCATGCTCTGTCGATCGAGTGCGCGAGGCTGGCGCAGGAACATGCCGATTTTGCGGCAGTGCAGCATCGAGGCTCGACACCCCCTCCCACGAAAAGTCGATTCCCCTTTTCCACCCGATGTTCTAGGAAGCGCCCAGCCGCGAGCCTTGGGCGCCGAAGCCTGGGGTTCGTGAACGATCTACTTCGAGAGAGCAGGGGTCATCGCATGAGCAAGATCAAGGTCGCCAACCCGGTCGTCGACATGGACGGCGACGAGATGACCCGCATCATCTGGCAGAAGATCAAGGACACCCTGATCTTCCCGTATCTCGACCTCGATCTGGAATATTACGACCTCTCGGTCGAGAACCACGACGCGACCAACGATCAGGTCACCATCGACGCCGCCAACGCGACCAAGAAGCACGGTGTCGCCGTGAAATGCGCGACCATCACGCCGGATGAGGCACGCGTGAAGGAGTTCAACCTCAAGGAGATGTGGAAGAGCCCCAACGGCACCATCCGCAACATCCTCGGCGGCGTGATCTTCCGCGAGCCGATCATCTGCAAGAACGTGCCGCGGCTCGTTCCCGGCTGGACCCAGCCGATCGTCATCGGCCGCCACGCCTTCGGCGACCAGTACCGCGCGACCGATTTCAAGTTCCCCGGCAAGGGCTCGCTCTCGATCAAGTTCGTCGGCGAGGATGGCCAGGTGATCGAAAAGGAGGTCTTCAAGGCCCCGAACGCCGGCGTCGCCATGGCGATGTACAATCTCGACGACTCGATCCGCGACTTCGCCCGCGCCTCGCTGAACTACGGCCTGATGCGCAAGTATCCGGTCTATCTCTCGACCAAGAACACCATCCTCAAGACCTATGACGGCCGCTTCAAGGACATCTTCCAGGAGGTCTACGAGGCCGAGTTCAAGGCCGAATTCGACAAGCTGGGCATCACCTACGAGCACCGCCTGATCGACGACATGGTCGCTTCGGCGATGAAGTGGTCGGGCGGCTATGTCTGGGCCTGCAAGAACTACGATGGCGACGTGCAGTCCGACACGGTGGCGCAGGGCTTCGGCTCGCTCGGCCTGATGACCTCCGTGCTGATGACGCCGGACGGCAAGACCGTCGAGGCGGAAGCCGCGCACGGCACGGTCACCCGCCACTACCGCGAGCACCAGAAGGGCCGCGAGACCTCGACCAACTCGATCGCCTCGATCTTCGCCTGGACACGTGGCCTGTCCCACCGCGCCAAGCTCGACGGCAACGAGGAGCTCGCCAAGTTCGCCGCGCTGCTCGAGAAGGTCACGGTCGATACGGTCGAGGCCGGCGACATGACCAAGGACCTCGCGCTGCTGGTCGGCCCCGACCAGAAGTTCCTCTCGACGACCGGCTTCTTGGAGAAGGTCAGCGAGAACATGCGCAAGGCGATGGCCGCCTGAGCGGCCTCATCCAGCTGACAGACTTACGAGCCCGGCCGGCGACGGCCGGGCTTTTTCGTTTTGCTTGCGCCCAGCCGGAACGGCGTCACGCGCTGGCGCGTTGAGCGGGCAACCTGCGAAACGCCACGGGCATGACGCAGATCAATGTCGTCGCCGCCGCGCCGGAGATGATGCGGTCCAGCCGGAAGAGACCGGCCCATCCATGGAGAGGGAACACGACATGTCCGACAGCGCTGCGCCGACGGAACTGGACGAGCGGATCGCTCTCCTGCGCAACAACATCTCCGACCTGATGGAGCAGGCCGCTGGTGCCTCCGGCGCAGCCATGGAGGAATCCATCGCCGACCGGCTGAACGAGCAGCAGGACATGCTCAACGCCCTGCTGAAGCAGCGCGAGGCAGCCGGGCAGGGCTGAGGCAAGACAACAAGGGAGGGGGAGTGACGGCGCGGAAGTTCACTCGACCGCGACGGCCTTGCGCGCGATGACCCGCAGGCCGCTGACGGGGGCGTTCAGCACATAGCGCAGCTCGTAGAGGCCCGGCTGTTCGGGCGCCTCCAGAGTCGCCTCGACATTCTCGGCCGGGAAGAAGCGCGGCCCCTGCGCCTCCGGCGGCGCATCGGGAGCGACCAATGTGACCCGGTCGAACTCGCCATTGGGGCCGATGCCGCGCACCGGCAAGGCCTGACGCGGCCCGACCCTGGCCGGCGCCGCCAGCGTGGCGCTCGGCTCGGTCGCCGTCAGGGGCTGGGATATCAGGATGGCCGGCCTGCCGTCGCGGTCGATCATCAGCCGCAATTCGTAGTCGCCCGCTGTGCCCGGCGTCTGCAGCGCAGGCACGTTCGCACCGGACTGGAGCACCACGATCGCCTTGTCCGGGGGATCGCCCGGCCGGGCGATGGCGAGACGCGCGCCATCGGGCTTGTTCGTCAGGAAGACGCTGAGGGGCGCGCCCGCCATGATGCTGCGCGCGGCGGACAGGGCAGGAGCATTCTTGACAGCGGGCTTCGCCGGAGCGGCCGGCTTGCGCGGATCGGCAGCCGCGTAAGCGGGCCAAAGCCCTACCACTCCGAGGACCGAGCGGCGGGAGAGCCCGGGAGTGGCAGTGCTCGCCGCGCCGTCCCTCGTCGCGCTCATCCCATCGCGGCGGCGACAGCTTCCAGGGCGGCCTCCGCTTTGTCGCCATCGGGGCCGCCAGCCTGTGCGAGGTCGCGGCGACCGCCGCCGCCCTTGCCGCCCAGCGCCTCGGAAGCCGTGCGCACCAGCGCCACCGCATCGAAGCGCTCGGTGAGATCGGGCGTGACGCCGACCACGACGCCGGCCTTGCCATCTTCGACGACGCCCACGATGGCGACGACGCCGGAGCCGATGCGGGTCTTGGCCTCGTCGGCGAGGCTCTTGAGATCCTTCATCTCGATGCCGGTGACGGCGCGTGCCAGCAGCTTGGCGCCGCCGATCTCGCGGATCGGGTCGGCGTCCGAGCCGCCCCCACCCATGGCGAGCTTCTTGCGCGCCTCGGTCAGATCCCGCTCGAGCTTGCGCCGCTCCTCGATCAGCGCGGCGAGGCGGCTGCCTGCCTCATGGGCCGGCACCTTGAGCAGGCTCGCAAGCCCCTCGAGCAGGCGGGACTCCTCGTTGAGCCGCAGCCGGGCGCCGTTGCCGGTCATGGCCTCGAGGCGGCGCACGCCGGCGGCGACGGCTCCTTCACCGACGATGCTGACAAGGCCAATATCGCCCGTGCGCGCCGCATGGGTGCCGCCGCAGAGCTCAACCGAATAGGGCTTGCCGGCGCCGTTCGTGCCCATCGAGACGACGCGGACCTCGTCGCCGTATTTCTCGCCGAAGAGCGCGCGCGCGCCCGATGCGATGGCTTCGTCCACGCTCATCAGGCGGGTGGTGACGGGCTCGTTCCTGAGCACGATCGCATTGGCGATTTCCTCGACCTCGCGCAGTTCCTCGTCCGAGATCGGCTTGGGATGCGAGAAGTCGAAGCGCAGCCTGTCGGCCGAGACGAGCGAGCCCTTCTGCGCGACATGGTCGCCGAGAACGAGGCGCAGCGCCTCGTGCAGCAGATGGGTGGCCGAGTGATTGGCGCGGATGGCGCCGCGGCGCTCGTGATCGACGACGAGTTCGACCGCGGCGCCGACCGCGAGCTCGCCCTCCTTGACCGTGACGCTATGGGCGAAAACGTCGCCGAGCTTCTTCTGCACATCGGACACGGTCGCGACCACGCCCGGCGCGCGGACCGTGCCGGCATCGCCGACCTGTCCGCCCGACTCGCCATAGAACGGCGTCTGGTTGACCAGCATGACGCCGCTCTCGCCGGCTTTCAGCGACGAGACCTCGGCATTGTCGCGGATCAGCGCCGTGACCACGCCTTCGGCGGCTTCCGTGTCGTAGCCGAGGAATTCGGTGGCGCCGAGCCGGTCGCGCAGCGGGTACCACAGCGTCTCGGTCGCGGCTTCGCCCGAGCCCGACCAGGCGGCGCGGGCCTTGGCCTTCTGCTGCTGCATGGCGGCGTCGAAGCCCTCGACATCCACGCCGATCTCGCGGGCGCGCAGCGCGTCCTGCGTCAGGTCCAGCGGGAAGCCGTAGGTGTCATAGAGAGTGAAGGCGACATCGCCCTTCAAGCTCTGGCCGGCGGTGAGGTCCTTCGAGGCCTCGTCGAGAAGCGAGAGACCGCGGGTCAGCGTGGTGCGGAAGCGCGTCTCCTCCAGCTTCAGCGTCTCGGTGATCAGCGCTTCGGCGCGCAGCAGCTCCGGATAGGCGCGGCCCATCTCGCGCGTCAGCGCCGGCACCAGCCGATGCATCAGCGGCTCCCTGGCGCCGAGCAATTGCGCATGGCGCATGCCGCGGCGCATGATCCGGCGCAGCACATAGCCGCGGCCTTCATTGGAGGGAAGCACGCCATCGGCGATCAGGAAGGCCGAGCAGCGCAGATGGTCGGCGATGACGCGGTGACTCGCCTTCATCGGGCCGGCCGGATCGACGGAGGTCAGATCCGCGATGGCGCCGATGAGCGCGCGGAACAGGTCGATCTCGTAATTGTCATGCGTGCCCTGAAGGACGGCGGCGACACGCTCCAGCCCCATGCCGGTGTCGATCGAGGGGCGGGGAAGGTCGGTGCGGACGCCACCCGCCGCTTCCTCATACTGCATGAAGACGAGATTCCAGATCTCGATGAAGCGGTCGCCATCCTCTTCGGGCGAACCGGGCGGGCCGCCCCAGATATGATCGCCATGGTCGTAGAAGATCTCGGAGCAGGGGCCGCAGGGGCCGGTGTCGCCCATGCGCCAGAAATTGGCCGAGGTCGGGATGCGGATGATCCTGTCGTCGGTCAGGCCCGCGATCTTCTTCCACAGGCCATGGGCCTCGTCGTCCTCGGAATAGACGGTGACGAGGAGCTTGTCCTTGGGCAGGGCGAATTCGCGGGTGACCAGGGTCCAGGCATGGGTGATCGCCTGTTCCTTGAAATAGTCGCCGAAGGAGAAATTCCCCAGCATCTCGAAGAAGGTGTGGTGGCGCGCGGTGTAGCCGACATTGTCGAGGTCGTTGTGCTTGCCGCCGGCGCGGACGCATTTCTGCGCGGTGGTGGCGCGCGAATAGGGCCGCTTTTCCTGGCCGGTGAAGACGTTCTTGAACTGCACCATGCCCGAATTGGCGAACATCAGCGTCGGGTCGTTGCGCGGCACGAGCGGGCTCGACGGCACGATCTCGTGGCCGTTGGACTTGAAGTAGTCGAGGAAGGTCGACCGGATGTCGTTGACGCCGCTCATTGTCGTTCGAACTCTTGGCTATCGGGCTGCCGTCCGGGCCGGGCCGGCGGTTTCAAGCGTTCTAGTGAGGCGACTTGCCGCTGTCGAGAGCGCCGCCGGCCAAGGCGTTGAGCGAAAACGACAACGGGCGGCTCGACGGCCGCCCGTTCGCGTGCTTCGAAAGCAGCGGACCTTCTGTGAGCCCTCATCCTGAGGAGCAGCCATCGGCTGCGTCTCGCAGGATGGTTCAGCTGTCGCCCGAGCCTCCTGAAGCATCCTTCGAGATGCCGCGTGCCGCGGCTCCTTAGGATGAGGGCTCGGAGACGAGGCTCAGGCGTCGCCTTCGTCCAGATCGTCCGCAGTGGGAGTCGCCTCGTCGAGAATGCGCTCGGCGACGAGGCCGGAATTCTGCCGGATGGTGGCCTCGATCTTGGCCGCCATGTCGGGGTTGTTCTTCAGGAA
>NZ_JBMDWH010000053.1:0-8911 GCF_048595345.1 Allobosea sp.
CTGTTCCAGATGCCGCCGGCTCGGATAGACCGCATAGACAGCCACCCGCGAGCCGACCGCATAATCCGGCAGCACCCGCCGCAGCACGCCGGATTTCAGCTCCGGCCCCACATCCCAGGTCGAGCGCAGCGCGATGCCGACTCCGGCGAGCAGGGCTTCGCGCACCACCTCGCTCGAATTCGTCCGCAGCGGGCCGGTGACCTTGACCTGTACCGCTCCTTCCGGACCGTCCAGCCGCCAATGGTCGGCGTTGTGCGCGATCAAGACATGGCGCGTCAGATCGGCGATCGTCGCCGGCGCGCCATGGATCGCCAGATAGCCCGGCGTCGCGCAGAGCACGCGATGGTTCGGCGCCAGCCTTTTTGCCACGAGGCTGGAATCCTGAAGATCGGCGATCCGCAGCGCCACGTCGAAACCCTCGCCCACCACATCGACGAAGGCGTCGGACAGCACCAGCTCGACCACCACCAGCGGGTGCGCATCGAGAAAGCGCTTGAGATGCGGGGCGACATGCAGGCGCCCGAAGGAGGTCGGGGCCGAGACCTTCAGCGTGCCGCGCACCTGGCCGGCTCCGCTCGACACCCAGGCCTCGGCCTCCTCGATCGAGGACAGGATCGAGACCACCCGCTCGTAGAAGCCCTGTCCCGCCTCGGTCAGGGCGAGCTGGCGCGTCGTGCGCTGGAGCAGCCTGACGCCCAGCCGCTCCTCCAGCCGGCGGATGCGCTTGGAGATCACCGCCGGCGACAGGTTAAGCTCTCGGCCCGCGGCCGACATGCTTTTCGCCGTCACCACATGGGCGAAGACATCGAGATCGCCGAACCGGTCCATTCGTGGTCCACCTTTTCCGTTTTGGAAACAATGGCTGGCTTCGATGACGGTGCAAAGCGGTCTCGAATTGGTCTAGTCTGTGAAGTCCATCCTCAGTCCACATCCTGAGGAGCCGCGACAGCGGCGTCTCGATAGATGTTCCCAGTAAGCTCTGGAGCATCCTTCGAGACGCGAGCTTCGCTCGCTCCTCAGAAGCAGGGCTGAAGGCGGGGCTCAGGAGTGACCCATGTCCGCCATCGCCTTTCCCGTTCCCGATCCCGGCATCATCGCGCGGCGCGAGGCGATCATCGCCGGACTCGCCCGCCTCGTGCCGGCGGCCTCGCTGATCACCAGCGCCGATGAACGCCGGCCTTATGAGACCGATGCGCTGACAGCCTATCGCCGCATGCCGCTCGCCGTCGTGCTGCCGGAGACGACGCAACAGGTCGCGGCCGTGCTGCGCTTCTGCCGGGAGGAGGGTATCCCCGTCGTGCCGCGCGGGGCCGGAACGTCGCTCGCCGGCGGTGCCATTCCGCAGGAGGACGCGGTGGTGATCGGCGTCTCCAAGCTCAACCGCATCCTGAAGATCGACTATGCCAACCGCATCGCGCGGGTCGAGGCGGGCGTCACCAATCTAGCGGTCACCGGCGCCGTCTCGGCCGAGGGCTTTTTCTATGCGCCCGATCCGTCATCGCAGCTCGCCTGCTCCATCGGCGGCAATATCGGGATGAACTCGGGCGGCGCGCATTGCCTGAAATACGGCGTGACCACCAACAACGTCCTCGGCGTCACACTGGTCACGCTCGAAGGCGAGATCGTCGAGATCGGCGGCGGCCATCTCGATGCGCCGGGCTATGATCTGCTCGGCCTGATCAACGGCTCGGAAGGCCAGCTCGGCATCGTCACCGAGGCGACTGTGCGCATCCTGCGGGCCGCGGAAGGCGCCCGGCCGGTTCTCTTCGGTTTCCCCACCAGCGAGCAGGCCGGTGCTGCGGTGGCGGCGATCATCGGCGCCGGCATCATCCCGGTCGCAATGGAGTTCATGGACAAGCCGGCCATCGAGATCTGCGAGGCGTTCGCCAAGGCCGGCTACCCGATGGATGTCGAGGCGCTGCTGATCATCGAGGTCGAGGGCTCCGACGCCGAGATGGACGCCCAGCTCGCCCGCATCGTCGCCATCGCCCGCGAGCACGGCGTCAGCACGGTCAAGGAGAGCAAGTCGGCGATGGAGGCCGCCGCGATCTGGAAGGGTCGCAAATCCGCCTTCGGCGCCACGGGGCGCATCGCAGACTATATCTGCATGGACGGCACCATCCCGACCGGCCAATTGCCCTATGTGCTGAAGCGCATGGACGAGATCGTGAAGGGCTACGGGCTGCGCGTCGCCAATGTCTTCCACGCCGGAGACGGCAATCTCCACCCATTGATCCTCTACAACTGCAATGACCCCGTCGAGGCGCAGAAGGCCGAGGATGCCGGCATGGACATCCTGAAACTCTGCGTCGAGGTCGGCGGCTGCCTCACCGGCGAGCACGGCGTCGGCATCGAGAAGCGGGACCTCATGACGGTCCAGTTCAACGAAGCGGACCTCGCCCAGCAGATGCGGGTGAGGGCGGTGTTCGACCCGCGCTGGCTGCTGAACCCGGCGAAGGTCTTCCCGCTCGAGGGGCGGGTGGCGGCGTGACAGAGGGCGGAGCGCTTCGTTGATCACGCACACCCCCACCACCGAGGCGCAGGCCTGCGCCGTCGTGAAATCCGTTGTCGAGTCGCGGGTTCCGCTGTCGATCCGTGGCGGCGGCACGCGCGCGGGGCTCGGCCGTCCGCCGCAGGGCGCGAGCACCCTGTCGAGCGCCGGTCTCACCGGGATCACGCTTTACGAGCCGGCGGAGATGGTCATCTCCGCCCGCGCCGGCACCCCGCTGGCCGAGGTGCAGGCGACGCTGGCCGAACGCGGCCAGATGCTGCCCTTCGAGCCGATGGACCACCGCGCGCTCTATGGCAGCGAGGGCGAGCCGACCATCGGCGCCATCGCCGCCTGCAACATCTCCGGCCCGCGCCGGATCAATGCCGGCGCCGCGCGCGATTCCCTGATCGGCGTGCGGCTGGTCAACGGCCGCGGCGAGCTGGTGAAATCGGGCGGGCGCGTGATGAAGAACGTCACGGGGCTCGATCTGGTGAAGCTCATGGCCGGCAGCCACGGCACCCTCGGCTTCCTCACCGAGGTCACTTTCCGCGTTCTGCCGAAGCCGGAGCGCATCGCGACCCTGCAATGGCGCGGCCTGTCCGACGAGGTGGCGGTGGGCCTGCTATCGAAGGCGCTGGGCTCTCCCTTCGAGCCGATGGCGGCTGCACATCTGCCGGCCGGCATCGCCGGCAAGGAGGCGCTGACCCTGCTGAGGCTGGAGAATTTCGCGGAATCGATCGACTATCGCGCCAATGAACTCGCGCAATTGCTCGGCGATTACGGCCCCTCGGATCTGCTTGAGGGCGAATCCGTCGCCGCGCCATGGCACATGATCCGCGATGCCGCCTTCTTCGCCGGCTCGGGCGAGGCGGTCTGGCGGCTTTCGCTGAAGCCCTACGACGCCCCGCCCGTGGTCGCCGCGATCAAGCAGGCCATGCCCGCCGCGCGCTGCTTCTATGACTGGGGCGGCGGGCTCGTCTGGCTCCGGATTCCGGCTGTCGGCGATGCCGGCGGCGCCGGCATCCGCTCCGCCGTTCAGCAAGTGGGTGGACATGCCACGCTGGTGCGAGCGCCCGATGCGCTGCGCGCAAAAGTGGATGTCTTCCAGCCGCTGTCGGAGCCGCTGATGCGGCTCTCCGCCGGCATCAAGACCAGTTTCGACCCGGCCGGCATCTTCGAGCCCGGCCGGATGTATGTGGGGATGTGATGGCGTTCGCCGAAACCGTTCTGCCAGACGCTGCCGTACGCCCCGGCTGGGCACCGAACCGCCTGAGGCCGTGGGCGGTGGCTACGCTGGGCGTGCTGCTGATCGCGGCGGCCGCCGGCATCCTGCTCTGGATGGGCCGCGAGCCGATCTGCAAATGCGGCATGATCAAGCTCTGGCAAGGCACCGTTCAGTCCTCGGAGAACTCCCAGCACATCGCGGACTGGTACACCTTCTCGCACATCATCCACGGCTTTCTGTTCTACGGGCTGTTCTGGCTGATCCGCCGCGTCACCGGCCTGCCGATCTCCTTCGGGCTGGCTCTGCTGCTCTCGATCGTCGTCGAGAGCGCCTGGGAGATCCTCGAGAATTCGCCGGCCGTGATCGAGCATTACCGCTCGGCCACGATCTCGCTGGACTATTACGGCGACAGCGTCCTGAACTCGGTCAGCGACATCCTCTCCATGGTGCTCGGCTTCCTGATCGCCTGGGCTCTACCCGTCTGGCTGACGGTGACCGGGGCCCTCGCCATGGAGCTGATCGTCGGCTGGCTGATCCGCGACAACCTCACACTCAACGTCATCATGCTGCTCTGGCCGATGGACTGGATCAAAGCCTGGCAGGGCGGGGCCTGACACCATGCAAACCAATTTCACCCCCGAGGGCCTCGCCTCCGATCCGCGCATGCCGGCCTCGGAGAAGATCCTGCGCACTTGCGTGCATTGCGGCTTCTGCACCGCGACCTGCCCGACCTATCTGCTGCTGGGGGACGAGCTCGATTCCCCGCGCGGGCGCATCTACCTGATCAAGGACATGCTGGAGAACGGCAAGCCGGCCACCTCCGAGGTGGTGAAGCATGTCGATCGCTGCCTTTCCTGCCTCTCTTGCATGACGACCTGTCCCTCGGGCGTGAACTATATGCACCTCGTCGATCATGCCCGCGCGCATATCGAGGAGACCTATCAGCGTTCCTGGCACGACAGGCAGCTGCGCCGGGTGCTGGCGGCGATCCTGCCCTATCCCGGCCGCTTCCGCGCCGCGATGCTGGCGGCGCTGTTCGCCAAGCCGCTGGCCCCGGTGCTCGGCCTGGTGCCGGTCCTCGGCAAGCGGCTGAAGGCGATGCTGGCGCTGGCGCCCGCGCGGTTGCCCACCCGCTCGGCCATGGAAGGCCCGCGCAGCTTTCCCCCGCCGGGACAAGCGCGCCGGCGCGTCGCGCTGCTCACCGGCTGCGCCCAGCCCGTGCTCGACCCCGCGATCAACGAGGCGACGATCCGCCTTCTCAACCGCCACGGCGTCGAGGTGGTGCTGCCGAAAGGGGAGGGCTGCTGCGGCGCGCTCGTCCACCATATGGGCCGCGAGCACGACGCGATGAGCTTCGCCCGTGCGAATATCGATGCCTGGCTCGCCGAGGCCGATGGCGAGGGGCTCGACGCCATCCTGATCACCGCCTCCGGCTGCGGCACCACGATCAAGGATTACGGCTTCATGTTCCGCAACGAGCCGGCCTATGCCGAAAAGGCGGCGCGGGTCTCCGCGCTGGCCAAGGACGTCACCGAATTCCTGGAGACGCTGGAGCTGGCGTCTGTCCGCGATGTCGCGATGCCGATCGCTTATCACTCCGCCTGCTCGATGCAGCACGGCCAGCAGTTGAAGGACGGGCCCAAGCGCCTGCTGAACGGCGCCGGCTTCAAGGTGAAGGAGGTGCCGGAAGGCCATATCTGCTGCGGCTCGGCCGGCATCTACAACATCCTGCAGCCGCAGATCGCGGGCCAGCTGCGAGAGCGCAAGATCGGCCATATCGAGCGGACGAAGCCCATTCTGGTCGCGACCGGCAATATCGGCTGCATGACTCAGCTCGCGAAAGGCTTCGCCGACAAGGGCGCCACGACGCCGGTGGTCCACACTGCCGAACTGCTCGACTGGGCTACGGGAGGCCCGCTTCCGGAGAAGCTGGCAAGGGCGGGCATTGCGGATCGGCCGCTGCGCGAGCAGGTGCTGGCGGCGGAGTGAATCGAGGGCGCGTCATCCTCGGGCTGACCGCGCATCTCCCGCCGAATGCGGCTCCGGCGCCGTCGCCTCGCGGGATGCTCGGGTCTGCGCTGCGCTTCGCCCGAGAATGACGCTCTGCGGCTTGCCCCTTGCGTCCGCACGGTCTAACCCGCCTTCAATCCTCCGTTGACCGCCAGAGTTCGCCCATGTCCGCCGAAAAGCCCGCTTCCGCCAAGCTGAAGGCCCGCCAGCCGCGCGGCTTCGTCGATCGTGGCCCGGCCGATGTCGCCGCGACCGAGCGCATGCTCGCGGTCATCCGCGAAAGCTTCTCGGTCTATGGTTTCGAGCCTGTCGAGACACCCTTCGTCGAATACACTGACGCGCTCGGCAAGTTCCTGCCGGATCAGGACCGGCCGAACGAGGGCGTCTTTTCCTTCCAGGACGATGACGAGCAGTGGCTCTCGCTGCGCTACGACCTCACCGCGCCGCTCGCCCGCTATGTCGCCGAGAATTTCGACGCGCTGCCGAAGCCCTATCGCAGCTACCGCGCCGGCTACGTCTTCCGCAACGAGAAGCCGGGGCCGGGCCGCTTCCGCCAGTTCATGCAGTTCGACGCCGATATCGTCGGCGCCGGCTCGGTCGCGGCGGACGCCGAAATCTGCATGCTCGCCGCCGACACCATGGAGGCGCTGGGCATCAAGCGCGGCGACTATGTCGTCAAGGTCAACAACCGCAAGGTGCTCGACGGCGTGATGGAGGCCATCGGTCTCGGTGGCGAGGAGAATGCCGGGCGCCGGCTGACGGTGCTGCGCGCGATCGACAAGCTGGACAAGTTCGGGCCGGAGGGCGTGCGGCTCCTGCTCGGTGAGGGCCGGAAGGACGAGAGCGGGGATTTTACGAAGGGTGCGGGGCTGTCCAAGATTCAAACGGATGCAGTCTTGAACGCCTTTGGAGTGACCACTGTACAAATCAGCGGTGGATCGCTCTCGCCCACAGACGGTGGGGTCGGTGAAATGCAGGCGCTTGTTTCGAAGATTGCTCTGAACCCCTCATTCCAAGCCGGCATGGAGGATCTGAATGCAATACATGAGCTTATCACAGCCGCTGGCTATGGCTTGGACCGTATCCGGATCGACCCCTCCGTCGTGCGCGGTCTCGAATACTACACCGGCCCGGTCTACGAGGTCGAACTGACCTTCCCGGTCACAAATGATGACGGGCAGGTCGTGCGCTTCGGCTCGGTCGCGGGCGGCGGGCGTTATGACGGGCTGGTCGGCCGCTTCCGGCCGGAGCCCGTGCCGGCGACGGGCTTCTCGATCGGGGTCTCCCGGCTCTACACCGCGCTGAAGGCGGTGAAATCGCCGATCGTCGACAACAAGGCCGAGCTGCCGCTGGTCGTCGTAACGGCGATGGACAACAAGTCGCCGGAGTTCATGCCGGGCTATCAGGCTTTCGTCTCGGAGCTGCGCAAGGCGACCGGCGAGAACGGCAAGCCGCTCTGCCGCGCCGACCTCTATCTCGGCGCCTCCGGCTTCAACGCCCAGATGAAATATGCCGACCGGCGTGGCGCGGTCTGCGCGATCATTCAGGGTTCCTCCGAGCGCGAGGCCGGCACGGTCGTCATCAAGGATCTGGTCCTCGGCGCCGAACTCGCCGCCGCCAGCCGCGACGTCAAGGATTCCGCCGAGCACAAGGCCAAGCAGGCGGAAGCGCAGTTTTCGGTGCCGGTGGCGGGTTTGGTCGAGGGTGTCAGGAAGGTGCTCGCGCGCCACTCGTAGAGCGCGGGAAACCCCTCTCCTGGAAGGAGAGGGGCAGGGGTGAGGTGTCGGCCTCTGAACCAGTGGCGCGCAAACCCGACAGGGGCGCCGCTGTGAGGCCTCTGCGCTTCTGTCCAACGGCCGACCCCTCACCCTGCCCTCTCCCTATGGGCGAGGGTTCTCGGTCGAGGCCTCGATTCCCATTCACCCATTTCCCTCAAATCCCTCGAAAATCCTCCGCGTCGCTGATAGGACGACCGGCGTAACAGGATGAGACCGCCCGTGCCCGCCAGCCGTGCCAGCATCGACACCGTGATCGCGCTCCTCGCAGGCGAGGGTTATGCCCGCGCCGAGCCGGCGATCCTGCAGCCCGCCGAGGCCTTCATCGACCTGTCGGGCGAGGATATTCGCCGCCGCATCTTCATGACGCAGGATGCCGACGGCCGGGACTGGTGCCTGCGGCCGGAATACACCATCCCCGTCGCGCTCGATCACATCGCCTCGGGCACGGCCGAGCCGGCGGCCTATGCCTATGCCGGCCCGGTCTTCCGCATGCGCTCCGGCGAGCCGGGCGAGTTCCTGCAGGCGGGGCTGGAATCCTTCGGCCGCGACGATCTCACCGCCGCCGACGCCGAGATCATGGGCCTCACCATCGAGGCCGTGGCCGCGCTCGGTTTGACGAACCCGCGCATCCTGATGGGCGATGTCGCCCTGCTGGGCGCGCTGCTCGACCGCCTCGCCGTGCCGCAGGGCGCTCGCCGCCGCCTGGTGCGCGCGCTGGTGCAGGGCAGGGGCACCGAGGCCGTGGCCGCGCTCGATCCGCCGGCAGGCGAAGGCGAGACCGCCCATGCCGGCCTGCTGAAGGCGCTGGAGGGGCAGGACCCCAAGGCTGCGCGCGCCTTCGTCGAGGATGTGCTCTCCATCGCCGGCATCTCGACCGTGGGCGGGCGCAGCGCCGCCGATATCGCCGAACGCTTCCTCGCTCGCGCCGCCGAGCGCGAGAACCCGGTGAGCGACGAGGTGAGGTCACTGCTCGGCCAGGTGCTGGCCGTGTCCGGCGATCCGGATGCGGCCTCCGCCAGCCTGCGGGCGCTCGCCAAGCAGGCCTCGCTGGATCTCGGCCGCGAGCTCGACGCCTTCGACGAACGCACCGGCTTCCTCGCCGCGCGCGGGGTCGATATCGGCGCGATCCGCTTCACGCCGGGCTTCGCCCGCAATCTCGACTACTACAGCGGCTTCATCTTCGAGCTGCACGATCCCCCCCGGGACAACGTCAAGCCCGTGGCCGGCGGCGGCCGCTACGACACGCTGCTCGGCCGCCTCGGCGCGGCCCGGTCCGTGCCGGCCGTCGGTGCCTCGATCTGGCTGGACCGGTTGCCCGCGCCCGCCCAAGCAGGAGCTGCCGCATGAGCCGGACCGACGCACCGCTCGTCCTGGCCGTTCCCTCCAAGGGGCGCCTGCAAGAAAACG
>NZ_JBMDWH010000054.1:0-35733 GCF_048595345.1 Allobosea sp.
CACCTACGCCACCGTCGCCATGGTCACCGACTATGATTGCTGGCACGAGCTGCACGGCGCGGTCGATGTCGCGGCCGTGGTCCAGGTGCTGCACGAGAACGCCGACAAGGCGCGGCGGCTGGTCGCGAGGCTGGCGGCCGATTTTCCGGCGGAGCGTGAGGACTGCCCTGCCGGCTCCCACAAGGCGCTGGACAATGCGATCATCACGGCGCCGGCTTTCCGCGATCCGGCCCTGCTCGCCAGGCTCGATGCCGTGGCGGGCCGGGTGCTGACGCCGGCGTGAGGGAGCGGCCCTTGACGAAGGGCTTCCCGCGTCGGACCAAGGGTCGTGCATCCCCGCGGGATGCGGCCCTGGACACCGAGCTGATGAACCTCGCCGATACGATCCGCGCCATCCCGGACTATCCCAAGCCCGGAATCGTGTTCCGCGACATCACCACGCTGCTGGGCGATGCGCGGGCTTTTCGCCGTGCCGTGGACGAGCTGGTGCAGCCCTTCGCGGGGCTGAAGATCGCCAAGATCGCGGGGGTCGAGGCGCGCGGGTTCATCTTGGGCGGGGCGGTGGCGCATCAGCTTTCGGCCGGTTTCGTGCCCGTTCGCAAGAAGGGCAAGCTGCCGCGCGAGACGCTGCGCGTGACCTATGCGCTGGAATACGGCACCGACGAAATCGAGATCCATCGCGATGCCGTGCAGCCGGGCGAGCGCGTGCTGCTCGTCGATGATCTGGTCGCCACCGGCGGCACCGCCGAAGGCGCGGTGAAGCTGCTGAGCGGATTGGGGGCAGAAGTGGTCGCGGCCTGCTTCATCGTCGATCTTCCCGATCTCGGCGGGGCGGACAAGATCCGCAGGCTGGGCGTGCCGGTGCGCACGCTGGTTTCCTTCGCGGGGCATTGACCGGGCATGAAGATCAACGGCCAGCATTACCGCACGATCTGGCTGGCGCTCGATGGCTGGCGCGTCGTCGTGATCGACCAGACCCGGCTGCCCTTCCGCTTTGAGACGGTGACGCTGGGCTCGGCCGAGCGCGCTGCCGAAGCGATCAGGGCGATGGTCGTGCGCGGCGCGCCGCTTATCGGGGCAACGGCAGCCTATGGCGTGGCGCTGGCGATGCGGGAGGATGCCGGCGACGCCGCGCTCGAGGCTGCGCTCGCCATGCTCGGCGCAACGCGCCCCACCGCCGTCAATCTCCGCTGGGCGCTCGCCCGGATGCGCCGCGTGCTCGCGCCGCTGGAGCCGGCGGCGCGGGCGGAGGCGGCGTATCGCGAGGCGGCAGCGATCTGCGACGAGGATGCCGCGCTGTGCCGGGCGATCGGCGAACACGGCCTGCCGCTCATCCGGGCCATCGCGGCGACCAAGCCTGCCGGCGAGCCGGTGCGCATCCTGACCCATTGCAATGCCGGCTGGATCGCGACCGTGGACTGGGGCACGGCGCTGGCGCCGATCTATCTCGCACACGACGCCGGCATTCCGCTGCATGTCTGGGTCGACGAGACGCGCCCGCGCAACCAGGGCGGAGCGCTGACGGCCTATGAGCTCGGCGCCCATGGCGTGCCGCATGCGGTGATCGTGGACAATGCCGGCGGCCACCTGATGCAGCACGGCCAGGTCGACATGGTGATCGTCGGCACGGATCGGACCACGGCCAGCGGCGACGTCGCCAACAAGATCGGCACCTATCTGAAGGCGCTTGCGGCGCGTGACAACGGCGTGCCGTTCTATGTCGCGCTGCCGTCGCCCACCATCGACTGGAGCATGGCGGACGGTGTGCGCGAGATTCCGATCGAGGAGCGGGCGGCGCGCGAGGTTACGCATGTGCAGGGGCTCACCGAGGCCGGCGAGCCGGGCTCGCTGCGCGTGGTGGCGCCCGGGAGCCCTGTCGCCAATCCGGGATTCGACGTCACGCCCGCGCGGCTCGTGACCGGGCTGATCACCGAGCGCGGCGTCTGCGCGGCGAGTGCGGACGGGCTCGCCGGCCTGTTTCCCGAATTCGCCAAAGGAGCGGCGGCATGAGCGAGGCGGCGCTGCGGCGCGAGATCGTGGCCGTCGCGCAGGCGATCGATGCGGCGGGCTTCTGCCCCTCCAAATCCGGCAATGTCTCCGCTCGCTTCGGCGACGGGCTGCTGATCACGCCCTCGGGCCTCCCTTACGCGCGGACGCAGCCTGAGGACATCATCCATCTCGCGCTCGACGGCACCGTGCTGGCCGGCGAGCGCAAACCCTCCTCGGAGTGGCCGTTTCACACCGCCATCTATCAGGCGCGCCCGGAGGCGCAGGCCATCGTCCACACCCATTCGCCGCGGGCGACGGCTCTCTCCTGCGCGCGGCGCGGCATTCCCGCCTTCCATTACATGATCGCGCTCTGCGGCGGAGCGGATGTTCGCTGCGCCGATTACGCCACCTTCGGCACGCCGGAGCTGGCGCGCAACGCTGTGGCGGCGCTGGAGGGGCGCAAGGCGGTTCTGCTCGCCAATCACGGCGTCATCGCGCTCGGCGGCACGCTCGCCGGTGCCCACCAG
Source organism: Allobosea sp. (assembly GCF_048595345.1). Lineage (GTDB taxonomy): Bacteria > Pseudomonadota > Alphaproteobacteria > Rhizobiales > Beijerinckiaceae > Allobosea. The sequence continues at coordinate 2,517 of NZ_JBMDWH010000054.1, forward strand.
ATCGTCAGCGAAGTCGAGAATCTCGCCGGGCAATATCTCGATCTGCTCGCCGCCGGGCTGGAGCCGGCGATCCTGGACGAGGCGGAGATGCAACGGGTGACGGAGCGCTTCGCGGGATACGGCAAGCTCGGCTGATGCGAGCGATCGATCTTACCTCGCGTTAAGCATTGTCGCCTAACGCTGGTCCTATGCTCGTCTCGCGCTATCTGCACGACTGTCTCGACATGCTCGGCATCGGCGCCTGCGAGTATGACGCCGATCTGTGCGCCTTGAGCTGGAACCGAAGCTTTCTCCAGCTCTTTCCCGAGCATGACGGGCATATCCATTGCGGCGAGCCCTATTCCGAGAATCTGCGGCGGTTCTACGCCGTCCAGCTGACGCCGGAGGAACTGCCCTTCATCGAGCGTTTCATCAGCGAGGGCATCGCGCGTCATCGCAACCAGACCCGGCCTTTCGAGTTCAGCCATCGCGGGCGGCGGCTACGGGCTTCCTCCCTGCGGGCGCCCAATGGCGGCCGGGTGCGGATGTGGCAGGCGCTCGATCCTGCGCCCGAAGCCGGCCTCGTCGCCGAGGACGCCCAGCCCATGCTGGAAGCGCTGCGGTTCATCCCCGACGGTGCGACGATTCTCGACGCCGAGGACCGCATCATCGCAGCCAATGCGGCTTTCCGGCAGCTCTACGATATCGGCGAGGAGCGGCCGATCGTGGGATTGCCGCTCGACGAGGTCATCGCCGCCTGCTGGCGCGACGTTTCGACCGCGGCCGCGCTGCGCGCCATCGTGCGCAACCTGCTGCGCTATGACGGGGCGCCCTGCGAGATCGAGCTGCCCGGCCAGCGCTGGCGGCGCGTGATCGCGCGGCGCAGTGCCGAGGGCCTGGGCTGCTTCATCCATGCCGACATCACCGCCGCCAAGCGCCAGGAAATGGCGCTGATGGAGATGCAGCAGGCGTTGCGGCAGGCCAATGCGGAACTTGCCCAACTCGCGCAGACCGACAGTCTGACGGGGCTCGCCAACCGGCGCCGCTTCATGGCGGAACTGGAGGCGGAGGCCGGTAAGGGGCAGCCGCTTTCCCTGCTGATCATGGATGTCGATCACTTCAAGGCGATCAACGACGCCTTCGGCCATGTCGTGGGCGATGCCTGCCTGCAGAAGGTGGCGAGGCTGATCGAGGAGATGCCGGCACCGGCCGGCCGCCTCGTGGCGAGGCTCGGCGGCGAGGAATTCGGCATCCTCCTGCCCAATATCGGCGGGGAGGCCACCGGCGCGCTCGCCGAAGCCGCCCGGCTGATCCTGCGCAACGCCCCGTGGCACGAGCTCGCCCCCGGCCTCGAAGGGCTCACCGTCTCGATCGGCCACGGCCATGTGCGGGGCCCGGTCGATGGACCGGCCTTCTATGCCTGCGTCGATGCGGCGCTGTACCGGGCCAAGCATCGCGGCCGGGACCAGGTGGCCTGCGTGGAGGCATCCCAGCTGCTCCTGCGGGCCGGCTGACTCGGTCGCCATCGTCGGCAGCGGACCCGCTTCATGGGCCGATGTTGCGGCCGGCGCCGACGCCCTTATGTTTCGGGCATGGCCACCGTCGCTTTCGACAATTCCTATGCGCGCCTGCCGGAGCGCTTCTTTGCCCGGCTGGATCCCACTCCCGTGAGGGCGCCGCAACTGGTGCGGCTGAACGAGACGCTGGCGGCGTCGCTCGGGCTCGACCCGCAATGGCTCGCAGGGCCGCAGGGTGTGGCGATGATGGCCGGCAATGCCGTGCCGGAGGGCGCGTTTCCCATCGCGACCGCTTATGCCGGGCACCAGTTCGGAGGCTTCAGCCCCCAGCTCGGCGACGGGCGGGCGATCCTGCTGGGCGAGGTCCTGGGCCGGGACGGGCGCCGCTACGACATTCAGCTCAAGGGCTCGGGCCCGACGCCGTTTTCGCGCAATGGCGACGGGCGGGCTGCGCTCGGCCCGGTGCTGCGCGAATACATCGTCAGCGAGGCGATGGCGGTGCTCGGCGTGCCCACCACCCGCGCGCTCGCCGCGGTGACCACAGGCCAGCCCGTCCGCCGCCAGAGGGCCTTGCCCGGCGCCGTGCTGACCCGCGTCGCCTCGAGCCATATCCGGATCGGCACCTTCCAGTTCTTCGCGGCGCGGGGGGATGCCGAAGCGCTCGCGGCCCTCACCGACCATGTCGTGGCGCGGCATTATCCGCAGGCGGCCGGCCATGCCGTGCCGGCGCTCGGGCTGCTCGAGGCGGTGATCGCGGCCCAGGCGCGGCTCGTCGCGCAGTGGATGACCCTCGGCTTCATTCATGGGGTGATGAACACCGACAACATGTCGATCGCAGGCGAGACGATCGATTACGGGCCCTGCGCCTTCATGGACGCTTACGACCCCGCGACGGTGTTCAGTTCGATCGACGAGCGCGGGCGCTATGCCTATGGCAACCAGCCTCCGATGGCGCTGTGGAACCTGACGCGGCTGGCCGAGGCGCTGCTGCCGCTGCTCTCGGCGGAGGAGGACGCGGCCATCGCGATGGCGCAGGAGGCGCTGGGCGGCTTCTGGCCCGCGTTCCAGTCGGCGCTGCTGACGGGTTTTCGCCGCAAGCTCGGCCTGGCTCGGGAGGAGGAGGGGGATTTCGCGCTGGTTCGCGATCTGCTGGAGGCGATGCAACGGGCGCAGGCCGATTTCACCGCGACCTTTCGCAGTCTGGCCGAGGATGCCGACCCACGCGGGCAGGGAACGACGCAGGCCCTGTTCGGCGCGCCCGAGGTCTTCGAGGCGTGGGCGGAACGCTGGCGGCAGCGTCTGGGCCGCGAGGTCGCGACGCCGCAGCAGCGGGCCGCCGCGATGCGGCTCGCCAATCCGCGCTTCATCCCGCGCAACCACCGCGTCGAGGCCGCGCTGGAGGCGGCGGTCGAGCACGGGGATTTCGCACCCTTCGAGACCTTGATGGCGGTTCTGGCGAAGCCGTTCGACGAGCAGCCCGAGCATGCCGATTACGCGCTGGCGCCGCAGCCGCATGAGCGTGTCGCCGCCACCTTCTGCGGCACCTGACGGGCGCCGACCCGGCCCGGCGGGACGCTCGCCCGCCGCAACGGCATCGGCCAGCCACCAGTGTCTTGACTCAGGTCAATCCAGACAAAACCAAAGGATGACGTAGCGCCTGAGCCTTTTCGCCGGACGTTCTTACTTTCGGTTAAGGCCGGGGCATTAGGGTGAGGTTCAACACGTCGACGCAGATAACGGTTTCCTTGAACACCATGCCCGATGCACCGTCTCTGCCGCAGCTGGGCTTCGCCATGGCGAGGCGACGTTCCCTGCTCTGGTCGATCCTGCTTCCCATCGCCGTCACCAGCCTGATCGCCACCCTCGCGGTGCTCGTCTATCTGCCGGGCTTCATCCTCTCCACGGAAATCCGGGCGGCCCGGGAGCGTGCGGTCGCCACTGCCGAGCAGTTGCTGAAGCTGCGCGGCTTCTATTCCGACAATGTGGTCTCCAAGGTCACCGGCGTGCCGGGGGTGTCCGCTTCGGCCCATCACGCCGGCATCGACCGCGCCATCCCCGCACCGACGACGTTTCTGGCCGATTTCGCACGCTATGCATCCGGCAGCCAGACGACGCTTTCGCTGCTCAGTCCTCTGCCATGGCCGGCCCGCCAGGGACGCAAGCCCTTCGACAGTTTCCAGCAGGACGCTTGGGATACCGTGTCGAAAGGTGTGGGCACGCCCTTCTGGCGGGTGGAGGGCGAGGGTCAGCAGGCGGTGCTGCGCGTGGCCGTCGCCGATCGCATGGCGAAAGGCTGCGTCGACTGCCACAACTCCCATCCCGACTCGCCTTTCAAAGCCTGGAAGGTCGGTGACGTGCGCGGGATGATCGAGGTCGTCCAGCCGATCGCCACATCGATCTCGGAAGCCAAGGTGATCACGCACCGGGTCGGGATGATCGGCGCTGCGATCGCGACCCTGCTGCTGGGGCTGGTTCTCCTGCTGGCCCTGCGGGTCGTCAGGCCTCTGTCCGATCTCAGCCGGGTCATCGGCCGTATCGCCGCTGGCGAGATCGGTGTGGCCGTGCCCCATCGTGGGCGCAAGGACGAAATCGGCATCGTCGCGAAGGCGCTGTCGAGCCTGCAGGACAGCCAGCGGGAGGCGCAGGGTCTCCAACTGGAGGCCGAGAAGGCCGCCGCGACGCGGCTGGAACGGGCCGCGCGGCTGGAGCAGCTCAACACCGCGCTCGAGACCGATCTGCGGCGCCTGCGCGCGCATGTCGCCGCCTCCTCGACCGCGATCCACGGCGCGACCCAAGCCGTCGAGAACCTGTCGGGCAAGAGCGTCGCCCTTCTCAAGGACGCGGAGAACCATGCGAGCGCGCTCGAACTGGCGGGCTCATCCGTTCTTGGACGCTCGCATGCGATCGCGGAGGTGATCCATGGCGTCCACACCCATCTGGATCTGATCGCACAGCGCAGCGAGCAGGCGGCTTTCTCCGCCTGCGCCATGGAGGAGCGTGCGCTGAAGCTCAGCGAGGACGCCGCCAGCATCGACGAGGTCGTCGCCCTGATCCGACAGGTGGCGGGCCAGATCAACCTCCTGGCGCTGAACGCCACGATCGAGGCCGCCAAGGCGGGCGAAGCGGGGCGCGGCTTCGCCGTCGTTGCCAATGAGGTGAAGATCCTGGCGGGACGCACCGCCGCCGCCACTGCCGATATCGAGACGCGCAGCCTCAAAATCCGCTCGGCGATCGGTGACGTCACCACGCAGATCGGCCGGCTCTCGGCGAGCCTGGCGGCCGATGGCGAGGCTTCCGAGCAGCTGGCGGCCGATCTGCGGCGCGATGTCGGCGTCTCGTCCGATATCGAGGGCGATATGCACACGGTCTTCGACGAGGGCCGGGCGATCCTGGCCTCGCTTCAGCGGCTGCGGCTCGAAGCCGTGATGACGCAGGACAGCGTCACCGCGCTCGATCAGGCGTCCCGGCAGGTCGAGGAGGCGATGCTGGCCCTCGACAGCCAGACCGCGGGCATCAGCCGCGAATTGCTGAACTGGCGCGCGGGCGCAGGCTGACAGGCCGCCCGCCCGCCTACTGGCGCGGAAAGTCCTCGGGGTAGAAATCGTCCGGGTCGATGTCGATGCGGCGCAGAGCGACCTCGATGGTGTTGGTCGTGGTCGGTGGAAAATCGGAGCCGTAGGTCGGCAGTTCGTTCAGTTCCGCCGGGGTGGCTGGCCGGTCGGCCTGCTCTCCCAGCACGTCGATGACCACCGGCCGGGTGTTGCGCCCCTGAATGAAGAAGCGCTTCTGCGGCAGGGGCGGGTCGGCGAGGATCCGATCCGACAGGATCCAGCGCTCGCCATCTTCGGCGGCCCGCTTGGGGCTCAGCGTGAATTCGGAGCCGCCGATCGGCAGGCTTTCGACGATCAGCGGCGCGGTCTCGATGTCGTCCGGGATGTCCGGGGTCTGGCCGAGACGGTCATAGGCGTTGACGAGCTTCATCAGCGGCACATCCACCGAGGTGAAATAGCCATAGCCATAGCCGCCGCCGAGCAGGGGAGCCGCGAAGAACTGCCCTCGCTTGAATTGCGAAACCTTGCTCATCCGCATCCTCCGTGCTGGGCCATGCGCTCGCGGTAATGCTCGTCGAAGGCCTGCGCGCGCGCATCGTTGGGGTTATTGACGCGGGCCGGGTCATAGGACCAGACGCGGTTCGGCTCGCCCGCCCGCATCGGCTCGCCGATGCGGCTGGTGTCGCGCGTGCCGAAGCGCTGGATGTCGGCCTGCTCGTAACCGCGCGCCTGGGCGTAGCTCAGATTGCGCTCCTGCACTTCCATGCGATAGCCGCGCCCGAGGCGGCCGCTATCCATATGCTGGCCCTGGCGCACATCGGGATTGTTGGTGATGCCGACATAGGCGACTTCGCCGGTGCGCTTGTTGATGATGTGGTAGACCGAGTACCCGCCCTGATCGAGCGGAACGAGGCCGAGTGGGTCGATCAGCCGCGTGGGATTGGCGGGATAGCCGAAGAGGTTGAGACCGCCGAGCAGGAAGCTGGGATCGGGCTGCGTGTAGCGGCCGATCTGCGGATCGTAATAGCGGTTGCGATTGTAGTGCAGCCCGCTTTCGGCATCGAAATACTGCCCGGGGAAGCGCAGCGGCTGGGCGAGATCCTGTCCCTGGGTGATCGCCGCGGCGCCGAACACTCGGTAGCGGGCCGACCAGGCGATGCGCCCGGTCTCGTCGACGAGTTCCTGCGGCGTGCCCAGCGCATCGTTGACATAGTGATAGGCCATGCCCTCCTCGCCGCGCAGCAGCGCCACCGGCCTGAAGGTCGTCGGCTCGAACAGGTAGATGGACGAGAAGGGTGGCTCGCCTTCCTGCCACTCCGCGAGCGGCAGGTCGCCGTCCCAGAGCCAGAAGGTGCTCGTGGCGCTGACGCTTGGGGCGGCGTCGTTGTCGGCGCCGGGCGTCGTCTCGACGCGCTTGAAGACCCGGCGGTTGAAGGCGTCGTAGCCATAGCGCGCCTCGGTCAGGCCATGGCGGTCGCGCCTGACCATCGACGTCAGCATGTGGTTGCCGCCATAGCTGAATTCGCTGCGCGTGTGGCCGCCGGCACCGGCGACCATCTGCACGACATTGCCACGCTGATCATAGGTGATGTGCCGGTCGCCCATCACCGAGACGCGGTTGCCGAAGGCCTGCGGCAGCGCCTCCGGCCGGGCCGGAGCGGCGGCCTGCGCCACATCCACGAGATTATCGGCCGCGTCATAGGTAAAGCGCTCGGGCGACCAGCCCTCGGCCGCCGTCAGGCGCTGAAGGGCATCGTAGCGATAGCCGGTGACGCCGCGCAGCGAGTCGCTGATCTGGGCGAGGTTGTCGAGCGGATCATAGCTGTAGTCGCGCTGCACCAGGGTGCTGCGGCTGTCGCCGGCGCGGGTGGAGAGCCGCTGGCGCAGCATGCGCCCTTGCGGATCGAAGGCCTGCTCCAAAGCCGAGCCGCGCTGCATCCGCCCGGTGATCCTGCCATCGGCGTCGCGGCCGAACTGGCAGATATCACGCTCGCCGAAGCGGATCGCCGCCAGATCGCCGGCATCGTCGTAGCGGAACGCGACGGCGCGGCCATCGGGCAGGACGGTACGCAGGCGCCGACCGCGCTCGTCGAATTCATAGGCGATCTCGTGATCGCCCTGTCGCTCGGCAACCAGGCGGCCGGCCTCGTCGTAGCGGCGCTCGACCGTCGCGTCCGGGGTTGCAGCGCGGGCGATCTCGCCGCAGGGCGCCCATTCGAAGTGGTGGGTGCTGCCGTCCTCGAAGTGCTTCTCGACGATCCGGCCGCGCTCGTCGCGCTTGTACCGCGTGCGCTCGCCGCCTTCGACGGTGCTCGCGAGGAAGCCGAAGCGATCGCTCTCGAAGCGGGTCTCGCGCCCGTCGAAGCCGGTCTCCCGGATCAGCGCGCCCATGGCGTCGTAGACCCATTGGTGGCGCTCGCCGCGGGCGTTGACGATCGTCTTCGGCCGCTGCTCGAAATCATAGCCGAAGGTGAGCACCGTTCCGTCCGGCCGGGTCTCGCGCACCGGATAGCGCAGGCCGTCATAGTCGAACACGGTCGTCCCGCCCTGGGGGTCGACATGGCGGATCATGCGGCCCTCGGCATCGCGCGCCATGCGCACGGCACGCCCGTCGCCGAGGTTCTGCTCGACGAGCCGGCCCGCTGCATCGTAGCCCAGCCGCATCGTGCCGCCCGTCGCGTTGCGAAGCTCGACGACCCGCCCGAGCGTGTCATAGGCGTAGAAGCGGCGCGGGGCGCCCGGCCCCTCGGCCTGCAGGTCGCCATTGGGGCCCCATTGCCAGCGCCAGATGACGCCAAGCCCGTCCTGGCTGGCCAGCGGGAAGCCGCGTGCGTCGCGCAGCATATGGACCCGCCGGCCGGTCGGATCGACCATTACCGTGACATTGCCGCGGTTGTCGTAATCCAGCCGGTGCGTGCCCCTCTCGGCATGCTGGACGACGCCGACCAGGCCCACCAGCGGAGAATTCAGGTCGTCCGAGACATAGGACAGGGTTTCGGCCACGCCCGCGAAATTGTTGCGCCGCGCCAGCCGGCCCAGGCGGTCATAGGCGTTGCGGGCCGTCTGGCCGAGACTGTTGCGCGTCTCCAGCAGATGGCCGGCCACGTCCCGCGCATACCAGGTCTCGACGCCGTCCGGCCCTCGCATGTAGCGCACGCGCCCGAGACCATCGTCGCAATAGAGCGTTTCCTGCTCCGCCGCGTCGTAGACGCGCGTCTCGCGCCGCAGCGGTTGGCGGACTAAACGCGCATAGTGCAGCCGGTCGTGCGCTCCGCTGGCCGAGCGGCCCCAGGTCTCGATGCATCGCGGACCCGCATCCGCCGTGCCGGCGCTCCAGCGGAAGAGAAAGCTCATCCCGGCGGGCTTGCGTTCGCTGGTCAGGAGATGGTCGGCATAGGCATAGGACCAGCCTTGGTCCGTCGCATCCAGCGCCTCGGCGAGATCGCCCTCGGGCGTATAGGCATAGCGCACCAGCGGCAGCCACGCGGCCTGACCCTTGGCACCGGTGGCGATGCGGATCGCGACGATGCGGCCAGCGTCGTCGTTGTCGACCACCAGACGGCGCCCGCCGCTGTCCACGATCTCCGTCAGGCGGTCCGCCTCGTCATGGCCCAGCGCGATGCGGTTGCCGTTCTGGTCGGTGATCGCGCCGAGCAGCCACAGATCGGGCTGTGCGGCCGCGGGCTGGAAGAGCCAGCAGCGGCCGCCGAAATCGCGCAGGCGGTACTGCCCCTCGACCGTCTCGAACAGAAGACTCTCGGGAATGTTGAGGCTCGGCTTGCCCGGTTCCGGCGTCCGGAACAGGGCGATGCGCCCATCCTCCAGCCGCGCCATAAACTGCCCGTCCTTGCGCACGAGCCGGACCGCCAGCGGGTGGTGCCATTTCCAGCCGAGGCCGCCGGTCCGGCCGGTCTCGCTCGAACTCGACATCCAGACCCGGCGGAAGACCAGCGGCACCGGCCCAGGCAGCGTGAAATCCTCGGCGCTGGTGAAGAGTTCGCCGGTGGCGACATCGACCGGGTGGCCGCGCGCCATGCGGCCGCCGAGCTTGCCGCCGGCGAAGCCGCCCGCAATTCCGCCGAGGGTCTCGCCGATGATGCGGCCGCGCTCGCCGCCGAGATATTCGCCGATGGCCCCGCCGACCTCCGAGCCGGCCGCCCCGAGGAGCATCTCGCCGGCGGTGGTGCCGGCGAAGGTGATGAGCGCGCAGGTTCCGCCCGCCATGAAGGCTGCCGCCGCGCCCGCGCCGATGGCGACGATGGTTCCGCCGATGACGAGCACCTTGGCCGCCGTCATCATCCATTCGGGAATTTCGGAGGCGATGGGCAGCATCTGGCCCGAGGGGCCGCCGATCAGCACGTTCTGGGAGCCGGAGGAGATCTTGGCGCCGCAGACGGTCATCTCGTCGATTCGCGCCGCCGGCTGGCTGTTGATCATCACCCACATCGCGCCCGTGGCGATGGATTTCGGCGGGCCCGGCGCGTGGTTCGAGCAGAGCGCGAAATCCAGCACCGCGCGCGCCGCCGGGCGCTGGTTGATCAGCACGTTCAGCGAGCAGACCGGGGCGATGGCGCCGCTGGGGGCGCTGAAGGTCGCGCCAAACGCGCCGCCGACCATCGCCATGCCGCCGGTCGAGGCTGCGGCTGCGCCGGCGGCGGCCACCACCGCCAACGCCGCGCCGCCGGTCGCGACCGTGGCGGCGACGATGACGGCGCCGACCGCCAGTCCCACCGCCGCGCCCGCCAGAAAGCCCGTCAGCGCGCTGGTATGGGAAATCTCGTCCCCGATCCGCGCTGCCGGCTTTCCATCCGCCATCGCTCAGCCCGCCAGACGGAAATTGGCGAGGATCGCCTGGAAGTACTGGGCATCGGCGGTCTGGAACGCGCCGGCCGTGGCGGTGCAGCCGAGGCTCATGATGCCGTCGCCCTGGTGCAGCACGAAGATCTGCCGCTGCTTCATCAGCGCCTGCGGCGTCTTCCAGGTGAAGAGGATCTCGTAGGTCTCGGTCCCGAAGGCACGCAAGGGGCGCTGCTCCAGCAGCGTCCAGCCCTCCAGAGTCTGGCGCAGACTCTCCACCTGCCGGTTCACATAGCCGACGAACTCTTCGCCCTGGGCCATGCGATCTTGCGAGACGACGAAGTTCGGAGGGATCGCGCCGCCGGCAGGGGGCGCCGACCAGACATAGACTGTCCTGTCGATCCAGGCATCGGGCAAATCGATTTGAAACGACTTGGTCTGAACCTGCATCGACATCATCCCGGCCGCGCTCGCGGCATCTAATCCCTGCTGCGCTGCATCACATATGGGCCATGCCGACGCGGCGCGGTCTTATTACTGCATCGGGACGCCTCGTGCCAGACGGGTATTCGCGGCCCGGTACAGGCTGGGCGGGTCGGAGTCACCCGCCGCAAGAGGCTCGGCGGCGACGGCTCGAAGCGCAAAACGCGAGCCCGGCAGCGTCGAATCGACGCGCGCGCCACCCCCTAAACCCCCTCTTAACCTCGATCGTTCATTTGGTCGAAGGAGGAGCGGGTTCGCGCGGGTTGTCCCCGTGGCGGCGCAAAGGTGGGAAACCATGCGGCTGATCGTCGGCGCCATCATCATCTTCGCCTGCGTCTTCGGCAGTTATGCGGCGATGGGCGGCCATCTCGAGGTGCTCTGGCAGCCCTTCGAGTTCGTCATCATTCTGGGCGCGGCGATCGGCGCCTTCATCATCGGCAACCCGGGGCCGGTGCTGAAGGCCGTGCCCTCGATGCTGGGCACGATCTTCAAGGGCCCGAAATACAAGCGCAACGCCTATGTCGAGCTGCTCGGCATGCAGTTCGCGCTCTACAAGTTCGTGAAGCAGAAGGGGCTGCTCGCCGTCGAGCAGCATATCGAGAACCCGCACGACTCGACGATCTTCAACGCCTTCCCGACCTTCGCCGCCAACCATCACGCGGTGGAGTTCGTGTGCGACTACATGCGCATGCTGACGATGGGCGCCAACAACGTCCACGAGATCGACGCGCTGATGGACGAGGAACTCGAGACGCACCACCAGGAGCAGGAGCGGATCGTCACGGCCATGCAGTCGATCGCGGACGGCACGCCCGCGCTGGGCATCGTCGCGGCGGTGCTCGGCGTCATCAAGACCATGGGCGCGATCAAGGAACCGCCGGAGGTGCTCGGGCATCTGATCGGCGGCGCGCTCGTGGGCACCTTCTTCGGCGTGTTCGTCGCCTATGGCTTCTTCGCGCCTATGGCGGCCTCGCTGAAGAGCACCTTCGAGGCCGAGGCGAAATACTATCTGTCGCTCAAGGCGGGGCTGCTGGCCCATATCGGCGGCCAGCCGCCGGTGATGGCGGTGGAGTTCGCCCGGAAGGCTCTCATGAGCGAAGTGCGGCCGACCTTCCGCGAGGTCGAGGAAGCCACCGCCAACCTGCCCGTCTGACGGGCGCGAGCGCAGCAGAGAGACGATGAGCAACCCCGTCCAGCCGATCATCATCAAGAAGATCAAGAAGGGCGGTCACGGGCACCATGGCGGTGCCTGGAAGATCGCTTATGCCGACTTCGTGACGGCCATGATGGCGTTCTTCCTGCTGATGTGGCTGATCAGCATGACGACGCAGGAGCAGAAGGACGGCCTTGCCGAGTATTTCGCGCCGGCCGCGCTCAGCGCCAGCACGAGCGGCGCGGGCGGCATCCTGTCCGGCACCGCGGTCGACCAGTCCGGCAACAAATCCTCGGCCAAGCGCGATGCGCCGCTGCGCAGCCCCGGCCAGGAGGGCGGCGCCCGCCGCAACGAGAACGGGCGCACCAGCGAGCGCGACGTCTCGCGCTCGCCCGAGGTCGAACAGCAGAACCACAGCGCCGTGGCGAGCATCCGCCAGGCGCTCCAGAAAATGCCGGAAGTCGCGGAACTCTCACGTAATATTCTGGTCGAGCAGACCAAGGAGGGCGTCACGATCTCGCTCGTCGACGAATCCGGCCGCTCAATGTTTCCGGAAGGCTCGGTGAAACCCTATGACCGGACCCGGACGGTTCTCGAGGGGCTGGCGCCGACCCTTCGCGCGCTGCCCAACAAGCTGTCGATCACGGGCCACACCTCGGCCGCGCGGCCGGGCTCGGTGCCTCCCGCGGATCCCTGGAACCTCACGGCCGGCCGCGCGCTGGCGGTCCGCGAAATCCTCTCCGGCGCCGGCTTTCCGAACGACCGGTTCTCGTCGGTGGTGGGCCGGGCCGATACCGAGCCGGCCTTTCCCGACAATCCCTATCTGTCGCCCAACCGCCGCGTGACGATCACGCTTCACAATGTCGAGCCGGCGCTGCCGCCGCATCTCCTGAAGTAAGGCGCGTCACGCCGAGGCGGGCTTGCGCTCCACGAACACGCAGCCCTCGAAGCGGAAGACCTCTTCGCCGTTCTGATTGGTGCCGGTGTTGCGGTGGAAGAACAGGCCCCATTCGGGCCGCGACGCGCTCAGGCGCTTGTCGGTGACCTCGGAGCGGTAGGTGATGCGGTCCCCGGCGTAGACAGGCCTGGTCCAGATCAGATTGCGAAAGCCGGGAGAGGGGCCGAGGCGCGCGGGCCGGCCGGTGGTGGCGGCGAGCTGGCGCTTGCGGTGCGAGACCATGGCCGCCATCCAGACCGCCGCCGTATGCCACCCCGAGGCCGCGAGGCGCCCGAACAGGGAGTTGGCCGCGGCGCCCTCGTCCAGGTGGAAGGGCTGCGGGTCGAAGCTGCGGGCGAAGGCGACGATCTCCTCGGCCGAAAACACGAAGCTGCCGAGCTCATGGCTGCGGCCGATCTCCAGATCCTCGAAGAAGCGCGTGGGCTCCGGTGGCTCGGCCGGTGCTTCCAGCGGGCTCTGCCGGGCAGGGGACTCATAAAGCGGCGAATGAGCCAGCCAGTCGCCGGGCGGCTGGCGCTCGACGCCGGAGCCTTTCCGTCCGAACATGACCCAATTGGTCTGTTCCATCACGGGCTCGTCGCGCCCGTTCAGCAGTTCGAGACGAAAGCGCACCAGCCCCATCTGGGGGCGGGAGCGGGAGGCCTTCGTTTCCAGCACCGTCCGGCGGACGCTGAGGCTGTCGCCGGGCAGCAGCGGGCGCAGCCATTTCACCTCGTCGATGCCAGGGGCGCCCATGCCGGTGGAGTCCAGCAGGAAATCCTCGGCGATCAGCCGCATCGTCAGGGCGCAGCTGTGCCAGCCGGAGCCGATCAGCCGGCCGACGAAGCTCGCCTGTGCCGCCGCCGGGTCGATGTGGAAATCCTGGGCATCGTAGCGCGCGGCGAAGGCCACCAGTTCGTCCTGGGAGACGGTCAGGGCCCGCGTGCGCTCGCTCTGCCCTGCGACGAAATCCTCGAATTGCAGCATGACCGGCCTCGCCCGCGTGCTTCGCCGATGCTTAGTTGGCGAAGCGGAAATGGAGCACGTCGCCATCGGCGACGACATATTCCTTGCCTTCCAGCCTGAACTTGCCGGCTTCTCGCGCGCCAGCCTCGCCCTTGTTGGCGACGTAGTCGTCGAAGGCGATGGTCTCGGCGCGGATATAGCCCTTCTCGAAATCGGTGTGGATGACGCCGGCCGCGGCCGGGCCCTTGGTGCCCTTTTCGATGGTCCAGGCGCGAGCCTCCTTCGGGCCCACGGTGAAGTAGGTCACGAGATCGAGCAGCTTGTAGCCGGCGCGGATGACGCGGTTGAGCCCCGGCTCCTCCAGCCCCACGGCTTCGAGGAAGTCCTTCTGATCGGCCTCGGCCATCACCGCGATCTCGCTCTCGATCTTGGCCGAAACGACGACAGCGACCGCGCCTTCCTCGACGGCGCGCCTCTTCACCAGCTCGGAGAAGGCGTTGCCCTTGTCGGCGCTCTCCTCCTCGACATTGCAGACATAGAGGACGGGCTTGGAGGACAGCAGGCCGAGCAGCTCGAAGGCGCGCTTCTGGTCGGCCGGAACCTCCGCCATGCGGGCCGGCTTGCCGTCGCGCAGCAGCACGAGGCAGCGATTCATCAGCTCGACCGCCTCCTTGGCCTCCTTGTCGCCGGACTTGGCCTTTTTCTCCAGCGGCAGGACGCGCTTTTCGAGGCTTTCCAGATCCGACAGCATGAGCTCGGTCTCGATCGTCTCGATATCGTCGATCGGCGAGACCTTGCCCTCGACATGGGTGATGTCGCCATCCTCGAAGCAGCGCACGACATGGGCGATGGCGTCGCATTCGCGGATATTGGCGAGAAACTGATTGCCGAGGCCTTCGCCGCGGGAGGCGCCCCGGACGAGCCCGGCGATGTCGACGAAGGTCAGCCGCGTCGGGATGATCTCCTTGGAGCCGGCGATGGCGGCGAGCTTCTCCAGCCGCTCATCGGGCACCGCCACATCGCCGACGTTCGGCTCGATGGTGCAGAACGGATAATTCGCCGCCTGGGCGGCCGCCGTCTGCGTCAGCGCGTTGAAGAGGGTCGACTTGCCGACATTCGGCAGGCCGACGATACCGCATTTGAAGCCCATGATCGCCTACCTGATGCGACGCCCACGCGGCTGTCGCGACAATTGAGAATTCGGTGACTTATTGCGGTCGGGGTTCGTAAAGACAAGTGTCGACACGGCCAAGAGCGGCGATCCGATCACGCGAACGTGCATGGCGATCTCGCTTTGGAAAGCGCTGCATCCGGCAGAGTTGATTTGCTGGGACCTGCCTCATGCGTCGCCTCCTCGCTGCCGCGATCCTCGTGTCGAGTTTCCCGTTTCTTCCCCTGCAGGCGGAAGCCCAGACCCCCGGCACCCGCCTGCGCGGGGAGGTCGAGACCGTGGAGGGGTCGCTGCTGACGCTCAAGACGGCCGAGGGGCGGGAGGCGAAGGTCGCGCTCGCCCCCGGTTTCTCGGTCGGCGGCGTGGTGCCGGGCAAGGTGGCCGACATCGCCAAGGGCAGCTTCGTCGGCGTCGGCGCCCGGCCGCAACCGGACGGGACGCTGCTTGCCGTGCAGGTCTTCATCTTCCCCGAAGCGATGCGCGGCACGGGTGAGGGGCACCGGCCCTGGGGCGTGCTGCCGGACTCGACCATGACAAATGCGACCGTGGCCGAGACGGTCTCGCGCGTCGATGGCGCAGGGCTCGTGCTGAATTATCCCGGCGGCGAGCAGAAGGTCACGATCGGACCCGAGGCGACGATCCTGATGGCGGCGACGGCCGAAACCAGCGAGTTGAAGGCGGGCGCGCAGATCGCGATGACCGCGAGCCGCGAGGCCGATGGCAGCTACAGGACGAGCCGGATCACGATCGCCAAGGGTGGGGCGAAGCTGCCCTATTGATGCGTCGCAGGGCGACCATGGGCGCGCGAAGGGTCAGCCTTCGCTCTTCTCGCCCAGACGCTTCACCTCGGCATGGCCGCGCGCCTCCATGAACAGATGCACCTTGTTCTGGAAGCCGGCATCGTCATGGGCGGCCAGCGCGGGGGCGAAATCGGCGCAGGCTGAGCACAGATCCTCGACCCAGGGCTGCTCGACCTTGCCGAAATCGTTCAACACATAGGCGTGGACGAGCTCCTTGGCGCCGGGGTGGCCGATTCCCATCCGGACCCGGCGATAGTCGTTGCCGATCGCGGCGGTGGTGGAGCGCAGGCCGTTATGCCCGGCATTTCCGCCGCCGAGCTTCACCCGGAGCTTGGCCGGCGGCAGGTCGAGTTCGTCATGGAAGACGATCACATCCGCCGGGGCCACCTTGAAGAAGCGCGCCGCCTCGCCGATGGAGCGGCCGGATTCGTTCATGTAGGTCTGCGGCTTCAGCAGGACGATCTTCTCGCCGCCGATGGTGGCCTCGCTGGCCTCCGCCTGGAAGCGGGATCGCCAGGGCGAGGCGCGGTGGCTGCGTGCGATCTCGTCCAGCGCCAGGAAGCCGATATTGTGGCGGTTGCGGGCATAGCGCGCACCCGGATTGCCGAGACCGGCGAAGATCAGCATCTCACGACCCTCTGCAAACGAAGACGGCCGGGAAAACCCGGCCGTCTGGCATTCTCAGACAGGACCAGCCGGGGCTGGTCACTCCTTGGCGGCACCCGCCTCGGCAGCGCCTTCCTCGGCGGTGGCCTCGGGCTCTTCCTCGACGGTCGGCGGAGCGATGGTGACGATGGTCGCATCGTCGCCGAAGGTCAGCTTGGCGCCGGCCGGCAGCTTGATGACCTTGGCTTCGAGCTGGTCACCGATGTTGAGGCCGGCCACCGAGACCTCGAAGGCCTCCGGGATCTTCTCGGGCTCGACGGTGATCTCGAGGCTGTGCTCGACGATCGAGACGACGCCGCCCTCCTTGACGCCGGGGCACTCGTCCTGGCCGACGACATGCAGCGGAACCTGGACCGTGACGGTCTGGCCCTTGGCGACGCGCAGGAAATCGACGTGGATCGGGAAATCCTTCACCGGGTCGAGCTGGTAGTCGCGCGGAATGACGCGCTCCTTCTTGCCCTCGACGGCGATCTCGAAGATCGTGGTGAGGAAATGGCCGCCGAAAATCAGCTGGCGGGTCTTGTTGGCGTCGAGCGCGATGGCGACGGGGGCGGTGTTTCCACCATAGATCACGGCAGGCGTCTGGCCCTGGCGACGAACGGCACGAGCGGCCCCCTTGCCGACCAGTGCGCGCGCCGAAGCCTCGATTTGCTTCACGGCGGTCATGGATATGTCCTTACTTCAAAAGAGAAGGCCGCCTCAGCGGCGGCCGTTTCGTTCCGCGACCGTGCCTCCAAGGGTGTCAGTCGGTCGCTGGCAGCGCTCATAAGCGAAAAGCGCCGCGATCTCAAGCCCGTTCAGGCGGCGCTCGCGGTCAGGGCGGGCAGGGCCTGGGCCTGCGTCGCCGGTCTGCGGCCGAGGCGCTGCAACAGCTCGCCCATCATCCCGGCCGGCAGCGCCTGCGAATACAGATAGCCCTGGCCGCGATGGCAGCCGATGGCCTTCAGCCATTCCGCCTGATCGGCGGTTTCGATCCCCTCGGCGATGACCCTCATCCCGAGCCTGTCGGCGAGATTGACCATCGCCTCGACGATCGCACTGCTGCGCGAGCCGGTCGTGGCGGCCGCGACGAAGGAACGGTCGATCTTGATGATGTCGACCGGGAACTCGAGCAGATGCGTCAGCGACGCGAAGCCCGTGCCGAAGTCGTCGAGCGCGACGGCGATGCCGTGGCTGCGCAGCTGCTCGATGGTGCGCGCGACGCCGTCCTTGCGCCCGCCCATGAAGACCTGCTCGGTGATCTCGATGACGAAACGCTCGGGAGCGACCTGGACCCTGTCGAGCGCCCGCAAGACGCGCTGGACGAGATCGCCCTTCTTGAAGTCGGCCGAGGTGACGTTCAGCCCGATATGATTGATGTCCAGTCCGGCGCGGGCCCATGCCGCCATGTCCGCCGCCATCGCGCCGAGCATCTGGCCGGTGATGCGATAGGCGATCTTGGGATCCGCCATCGCTTCCTGGAACTCGCCGGCCGAGGCGATCCGCCCATCGGGCATCCGCATCCGGGCCAGGGCCTCGACGCCGGTGACGGCGCCCGTCTCCAGGCTGATGACGGGCTGGTAATAGGCGAGAATGCGCCCCTCGGTCAGCGCGCGGTCGACATCGCGCCGGTTCTGCAGGCGGCGCGTCATCGAGGTGCGCAATCCGTTGCTGAAGCGGACATAGCCGCCGCGGCGGGTTTCCTTGGCATGATAGAGGGCGAAATCGGCGTTCTGCCGGAGCGTGACGCCATCGTCGCCATCCTCGCCCGCCAGCACCGCGCCGATCGTGACGCTCGGCACGATGGCGTGGCCCTCGTGGTCGAGCGGGACGGCGACAGCCGCCAGGATGGCGCAGGCGAGGGAGCGGATGCGGCTCGCCTGGTCGCAGCCCGGCAGCAGCACGGCGAATTCGTCGCCGCCGATACGGCACGCGGTGGCATCTCCGATCACCGCCTGCAGCCGGGCTCCGACGGTCGCGATCAATGCATCGCCGGCGGCATGGCCCATGGTATCGTTGATCGCCTTGAGGTGGTCGATGTCGATCAGCATCAGGCCGAATTGCAGCGGCGGCTCGGCGGTCATCCGCATGATCGCCTCGTTGAAGGAGACGCGGTTGGGCAGGCCCGTCAGCGTGTCCCAATAAGCGAGGCGGTGGCTGCGCGAGCGCACCTCCTCATGCTCGATCGCGATGGCGCACAGATGCACGCAGGTGGCGACGATGCGCTGCTCCAGCTCGTCCGGGCCACGGACCTGCCGGTAGTAGAAGGCGAAGCTGCCGATGACACGGCCGTTGCGGGCGCGGATCGGGCTCGACCAGCAGGCGCGCAGCCCGATCGGCAGGGCGATCTGCTCGAACCCGACCCAGAGCGGATCAGTCGCGATATCGGTGACGCAGACGGGCTCGCCGCGATAGATCGACGTGCCGCAGGAGCCGACGCGCGGACCGACGGGCAAGCCTGTGACCGCCGCCGTGTAATGCGCGGGAAGGCTCGGGGCGGCCAGAGCCACCAGCCGCTGCTCGGCATCGACGGTGACGACCGAGCAGATGACCCCGGGCGAGATCGCTTCCACACTGTGGCAGAGCCGCTCGACGATCGAAACCAGCGGCTCGCCATAGGCGATCGCCTCGAGGATTTCGTTCTGGAGAGATTGCAGACGCTCGGTCGAGCCGGCGGCCTGCTGCCCAGGGGGAATGCTGACCATGGGACAGCTATGCCCGAGGGCCGTAAACTCCTCGTTTCCGCGGCATCTCAAATTGTGGCCTTGCGTGACATCCACCCTAGACGGGGCAGGGTTTCCGCAGCGCGCTCAGGCGGCGACAAGCCCGAGCTTCTCGTCGCGGCGGCGCAGCAGATGCATCAGCGGCAAGGCCAGCAGGATCATCCAGATCTTGCCGATGATCTGCCCGGCAAGAAAATCGAGGCTCCCGAAGGCCAGATACAGGAAGACGACCGAGTCGACGACGAGGCCGACGACGCCGGAGGCGAAGACCGCCGTCACGAAGCGCTTGCGCTGAAGCGGCGTGTAGACGGCGAAATCGGCCAGCTCCGAGAGCAGGAAGGCGCTGACCGAGGCGGTCACGATCGCGGCCGGGGCGATCATCGCCGAGATCGCGGTGCCGATCAGGATGGCCGCGACGCCGAAGGCCGGGCCGAGGCGGCGCTGGACGATGTCGCGCAGCACCAGCGCCAGGCCGATCATCAGCACGCCGCTGGGAGCGGCGATGCCGGGCCAGACCGGCACGAGGCAGGGGCCGTTCGGCACGCAGACCGTGCCGACATTGCCGATCATCCAGTTGGCGGCCGGGATCGTGAGGCCGAACAGAACCAGTGCGATGGCACCTTCGAGGATGCGCTGGCGATCACGAGTCATCAGAAGGTCCGCTGTCGTCGGGAGCTGAGAGAAAAGCCGCGAAGCCTTTAGCTCGCAAATCGCATGCCGGGCAATGGCCGCAGCCATGCCCCCAGTCATGCCGGGTGGTCCTGTCGCCGAGATAGCAGCTGTGGCTGTCGGCGATCACCAGGTCGAGCAGGGGCTGGCCACCGAGCCGCCGAGCCAGCGCGAAGGTCTGCGCCTTGTCGCGCCACATCAGCGGGGTGTGCAGCACGAGGCGCCTATCGAGGCCGAGCCCCAGTGCTACCTGCATCGCCTTGATCGTGTCGTCGCGACAGTCGGGATAGCCCGAATAATCGGTCTCGCAGACGCCCAGCACGATGTGCCTGGCGTCCCGGCGATAGGCCAGCGCCGCCGCGAAGGTGAGGAAGATCAGGTTGCGGCCGGGCACGAAGGTGGTCGGCAGACCGGTCTCGGCAAAGGCGATCTCGCTCTGCCGCGTCAGCGCGGTCTCGGAGATGGCGCCGAGCGAGGCCAGATCGACGAGGTGATCGGGCCCGAGGCGCTCGGCATAGAGCGACGACAGGCGCGGCAGCTTCTCGCGGATCGCAAGACGGCATTCCAGCTCGACACGGTGACGCTGGCCGTAATCGAAGCCGACCGTCTCGACGGCGTCGAAGCGCTCCAGCGCCCAGGCGAGGGCGGTGGTGGAATCCTGGCCGCCGGAAAAGAGGACGAGCGCGCGGGAGGTCATGCGAGATGCTCCGGTTGCCCGCAGCCCTCATCCTGAGGAGCGCCGCAGGCGCGTCTCGAAGGATGCTCCAGTTGAAACGGGGGCCTCAAGAGCCATCCTTCGAGACGCCGCGTTCCGCGGCTCCTCAGGATGAGGGCTGAGGGTGTCAACGTATCCTCAATCGAACAGGCTCGACACGCTGGTCTCGCTCGCCGTGCGCTCGATCGCCTCGCCCATCAGCTGGGCGATGGAGAGGACGCGGATGTTGCGGGCCACTTTCACAGCCTCGGTCGGCATGATCGAGTCGGTGATGACCAGCTCCTTGAGTTTGGAGCCGGCGATGCGCGCCACGGCCCCGCCCGAGAGCACGCCATGGGTGATGTAGGCATAGACCTCCTTGGCGCCCTGTGCGAGCAGCGCCTCGGCGGCGTTCACCAGCGTGCCGCCGGAATCGACGATGTCGTCGATCAGGATGCAGGAGCGGCCCTCGACGGAGCCGATGATGTTCATGACCTCGGATTCGCCCGGCCGGTCGCGCCGCTTGTCGACGATGGCGAGCGGGGCGTCGATGCGCTTGGCCAGAGCCCGCGCGCGGACCACGCCGCCGACGTCCGGCGAGACGACCATCGCGTTCCTCCACTCCAGCCGGTCCTTGATGTCGCGCGCCATAAGCGGGGCGCCGAACAGGTTGTCGGTGGGAATGTCGAAGAAGCCCTGGATCTGCCCGGCATGCAGGTCGAGCGTCAGCACGCGGTCGACGCCGGCATGGGTGATCAGGTTGGCGACGAGCTTGGCCGAGATCGGAGTGCGGCCGGAGGCGCGCCGGTCCTGCCGGGCATAGCCGAAATAGGGGATCACAGCCGTGATGCGCTTGGCCGAGGAGCGGCGCAGCGCGTCGGTGACGATCAGCAGCTCCATCAGGTGGTCGTTGGTGGGAAAAGAGGTGGACTGGATGACGAAGACATCCTGCCCGCGCACATTCTCCTGAATCTCGACGAAGACCTCCATGTCGGCGAAGCGCCGGACGGAGGCCTTGGCGAGCGGAATGCTGAGATGGTTGCAGATCGCTTCGGCGAGCGGCCGGTTGGAATTGCCGGCGACGACTTTGAAATGAGAGGCCATGCCGTAGCGTACCGTTGCGAAAGGCGTGCGAAGCCGGGGGGCCGGCGCGACTGCGTGGCCTCTTAACAGCGCATCGGCGGGGAGTCGACCGCTGCGCTGCAATACGGGCATGTAAAACATGTGACACGGGCGGCGATGGCCGCCCGTCGCGCCTCGGTCGCCCGGCGCGGGTCGTCAGAGGCGCTTGCGGTCGCCGCCCGTCGCGGTCGCGGTCCTGGCCTTGGCTCCGTCGGCCCCGGCCTTGCCGGCCTTGTCGGTCGTGGTCTCGGCCTCCGGCATCGTGACGAGGAAGCCGGCGATCGCGTCCATCGATTCCGAGGCCGCCTTCGCCACCACGGTGCGGTCGATGCCGGTCCAGGGGTCGGATCCGGCGCTGCGCTTGCCGATGCTTTCGCCCTGGACACGCTGGGCACGCTGGCGGGTGGAATCATAGACGTCCCAGACGAAGGCGAGGGCGGTCTGCCCATCCTCGGTCGGCTGGGCGGTGAGGTAGCCCTTCACCCTGAAGCGCGCCGGCTTGTCGCCGGGGACGATCTCCATTTTCCGCTCGGCCGCGGCCTCGCCGAGCAGGCCGGCGAAGCTCGTGGTCACATCGTCCGGCGCGCCGGAAATGCTCTGGACGGACACCGGAACGCCAGGCGCATCGACGCGCGGGCGCTGGGCGGTCTGGGTGGTTTCCTGGCAGCCGGCGAGCGCCAGCGCGACGGCCGGCCCCAGAACGAGGCCGCTCAAACGGTTGATCATGACGCCTCCCGCCCTTTGGGCTGTGGATCGCTTCGAGACTTCCCTGTGCTTCGACCTTCTAGGGCCGTTCGGCCCCGCGGTCCAGATCGTCGCAGCGACAAGGGCTGCAGCCCGCTTTCGATTGCGGAGAGAGCCTGCTTCTCCCATATAGACGCCGGATCGACGCGAAGGGCCCGGCCGGGGCCACGCGCCTTGCGGGAGTTTGGATCATGGTCGGCAGCAGCAACCGCTTTCTCGACGATATCGCGCGGCTGGCCACCGATGCCGCCGGCGCCGCCCAGGGCGTGCGCCGCGAGGTCGAGACCGTGGTCAAGACGCAGATCGAGAAGCTGCTGCGCGAGCTCGACGTGGTCAGCCGCGAGGAGTTCGAGGCCGTCCGCGAGATGGCGCTGATCGCCCGCGAGGAGAACGACAGGCTCGCCGCGCGCCTCGCCGAGCTGGAAGCGAAGCTGCCCAAGGCCTGAGGCGCTCTTCGGCGCTGGGCTCAGGGTCTTTCGCCTGCCGCGACCCTGCCGGTTCATCAAAGCCCTCGTCTTCGGCGAGCCCGTCAGGGCAGCCGACGGGACGGGGGCTTTTTTCGGCCCCGGCCCCCCGCCACCTCCGTCCACAGCCATGTGCTGTGGACAGCAGCCGTGAGGGATTGAGCGGCGCCCCCGAATCCGGGGAGCTTCGGCGCCGTGTTGGGAGCGTCACAGCGCCTGCGCTATCGTCGTTGGAAAGACTTGATTCGTCTGGCGGATTCATGCCGCCGCGCGAGCTCGCGGGCCTTCTCGGAGCGCCCCGGAAGTGTGTTGCGTTCCTTCCGTTTCCTGTCGCCGTGTTCCTCTTCTCGAACGCGCCGGGCGCCCCTGCCCGGAGGTGGACCTAGGGCATGATGGACCTCGACCTGGATGCCGATCTCGAACGGCCCGGCAACCCTCTCGACCTTTTCGAACGTCTCGCCGCCTTCAACGACTGGAGCTTCGACCGCGACAGCGAGGACGAGCTGTCGGTATCCGTCACGGGCGGCTGGTCGGATTATCACGTCGCGATCACCTGGCTCGCCGAAGTGGAGGCGCTGCATGTCGCCTGCGCCTTCGACCTGAAGGTGCCGGAGCGGCGCCGCGGCGAGGTGCTGCAGCTGGTCAGCCTCGTCAACGAGCAGCTCTGGCTCGGCCATTTCGATCTGTGGAGCAGCGAGAGCGTGGTGATGTATCGCCACGGCATGCTGCTCTCGGGCGGGGCCGAGCCCACCGAGGAACAGGCGGTGGCGCTGATCAAGGCCGCGATCGACGCCTGCGAGCGCTATTATCAGGCGTTCCAGTTCGTGGTCTGGGCCGGCAAGAACGCCAAGGACGGGCTGGAAGGCGCGATGCTGGAGACGATGGGCGAGGCCTGAGCGCCTGCGCCGGCGCCCTTGACCCGGCCGACCGGGCGGGGTCTGCTCCGCGCAGGGGCGCCGTCATCGGCCCCGCAGACCGTCTCAGCCCGCGAGCCTCGCCATGTCCGCCAGCCTTCCGCAATCGCTCGTCCTCATCGGCGCCGGCAAGATGGGCGGCGCGATGCTCGAGGGCTGGCTGCGCATCGGCATCGATCCCAAGGGTATCAGCCTCATCGACCCGAAGCCTTCCGACGAGATGGTCGATCTCGCGGCCGCGAAGGGCATGCTGCTGAACCCCTCCGCGAAGGAGATCGCGCCTGCGGAGGTCGTGGTGCTGGCGACCAAGCCGCAGATGCTGGATACCGCCGCTCCCGCGGTTCAGGCCTTCATCCATCCCAAGACGCTGCTCATCTCGATCCTCGCCGGCAAGACGCTCGGCGACCTGTCGACGCGCCTGCCGAATGCGGGCGCGATCATTCGCGCCATGCCGAACCTTCCCGCTTCCGTGCAGCGCGGCGCGACCGCGGCGGCGCCCGGCAAGGGTGTCAGCGCCGCGCAGCGGGCCACGGCCGACGCGCTTCTTTCAGCCATCGGCAAGGTCGAGTGGCTCGATGACGAGGCGCTGATCGACGCGGTGACGGCGGTGTCCGGCTCCGGACCGGCCTATGTCTTCCATCTGGTCGAGTGCCTGGCCAAGGCCGGGACCGAGGCGGGATTGCCGGCCGATGTCGCCGAGCGGCTGGCGCGGGCGACGATCGAGGGCGCGGGCGAATTGCTGTTCCAGTCGCCGCTGCCGCCGGCCACATTGAGGCAGAACGTCACCTCGCCGGGCGGCACCACCGCGGCGGCGCTCGAAGTCCTGATGGCCACGGACGGGCTGGCGCCGCTGATGCAGCGGGCCGTGGCTGCTGCCAAACGTCGCGCCGGGGAGTTGTCGGGCTGATCGGCCTTTTCTCCGCCATCGATGGCTCCTAGCTTGAGGCGATGCAGCGAAGCGCGAGGAGCCGTCCGATGAGCAGCACGCCCGTTTCCGCCACCCCCGCCAGCGACGAACCGACCGCCGGCGGCAAGCCGCTCGATCCGCGCCGCCGGGCCGTCGATGCGCTGATGCGCCTGGCCGCGATCCGGCCCTGGGATGCGATCGAGCTGCCCGACATCGCGGCCGAAGCCGGCCTGTCGCTGGCGGAGCTGCGCAACCTCTTCCCGTCGAAGCTCGCCATGCTGGGCGGCGTCACCCGCATCGTCGATGAGGCGGTCCTGGCCGAGAGCGGTGACGATCTCGCCGGCGAGCCGATCCGCGAACGCCTGTTCGATCTCGTGATGCGCCGTCTCGATGCGATGGCGCCCTACAAGGCCGGGCTGCGCCGCATCGCCCCGGTGATCCGGCGCGACCCCCTCGCTCTGGCGGCGCTGAACAAGGGCGCGGTGAATTCCTGGCGCTACATGCTCGCCTCCGCCGGCATCCCGACCGAGGATGCGCTGGGCAACCTGCGCGTTCAGGGAGCGGTGCTGCTGATGGCGCGCGTCTGCGAGGTCTGGCTCGAGGATGACGAGCCGGAGCTGTCGCGCACCATGGCCCGGCTCGACGGGGAACTGAAGACGGCGGGGCGGATCATGGGGCGGGTCGAGGACGTCCACCGGCTGACGGCGCCGCTGCGAGGCCTGGCGCGGGCATTCTGCTCCGGCCGGCCGGTGCGGGCGCGGCGCCGGGAGCGGGCGGAGACGATGCGCAGCGGCGACGAGCCGCAGGATTACGTTCCGGCGATCTGACGGCCTCGGCATGCCGGGTAAAATTTCGTTAGCGTTAAGCGAAGCTTAGACAATCGAGGCGATGCTGAGAGGAATTTAACCTCTCGGGTTCCCCGGATGTCCATGTTTCGAGCGCTCTTCAATCTCTCGATCAGCCGCTCCTTCGCGCTGATCGCGGGTCTTTCGATCGTCATCGCGGTCGCGAGTCTGGGCTTCACGCTGCTGCAGGCGCGCGACGAGATGATCGAGCTGAAGCGCCAGGAGGTGCAGCACGCCACCGAAATCGCGCGCACGACCATCGAATCCTACCGCGCCCGCGCTGGCCGTGGGGAGATGACCCGGGCCGAGGCCCAGACGCAGGCGATCGCCGCCGTGGCCGGCGCGCGCTTCGACGATGGCAACTACTACTTCGTCTATACGTTCGACGGCGTGAGCGTCACCCATCCGCGGGCTGACATGGTCGGCAAGGATCTTTCCGGCCTCAAGGACCCCAGCGGCAAGCTGCTCGTGCAGGAATTGATCGCCATCGCGAAGGCGGGCGGCCCCGGCGGCTTCTTCGACTTCCTCTGGGTCAAGCCGGGCGACCAGAACGCGACGCGTAAGATCGCCTTCGTCAGCGGCATTCCGGACTGGAACTGGGCTGTCGGCACCGGCCTGCACGTGCACGACGTCGATGCCAAGTTCACCGCCATGCTCGCCGGCGTCGCGAAGGTGCTGGTGCCGCTCGGCCTTCTGATGATCGCGCTGGTGACGGTGCTCAGCCGCCGCGCCTCCGCGATGCTGCGGACCACCACCGCCTCGATGGCCGCTCTCGCCGCCGGCAAGTTCGACACGCAGATCACGCATCAGGACCGGGCGGACGAGATCGGTGCGATGGCGCGGGCGCTGGTCGTCTTCCGTGACGCTGGTCTGGCGAAGAAGGCGATGGAGGTCGAGAAGGCGCGCATGGAACAGGAGGCGGCCGGCCATCGCGACGCCGCCGAGGGCCAGCGCCGCCGCAGCGATGCCGAGCGGGCCGAGCACAGCCGCATCCAGGCCGACGTGGTGAACGCGCTCGGGATCGGGCTCGAGCGCCTTTCCGATGGCGACCTGACCTATCGCATCGAGGAGCGCTTCACGGCCGAGTACGCCAAGCTGAAGGACGATTTCAACGCCGCCATCGCCAAGCTGCAGGATGCGATGCGGCAGATCGCGACCAACACCGAAAGCATGAAGTCGGGCTCGACCGAAATCAGCCAGGCGGCGGACGATCTGGCGAGCCGCACCGAGCAGCAGGCCGCCTCGGTCGAGGAGACCGCGACGGCGCTCGACGAGATCACCGCCACCGTGCGCCAAACCGCCGAAAGCGCCCGCCTCGCCAATCAAGCGACGACGCAGGTGAAGGCGGAGGCCGACCAGTCCACCCGCATCGTGCGCGACGCGGTGACCGCCATGGGCGGCATCGAGAAATCGGCCTCGGAAATCTCCCAGATCGTCGTGGTGATCGACGAGATCGCCTTCCAGACCAATCTCCTGGCGCTGAACGCCAGCGTCGAGGCGGCCCGTGCGGGCGATGCCGGCAAGGGCTTCGCGGTCGTCGCCTCCGAGGTGCGCGCTCTGGCCCAGCGCTCGGCCTCCGCCGCCAAGGAGATCAAGACGCTGATCGAGAGTTCGACCGTCGAGGTCGAGAAGGGCGTGCAGCTCGTCGGACAGACCGGCGGGGCCCTTCAGCGCATGGCCGCGGAGATCGAACGCGCGACCGGGCTCGTCGCGGAAATCGCCAGCGCGGCCCAGGAACAGGCCTCGGGCCTCCAGCAGGTCAATGCGGCCGTGGCCGACATGGATCAGGCGACCCAGCAGAACGCGGCAATGGCCGAGCAGTCCACGGCCGCGGCCCACGCCCTGTCGCAGGAAGCCGATCGGCTCGCGGCGCTGGTTGCGCGCTTTCAGGTCGGCGGCGATATCGTGGGGCTCAAGGCCATGGCGAAAACGATGCAGGCCGCAGCCGCGCCCGCGCCCCGCCCGGCCGCGGCGAAGCCGGCTCCCGCTCGGGTCGAGGTCGCGGCTCCGATGCGCAAAGCGGCCGTCAACTCCCGAGACAGCGGCTGGGCCGAGTTTTGAGCGGACCGGCCCCCTCCGCAGCGGCCGCCGCGCCGATCGCCTACGACGATTTCCTGAAGGTCGATATCCGCGTCGGCACCATCGTCGAGGCTCAGCCTTATCCCGAGGCGCGCAAGCCGGCGATCAAGCTCGTGATCGACTTCGGCGAGCCGATCGGCCGCAAATCATCCTCCGCGCAGATCACGAAGCACTACCGGCCGGAAGAGCTGGTCGGGCGCCAGGTGCTCGCGGTGGTGAACTTTCCTCCGCGTCAGATCGGCAAGTTCCGCTCGGAGGTGCTGACTTTGGGGGTGCCGGATGCCGATGGCGAGGTCGTGCTGATCGGGCCGGGGCAGGCCGTGCCGGATGGCGGGCGGCTGTTCTAGACAAAGCGCATCCCGAAGGCGCATCGCGCATCCTCATGAGGCATGACCTCGGCGCGCCGCGTCATGCCGACGTGCCGTGACCGGCGATCTGGGCTCCCGGCGTCGAAGAAGGGGCGCGCTCGAGGCTCGGCGAGCGGCCTTTACTGGCCCAGCAAAGCCACCGGAGGCGTGAACGCGCCGCCGAAATCCTCGACATGCTTGGCGACGATCTTCTGGTAGCTGTCGTTCCAAGCTGCGACCGTGGCTGTCTCGATCGGCCGATTTTCGCGAGCAGCGCCGATCAGCGCTAGCTCGATCTGATCCTTGACCACCGTCAGATTGCGCGATGCGGCGAAATGAGCCTTGAATTGCGTATTGTAGCCGAACGCCGTCAATGCCGCGATGATCACGGCCAGGATCCCGCCGAAGACGGCGATCCTCTGCACATCGGTACCGCGCCACCAAGTCCACACAGCGCTGATCGCGGCGATTACCAGTGCTGCAGCAACCAGCCGATGGTACCAGTCATAGGCCCAGTTCGCCGAGCGATCGTAGTTTTCGATCAGGGCGATCAGCCGCTCGCGCAGGAAGAGTGCCTGTTCCGGCATCGCCTCCTGCTTGAAGGAGGCGGAGATATAAGCGCTGCAAATGCGATCACGCTTCCTCGTCGCGTCGTTCGTCGGGCAAAGGCCGAGATAGGATGGTTTCGGATCGGTGCTCCATTGCCATGTCTCGGCCCGGGCTTCCCGGCCGAATAGCAGGCCCACCACCATGATGAACAAGGCAGCCCGAAACCACCGCATATGCCGCTCCCCACCCCAGTTCCGCGACCGAGCCTAGCGCGACGTCAGCATGAACACAATTATTACGAGTATTTATGATAGAATACTCTTATTGGATGCAGAGCGGCGCTCAAGCTGGACAAACCGCGTCGCCTCACCCATATGCGCCGCGCCGTGACGCGCGGAGGCATCGGGCTTGCAGATCGAAGAGACCCCGGCGGGTGTGCCGGATGAGCCCGTGCGGCGCGATGAGTTGGCCTATCGGCTGAAACAGCAGCGGCTGCTGGCCGAATTCGGCCGCATGGCGCTGCGGGAGGGCGATCTTCCGGGCCTTCTGCAGCGCGCGACCGAGCTCTGTGCCGAGGGGCTCGACGCGCCGTTCTGCAAGGCGCTGGAGTTTCTGCATGGCCCCCGCGTCCTGCTGATGCGGGCGGGGGTGGGCTGGCGCCCCGAGGAGATCGGCCATGCCACGCTGGGCGCCGATCTGGAATCGCCCGCCGGCTTCGCCTTTCAGACCGGGCAGCCGGTTCTCTCCAACCATCTGACGCAGGAGACGCGGTTCCGCACGCCGGCGTTGCTCGCAGCCTATCGCATTCGGCGCGCCGTGAATGTCCTGATCGATCTCGGCGGGAAGGATGACGGACCCTTCGGCGTGCTGGAGGTCGACAGTTCCGATCCGGGCGATTTCGACGAAGACGATGTCGTCTTCCTCAATGGCTGTGCGCGTATCCTGGGCGCCGCGATTGAGCGCAATCGCTCGGATGCAAAGCTTCAGAAGGCGCTGGACCGGCAGGGGATGCTGATGCGCGAGATGAGCCACCGCATCAAAAACAGCCTCGGCGTGGTCAGCGGCCTCTTGCGCATCAACGCCAACAGTGTCGCCGATCCGGCGGCGAAGACGCTGCTGCATGATGCCGAGCATCGCGTGCTGACGATCGCGCATGTCCACAACCATCTCTGGCAGGGCGAGCGCATCGGCGAGGTGAATATCGGCGAGTTCCTGCGCGAGTTGTGCAAGTCTCTCGGCCGCTCGGTCGATGGGGTGACGATCGATTGCTCGGCCGACGATGTGGTCATCGACGCCGATTTCGCCATTCCGATCGGGCTGATGGTCAATGAG
This sequence comes from Allobosea sp., assembly GCF_048595345.1. Classification (GTDB taxonomy): domain Bacteria; phylum Pseudomonadota; class Alphaproteobacteria; order Rhizobiales; family Beijerinckiaceae; genus Allobosea. The sequence continues at coordinate 31,905 of NZ_JBMDWH010000054.1, forward strand.
CTGGTGACCAATGCGGTGAAATACGCCTTCGAGCCGGGCGGGCCGGGGAAAGTCGTGGTCGCGCTTCAGGCCGGAGAGGAGGAGTTGCGGCTCGTCGTCGAAGATGACGGGCGCGGCCTGCCGGCCGATTTCGACCTCGCCGCCGCGCGCAAGAGCTTCGGCATCCGCGTCATCACCAGTCTCGCCGGACAGCTGCAAGGGCAGTTGCGGGCGGAGAACCTGGCGCAGGGCTGCCGGTTCTCGCTGGCCTTCCCGCGACACAAACCGAAGGACGAGGCGTCAAACCGGTAGCCTCACCGTCGCCCGCAATCCCCCCAGCTCCGAATCCGCCAGGATGATGTCGCCTCCATGGGCGCGGGCGATGTCGCGGGCGATGGCGAGGCCGAGCCCCGTGCCGCCGCCATCGACATTGCGCGCCTCGTCCAAGCGGAAGAAGGGGCGGAACACCTCCTCGCGCTGCTCGGCGGGAATGCCAGGCCCGTCATCCTCGACCATCACGATCAGGTAGCGCGCATCATGCGTCGCGCGGATGGCGATGCGGTCGCCATAGCGGGCGGCGTTGGAGACGAGGTTGGTCAGCAGGCGCCGGAAGGCGTCCGGCCGGATGACGACCAGCGGGTCGCCCACCACGGTGAGTTCCGTCTGGTGGCCCTGGCGCTCGGCATCGGCCTTCAGCTCTTCCAGCAGGGCGCGGATATCGGTCTCGACCGCCGTCTCCCCGGCATCGCCGCGCGCGAAGGCGAGATAATCCTCCAGCATGCGGCTCATCTCGTCGATGTCCTTTTCGAGGGCGTCGATCTCGGAGGAGCGCTCCATCAAAGCGAGCGAGAGCTTGAAACGGGTGAGGATGGTGCGCAGATCGTGGCTGACGCCGTTCAGCATCGTCGTGCGCTCGCCGATGGCGCGCTCGACGCGGCGCTTCATCTCGATGAAGGCGTTGCCGGCGCGCCGAACCTCCCGGGCGCCGCGCGGGCGAAATTCTGCGTCGCGGCCCTTGCCGAAGGCCTCGGCCGCATCGGCCAGCTTCAGAATGGGGCGGATCTGGTTGCGCAGGAACAGCACGGCGATGGTCAAGAGGATCAGCGAGGTGCCGATCATCCAGACCAGGAAGATATGGCTGTTCGAGGCATAGGCCGCGTTGCGCCGTGTCAGGATGCGCATCACGTCCTTGCCCAGCTTGATGCGGATCTCGATCAGGCTGGAGCGGCCGACCGTGTCGAGCCAGAACGGGCGGGCCACCTGCTGGCTGAGCTCGGTCGAGAGGGCGCTGTCGAGCAGCGAGAAGAAGGGGCGGGGCCCCGGTGCCGGCAGGTCGGAATCGGGGATGATGTCGACATCCATGCCCAGCCGCTCGGCGGCTATGCGCGAGAGCGTGTTGAGGTCCGGGTCCTGGGGATAGCTTTCATAGACGTCGATGAGCATGGCGATATCGGCCGAGACTGCGGCCGAGAGGCGCTGCGTAACGGTCTGCCAATGGCGCTCCATGAAGACATAGGCGATCACCGATTGCAGGATCACCACCGGCGCGATCACGATCACCAGCGCACGGGGATAGAGCCCCTTGGGCATGTACCGCGCGACGAGGTTGAGCGGCTGGCCGACGCGGCGCAGAGCCGGCTTGAGCCGGGCATTGGCCTCATGGGCGAGTCCAGCGAGGGCTCCGGCCAGCCGCCGCGCGCCTTGCCGCAGGGCCACGCCATGGCGGCGCGCTGCGCTCACGGGCGGTCCGTCATCAGCCGGTAGCCGACGCCGCGAACGGTCTGAAGATAGAGCGGGTCGGTTTGGTCGGGCTCGATCTTGCGGCGCAGCCGGTTCATCTGCACGTCGACGGTGCGGTCATTGGCGGCCGAGCCTTGCGCGGCCAGCTCCTCGCGAGGCACCACCTCGCCGGCGCGCTCGGCCAGCAGGGTCAGGATCTCGCGCTCGCGCTCGGTGAGGCGGATGGTCTCCTCGCCTTTGCGCAGGTCGCCGCGCGAAAGCCCGTAGATGAAGGGGCCGAAGCGCACGAATTCCGGCCGCGTGGAGGATTGCGGCGCATCGACCACGATCGTGCGCTTGAGGATGTTGCCGAGCCGCAGCAGCAGTTCGCGCGGCTCAAAGGGCTTGGCGAGATAGTCGTCGACGCCGATCTCGAGGCCGTTGATCCGGTCCCGCCCGTCGGCGCGGGCTGTGAGCATCAGGATCGGCACGGAGGAGCCGCCGCGGAAGCGCCGGGCGAAATCGAAGCCGTTCTCGCCGGGCATCATCACATCGAGCACGATCGCATCAAAGACGAGGGTGACAAGGCGCAGATCGGCCTCGGCCGCATTGGCTGCGGTGGTGACGCGGTAGCCGTTGTCGCCGAGGAACCGGGCCAGCAATTCGCGCAGGCGCCGGTCGTCATCGACCACCAGCACATGCGGGGCTTCGTCCGGCAGGATCTTGCGGGGCGGCTTGGCGGCGGTCTCGGTGAAGCTCATCCAGGCGGTTTCCGGAGCGCCCGGCGGCGCGGTGCCTCCGGGTCTAGCACAAGGGGAGGAGAGGGTCACAGGCGCGACGCTCCTCACGATGACGGCCCGCGATCAACTGGCCAGCAGACCCTGGACCTTGGGGCGCTCGGCGGGGTCGATCAGCGCCGCGAGATAGCGCGCCACGGTGTCGGCGGCTTCCGGGCCCACCGCGTCGAGCGCGCGCCGGATGCGCTTGGACTGCAATTGCACCAGCCGCAGCGCCAGATCCTGCCCCGCCGGGGTGGTGTGCAGATGGCGCTGGCGCTTGTCCTGCCGGCCGGTGCGCTGCTCGATATAGCCCTTCTCCACCAACTCCTTCAGCACGCGGTTGAGGCTCTGCTTGGTGATCTGCAGGATGTCCAGCAACTCCGCGATGGTCAGCCCCGGCCGGCGCTGGACGAAATGCAGCACGCGGTGATGGGCGCGGCCGAAGCCGTAATCAGCCAGAATGCGGTCCGGATCGCCGACGAAATCGCGATAGGCGAAGAACAGCAGCTCGATCAGGTCGAAAGGTACCGGGCCGTCCGGCTCCGCCGGTACGGATCGCGTCAGGGCTTCGACCACATTGCCGCTCCAAAAAATTAGGTCAAGGTTGTTGACATATCTCAGACGGAAGATTACCGGTCAAGCGCACTGAGCGAACGAAAGTTTCAATCCCTTTCCATCCAGCGCAGTTTTCGACCCATGCCCGTGTTTCCGGAGGTCCCGCTGGGCGTTCCGGGCCGACGGGGCATCCAGGAGACAAGTCCATGTCAGTCATTCCTTTCGACCAGCGCGACGGCGTCATCTGGTTCGACGGCAAGCTCGTGCCGTGGAAGGACGCCAAGGTCCACGTACTGACCCATGGCCTGCATTACGGCTCCTGCGTGTTCGAGGGCGAGCGCGCCTATGACGGCGTGATCTACAAGTGCACCGAGCACTCGCAGCGCTTCCACGCCTCGGCCGAGATCATGGATTTCACGATCCCCTATTCGGTCGCGGAGCTCGACCAGGCGAAATATCTCTGCCTCAAGGAAAACGGGCTGAAGGACGCCTATCTGCGCCCGGTCGCCTGGCGCGGTTCGGAGATGATGGCGGTTTCGGGCATGAACAACACGATCCACACCGCCATCGCGGTCTGGGAGTGGCCGAGCATGTTCGACATGGCCGCCAAACTGAAGGGCATCCGCCTCGACGTCGCGACCTATCGCCGGCCCGATCCGGCCTGCGCGCCGGTCCATGCGAAGGCGGCGGGGCTCTACATGATCTGCTCGCTCTCCAAGCACAAGGCGGAGCGCGGCGGCTATGCCGACGCGATGATGCTGGACTGGGAAGGCAATGTCGCCGAATGCACCGGCGCC
>NZ_JBMDWH010000055.1:0-22114 GCF_048595345.1 Allobosea sp.
GCCGTCATCGGTGTCGCCGATATACATGCCCGGCCGCTTGCGGACCGCGTCCAGCCCCTTGAGAACCTTGATGGAATCGGCGCCGTATTCGTTGGGCTGGGCGCTGAGCGCGGCATCGGTCATGAAGCGGTTCCTGAGCGGGCGAGCAAGCGCCCGCGATCCTCTTGATTCGAGGGGCCACTATAGCCGCTGACGATGGCTTTTTCACGCGCCCTCGCGTGCGTGCGCGTAGAGGGGCGTTTTCACCTCGCTCCTCGGACTGAAGATGCGCCTCGGCCTACCCCGCGAATTCCCCGATCGCCTCCAGGAAGGCCTCGCCATATTGCGTGAGCTTGCGCTCGCCGACGCCGTCGATGCGGCGCATCTCGTCCAGCGTCGCCGGCCGCTCCCGCGCCATCGCGATCAGGGTGCGGTCGGTGAAGATGATATAGGCCGCCACGCCCTCCTCCCGCGCCAGCGAGAGCCTGAGCTTGCGCAGATGCTCGAACAGCCCGGCCGTGCCCTCGTCGAGCCCGTCGGCGCGCGCCGCCTCGCGCTCGGAGCGCCGCGCGCGCGGCACATGGGTGTCGGCCCTGAGCGCGATGCTCTCGCGACCGAACAGGATGTCCTCCCCCTTCGGCGTCAGCCGGAAGCCGCCATGCTCGTGGCTGGCTTCGGCCAGCGCGTCGGCGGCGAAGAGCTTGCGCGTCAGCGCCATCCACGAGGCTTTGGGCTTGTCCTGCCCCACGCCGAAAGTCTTCAGCCCGTCATGGTTCTGGCGCCGCACCGCTTCCGTCGCCGAGCCGGTGAGGATATCGGCGAGATGGCCGGCGCCGAAGCGCTGCCCGGTGCGGATCACGGCCGAGAGCAGCTTGCGCGCATCGAGCGTGACATCGGCGAGCGCGGGCGCGCCCTCGCCGCACAGATCGCAGCGCAGCGGCGCCTGCCCGTGCCGGCAGGGAGCGACCTCTTCGCCGAAATAGGCCAGCAGCGCCGAGCGGCGGCACAGCGCGTTCTCGCACAGATCGATCATGGCGTTGAGCCGCTTGTGCTCGATCGCCCGGCGCTCCTCGTCGATCGCCTTCTCGTCGATCTGCCGGCGCCGCAGCGCCATGTCGTCGGTGCCGTAGAGCGTCAGCGTGTCGGCCGGCAGACCGTCGCGTCCGGCGCGGCCGATCTCTTGGTAATAGCCCTCGATCGAGGCCGGCATGTCGTGATGCACGACGAAGCGCACATCCGGCTTGTTGATGCCCATGCCGAAGGCGATCGTCGCGCAGACCACGACGCCGTCCTCCTGCAGGAAGACGTCCTGGTTGCGGTTGCGCTCGGCCTGGTCCAGCCCGGCATGATAGGGCAGGGCGTTCCAGCCCTTCTCGCGCAGCCCCTCGGCGAGCCGCTCGGTCTTGCTGCGCGAGGCGCAATAGACGATGCCCGAGCCGCCGCGATGCCGGCGCAGGAAATCGTCGATCTGCCGCCGCGGCTGGTCCTTCGGCGCGAAAGCGAGCTTCAGGTTCGGCCGGTCGAAGGAATGCACCACCATATGCGGCGGGGCGGGGAAGAGCTGCTGGGCGATGTCGTCGCGCGTCTGCCTGTCGGCGGTGGCGGTGAGCGCGGTGACCGGGACCCCGCCCAGAGCCTCCCGCGCCTTGGCGAGCAGCCTGTATTCGGGCCGGAAATCATGCCCCCATTGCGAGACGCAATGCGCCTCGTCGATGGCGAGGCGCGTGACGCCGAGCCGCTTCAGCCGGCCGACGAGCCCGTCCCCGGCCAGCCGCTCCGGCGAGACGAAGAGCAGGCGCAGGCTGCCGGAATTCAGCAGATCCCAGGCCTGCGCCGCCTCCTGCTCGCTGTTCATCGAATTGAGCGAGGCGGCCGGCACCCCGGCGCGCACCAATTGCCCGACCTGGTCGCGCATCAGCGCGATCAGCGGCGAGACCACGAGCGTCAGCCCGCCCGCCACCAGCGCGGGCAGCTGGTAGCACATGGATTTGCCCGAGCCCGTCGGCATCACGGCGAAGACATCTTCGTCGGCGAGCGCGGCCGCGATCACCTCCCACTGGCCGGGGCGGAAATCATCATAGCCGAAGGCGGATTTCAGGACCGCGCGGGCCTCTGATTCGCGGGAGGAGGACATGGGGCCGGGTGTGCCGCAGGAAAGCGGCGGAGGCCAGCCTATTCGCTGATCGCCCTGCCAGCTTCCACCAGAACCCGCTGCGAGCCCACTGGCAGATCGCCGAACAGCGCGGCATCCGCCCCGGTCATCCAGACCTGGCAGCCCAGCCCGGTAAGCCCTTCATAGAGCGCAGCGCGCCGGCGTGGGTCGAGATGGGCGGCGATCTCATCCAGCAGCACGAGCGGCCTGATCCCGCTCATCGCCGCGACGAGCCGGGCATGGGCGAGGACGAGCCCGATCAGCAGCGCCTTCTGCTCGCCGGTCGAGCCCTGGCCGGCCGGAATGTCCTTGGGCCCGTGGCGGACCTCGAGGTCGGAGGCCTGCGGCCCCACCAGCGTGCGCCCGGCGGCCTTGTCGCGGGCGCGGCCCCGCCGCAGCAGGTCGCGATAGCCATCCTCCGCATCGAGGGCCGGCAGCCGCGCCACCAGCTCGTCGATCTCGCCCGAGAGCGCGATCATGGCGTGGGGGAACGGCGATCCGTCCTCGCGGGTCTCGCCGATGATGCCGCTCAGCCGCGCCACGGTCTCGGACCGCGCCGCCGCCACCGCCACGCCGAGCTCGGCGATCTCGCGCTCGATCGCGTCGAGCCATTGGCCCTGGCCGGGACTTTCCTCCAGAATGCGGTTGCGCGAGCGCAGCGCCCGTTCCAGCGCGCTGGAGCGCGTGGCATGGCCGGGATCGACCGCCAGCACCAGCCGGTCGAGAAAGCGGCGCCGGTCGCCGGCCGCCCCGCGAAACAGCCCGTCGAGATCCGGTGTCAGCCAGACCAGCCGCAGATACTCGCTGAAGGCCAGCGCCGAGCCGGCTGCCTCCCCGTCGATGCGGGCGAGCCGCGCCCGCCGGCCTTCCGCATCGGGAGCCGACAGCCCGACGCCGAGCCGCCCCGCCTCCCCGGCGAGCGTGACCGAAACCGCGAAGGAGCCATCGCCGCCCTGACGGGCCATGGCCGGCAGCTCGGCGCGGCGCAGGCCACGGCCCGGAGCGAAGAGGGAGAGCGCTTCGAGGAGATTGGTCTTGCCGGCCCCGTTCTCGCCGATCAGCGCAACGATGCGGCCCCCGATCGTCAGATCGAGGGCCTCGTAGGAACGGAAATCCTGCAGGATCAGCCGTGAGACGGCTGTCACGAGCGGAAAGCCCTCACACCCGCATCGGCATCAGGACATAGAGCGCGGACGCGCCCTCGCGATCCTGGATCACGGTCGGCGAGCCGGGATCGGCGAGCTTCAGCAGCGCGGTGTCGCCGTCGAGCTGCGCGGCGATATCCATCAGATAGCGGGCGTTGAAACCGATATCGAGCGGGCTCGCCTCGTAATCGACTTCGATTTCCTCGGTCGCGGAACCGGAATCGGGATTGGTGACCGACAGCGTCATGCGCCCATCCGCCATGGAGAGCTTCACGGCCCGGCCGCGCTCGGACGAGATGGTCGAGACGCGGTCGACGGAGGCTGCGAAATCGCCCTTGTCCACGGTCAGGCGCTTGTCGTTGCCGCTGGGGATGACGCGCTGGTAATCGGGGAAGGTGCCGTCGATCAGCTTGGAGGTCAGCACCACGGCGGCGGTCGCGACGCGGATCTTCGAGCCGGACAGCTCGACCGCGACCTCGCTCTCGCCATCCTCGAGCAGCTTCTGGATCTCGGCCACGGCCTTGCGCGGCACGATCACGCCCGGCATGCCGACCGAGCCCTGCGGGGCGGCGGTGTCGACGCGGGCGAGCCTGTGCCCGTCCGTCGCGACGGCGCGCAGCACCGGGCGGCCGTCCACGTCGATCGTGTGGAGATAGATGCCGTTGAGATAGTAGCGCGTCTCCTCGGTCGAGATCGCGAACTGCGTCTTGTCGATCAGGCGCTTGAGCTCGCCGGCCGGCAGCACGAAGCGATGCGCCATCTCGCCGGCGGTGATGTCGGGGAAGTCGCTTTCCGGCAGGGTCTGGAGCTGGAAGCGAGAGCGGCCGGAGCGCAGCACGAGGCCGGTGTCGCCGGTCGTCTCCAGCGAGACCTGCGCCCCGTCGGCGAGCTTGCGGACGATGTCGTAGAGGGTGTGGGCCGGGACGGTGGTGGCGCCGGGCTCGGCCGCGTCGGCCGGGATCGTCTCGACCACCTCGATATCGAGGTCGGTCGCCTTCAGCCGCAGCCCGCCTTCACCGGCGCTCAGCAACAGATTGGACAGGATCGGGATCGTGTTGCGGCGTTCGACCACGCGATGCACGTGGCCGAGCGACTTGAGCAGCGTGGAACGTTCGACCGTGACCTTCATGATGGGCTAGTCTTCTGGCGCTGGTCGCCCGGACGGGACCGTCCGGGCCGGAATGAGTGGCCGGCGACATTGCAGGACCGGCGCGATGCACGCAAGAGCGTGCGCCGCCGCGATCACAATCATCTGGCCGCCGGGCCGCGGCCCGGCGCGCCGGATCGTCGGTTCGGCCCGCTCACTCCTGCAGCATGCGCTTCAGCAGGTCGACCTCGTCATGCAGCGAGCGGTCCTCGCCGATGGCCTTCTCGATCTTGCGCACGGCGTGCAGCACCGTGGTGTGGTCGCGCCCGCCGAAGCGGCGGCCGATCTCGGGCAGCGAGCGCGGCGTCAGCGACTTGGCCAGATACATGGCGATCTGGCGCGGCTTCACCACCGCGGCGGTGCGCCGCTCGGAGAGGATATCGGCGCGGCTGACATTGTAGCGCGTCGCGACGAGCTTCTGGATGTCCTCGATCTTGACGCGGCGCGGCTCGCGGGTGCGGACGAGATCGCGGATCGCGGCCTCGGCCGTCTCCAGCGTCACCAGCTGGCCGGAAAGCGTGGCATGGGCCAGCAACCGGTTGGCGGCGCCGTCGAGATCGCGGCCATTGGTGGCGACGACGCGGGCGACATAGGCGACGACGTCGGGGCTCACCTGGAAATTGGGATGAGTGTTCTGCAGGGCGCCCAGCCGGCTGCCGAGAATGGTGGCGCGCAGCGCCTCGTCGAGCTCCCCGACCTCGACCACCAGACCGCCGCCCAGCCGCGAGCGGATGCGCTCGTCCAGCGCCTCGAGCTCGCCGGCGAGCCGGTCGCCCGCCACCACGATCTGCTTGCCGGCATCGAGCAGCGCATTGATCGTGTGGCCGAATTCCTGCTGGATCGACTTGCCCTGGATGAACTGCACGTCGTCCACGACGAGCAGGTCGATGCCGCGCAGCTTCTCCTTGAAGGCGAGCGCCGTCTGCGACTTCAGCGCGGCGACGAAGCCGTACATGAAGCGATCGGCGGTGAAATAGGCGACGCGCTTGCCCTGGGCGCGCGCTTCCTGCGCGATCGCCTGCAGCAGATGCGTCTTGCCGAGGCCGACGCCGGCATGGAGATAGAGCGGGTTGTAGGGGCTCTGGCCGGCCGGCGCGGCGGCGATGCGCTCGGCCGCCGCGAAGGCGAGCTGGTTGGACTTGCCGACGACGAAGCTCTGGAAGGTCATGCGCCGGTCGAGGCCGGTGCCGCAGGCATCGACGCTGTCGGCCTCCATGGCGCTCGCTCCCGCCGCCGGCAGGTCGGCGGCGCCGTCCGTCTTGGCGGGGGCGGCCGGGCTCGCGGGCCGGCTGCGCGGGGGGGGCTCCGCCAGCGGAGCCGCGGCCATGTCGCGGGCGACCTGGCGCACGGAGAGAATGACGCCGTTCGGCGCGGGCAGCTCGGCGGCGCAGTTCAGGCGCAGCCGCTCGGCGTAATGCGCCTCCAGCCAGCTCTTCAGGAAGCGGGTGGGCACGGTCAGATAGGCGACGCCTTCGAGAATGCCGGCCAGCTCCAGCCGGGCGAACCAGCTCGAGAATACATCCTCGCCGAGCTCGGCACGCAGGCGGCGCCGCACGCGCTCCCAGGCCTCCTTGGTGGAGGGCTCGCCGGCTCCGGCCGGCGCCGCATCGTCCACCATCGTCACCACCACTGCCGTTCTGTCGAGGCTGTCACCGAAATCATGCCGCTCTAACATCAATGGCCCCAATCGCTTGAAAAATGCGCGCCTTTCGAAGGGCGGCGCGCGAGCGGCCACCTTTCCCGGCGCTGTTGTCCGGTTAAAAGGGCTCCCTTTCCGCACAACCTCGCGGCGGTGCGGATGGTGGATCCCGATCCTGTCGATTACGCTTGAAAGGCTCGCCCTTGGACGATGCCGGACTTCATCTCAACACATCAAGACAAAGAACCGCATCCTCCAACCTCCATGGTCGCGAGCCTGAACACCGCTAATCTTTGGAAACCGCCGCCGCGGTCATTGCTGTCCGCCCGGCGATGAAAAGACCTTACAGGGCGGGCTCGGGCGCCTGCAATATCCCCTCCCGCCCACCCCGCCGATTCCGTCCCCCGCCTCCCACCGCTTTGGCTGTGCGAAGCGTGCAAAAGGTTGGGGAATTTAAGATTTTCTTGAACCTCTGCGGCCCCGCGCGCCGCGAATCTTTTTTTTCGTTGGGGCTCGATCCCCGCCATGGAGTCGCCGGGATTCCGCCCGCCAAACTGCTTTGCCCGCTAACGTAATGAAAAACAAAGCCTTTTCATGAGCGGCGGCGGGGGGCTCCGAGGCCTGTTTCGCGCCCCGAAACGACTGCCTGAGTCAAGAGCGCAAGGGTGTGGAAAGGCTCATGAATCGGCTTGAAAAGCGCGTCCGGATCATGCTTCGCGCGCTGTTGCGCACCCGCAACAGAGGCCTGCTAGCCAACGAAAAAACCCGGCCGCGAGGGCCGGGTTTCGAATGCGTCGCAATGCTGGAAAAAGGCCGCTCAGGAGGCCAGAGCGCTGACGCGATGGGCGAGGCGCGAGACCTTGCGGGAGGCGGTGTTCTTGTGAACCACGCCCTTCTGCGCGGCGCGCATGATTTCCGGCTGGGCGGCCTTCAGGGCCTCGGCAGCGGCGCTCTTGTCGCCGGCGGCGATCGCCTCCTCGACCTTGCGCAGGAAGGTGCGCATCCGCGAGCGGCGCGCCTTGTTGACCTCGGTGCGGCGGGCGATCTTGCGCGTAGCCTTCTTGGCCGACGTCGTATTGGCCATCGAAACGTCCTCGTCTTCAACGCGCCCGCGTGCCTGGCATTATTGCCGGCCGCTCTGGACGCTTCTTGATGGAAAAGCGGGGCGGCGGCCGAGCTTGCGCAGGCCGCCGCGAGTGGAGGGGCTATAATCGCTCGCCGGCTCGACGTCAACGCCGGATTGCTGCCGGCTCTCGAAACGGCGCAGGCGTCCCGTTTCAGGCGGCGGGCGCGAGGAAGCGCGCGAAGCTCGCCAGGTCGACATTGCCGCCGCTGATGATGACGCCGACGCGCTTGCCCGCGACCGGCACCTTGCCGGTGAGGGCGGCAGCGGCGGCGAGGCACCCCGTCGGCTCGACCACGAGCTTCATCCGTTCGGCGAAGAAGCGCATCGTCTCGACGAGTTCGGCATCGCTGACGGTGACGATGTCCTCGACGTCGCGCTGGATGATCGGGAAGGTCAGGTCGCCGAGAAAGGCCGTCTGCGCACCGTCCGCGATCGTCTTGGGGACACCGATCTTGACGATCTGGCCCGAGCGCAGCGATTGCTGCCCGTCATTGCCGGCCTCCGGCTCGACGCCGAAGACGCGGCAGTTCGGATTCAGCGCCTTGGCGGCCAGCGCCGCTCCGGCCAGCAATCCCCCGCCGCCGAGGCAGACGAACAGCATGTCGAAGGGCCCGGCATCCTCGATCAGCTCCTTCGTCGCCGTCCCCTGGCCGGCGATGACCTCGGCCTGGTCGTAAGGCGGGATCAGCGTCAGCCCGCGCTCGGTGGCGATGCGGTTCCCGATTTCGAGACGGTCCTGGCTGTAGCGGTCATAGCGCACCACCTGCCCGCCATAGCCCTGCGTCGCCTCCACCTTCGCGCGGGGGGCGTCCTCCGGCATGATGATCGTGGTCGGCACGCCGAGCAGCTTGCCCGCATAGGCGATCGCCTGGGCATGATTGCCGGAGGAGAAGGTCAGGACGCCGGCTTTCTTCCGGTCGGGCGACAGCGCGGCGATGGCGTTGTAGCCGCCGCGGAACTTGAAGGCGCCCATCCGCTGCAGGTTCTCGGCCTTGAAGACGAGGCTCGCCTCGCTGCGCCGGTTGGCGGTGGCCGAGGACAGGGCCGGGGTGCGATGCGCGACGCCGGCGAGGCGCTCGGCCGCCGTGAGGACGTCGGCATAGGTGGGCAAGGTCGGCGGGACGGCGGTCATGATCGGGTTCCAGGCTCGAGAAGCGGGTCATGGTGGCGGCATGCGGGGTCCCGGTTCAAGTCAAAGATCGGCGCCCCAGCCATGCGTGGCGGTGATCGGTCGGAAAACGGGGCGAGCGAGGCCGTGCGCCTCAGCCCAGCCGCTTCAGCCGGTAGAGCGCGTCCAGCGCCTCGCGCGGGGTCATCTCGTCCGGGTCGAGCCCCGCCAGCGCCTCGCGCAGCCCGTCCGGTGCGTCGGTGGCGGGTGCCGGCGCGGCCCGGCGCTGCGGCACGGCGAAGAGCGGCAGATCGTCGATCAGCGAGGCGGCGGGCTTTTCGCGCTCGGTCTTCTCCAACTCGCCGAGAATGGCTCTGGCCCGCTCGACCACCGCCGGGGGCAGCCCCGCGAGCTTGGCGACCTGGATGCCGTAGGAGCGGTCGGCCGCGCCGGGCACCACCTCGTGCAGGAAGACGACTTCGCCCTTCCATTCGGTGACGCGGACGGTGGCGTTGGCGACGCGCTCCAGCCTTTCGGCGAGCGCGGTCAGCTCGTGATAATGCGTCGCGAACAGGCTGCGGCAGCGATTGACCTCGTGCAGATGCTCGATCGCCGCCCAGGCGATCGAGAGCCCGTCGAAGGTGGCGGTGCCGCGGCCGATCTCGTCGAGGATGACGAGCGCGCGCGGGCCCGCCTGGTTCAGGATCGCGGCGGTCTCGACCATCTCGACCATGAAGGTCGAGCGCCCGCGCGCCAGATCGTCGGCGGCACCGACACGGGAGAAGAGTCGGTCGACGATGCCGAGATGAGCATGCTCGGCCGGGACGAAGGCACCCATCTGCGCCAGCACGGCGATCAGGGCGTTCTGCCGCAAAAAGGTCGATTTGCCGGCCATGTTCGGACCGGTGATCAGGCAGATGCGTCCGCCCTTGCCCTCGGCCCCCGGCGCCGAAAGCTCGGTGTCGTTGGCCACGAAGGGCTTGCCGTCCCGCTTCAGCGCCGCCTCGACCACCGGATGGCGACCGCGCGTGATGGTGAAGGCGCCGCTGTCGTCGACCAGCGGCCGCGTCCAGCCTTCGCTGGCGGCAAGCTCGGCGAGAGCGGCCGCGACGTCCAGCTCCGCCAGTGCCTGCGCGACCGCCTGGATCGGCTCGATCTGCCCGAGTACCAGCCCGGCGAGCCGCGCGAAGATCGCCAGCTCCAGCTTGAGCGCGCGGTCCGCTGCCGAGGCGATCTTGGCCTCCAGTTCGCCGAGTTCGACCGAGGTGAAGCGCATCGCGTCCGACATCGTCTGGCGGTGGACGAATGTGGCGCGCCAGGGCTCCTTGAGGAACTCCTCGCCCATCGCCTGCGGCACCTCGACGAAATAGCCGAGCATCGCATTGTGCTTGATGCGCAGCGTGCGGCAGCCGGTCTCGGCGGCGTAGCGTGCCTGCAGCTGCGCGATCACCTTGCGCGAATCGACCTGCAACAGGCGCAACTCGTCCAGCGCCGGATCATGGCCCTCGCGCACGAAGCGCCCGTCGCGGCGCAGAAGCGGCAGCTCTTCCGCCAGCGCCTGCGAAAGCTGCGCGGGCAGATCCGGATCGCTCGCCCCCAGCGCGCGCATGGCCCGGCCGATCTCGGCCGGCAGGTTGCCCGCGCGCACCAGCATCGCTGCGATGGCGCGCGCGGCCTCGAGCCCCGCGCCGAGGGCAGCCAGATCGCGCGGCCCGCCCCGATCCAGCGAAAGCCGCGCCAGCGCCCGCGCGATGTCCGGCACCTTGCCAAGCGCGCCGCGCAGCTCCTCGCGCAGCCCGGAATTGCCGATCAGCAGTGCGAGCCCGTCATGCCGGGCGGCGATGGCCGCCGGGTCGGTCAGCGGGCCGGCCAGCCGCTCGGCCAGCAGCCGCGTGCCGCCGGGCGTCACCGTGCGGTCGATCGCGGCGAGCAGGCTGCCCTGACGCTCGCCGCCGAGCGTGCGGGTCAGCTCCAGATTGGCGCGCGTCGCCGCGTCGATCAGCATGGTGGCCGAGCCGGCATCCCGCACCGGCGGCGAGAGCGGCGGGCGTGCGCCCAGCTGCGTCCGCTCGACATAGGCGAGCGCCGCCCCCGCCGCGGCGATCTCGGCGCGGCTGACGGCGCCGAAGGCGTCGAGCGTCGCGACGCCGAAAAACGCCTTCAGCCGTCGCTCGGCCGAGGCCGCGTCGAGCCCGTCGCGGGCGAGCGGCGTCACGGGCGCGGCGACCTCGCGCCAAAAGTCCTTCAGCTCCGGGTCGTCATGGATCGCGTCGGGGCAGACGATTTCGCGCGGCTCCAGCCGCGCCAGTTCGATCGCCAGCCGGTCCTGCGGCGTCTCCATCACGGTGAAGCGCCCGGTCGAGATGTCGATGGCCGCCAGCCCGTAGAGGGAAGCCGCCTCGCCGGTCCGGCGCCGCGCCACCGCCAGCAGCAGGCTGGCCCGCCCCGGCTCCAGCAGGCGCTCCTCGGTGATCGTGCCGGGCGTCACCAGCCGCACCACGTCGCGCTTCACCACCGATTTGCCGCCGCGCTTCTTGGCCTCGGCCGGATCCTCGGTCTGCTCGCACACCGCCACGCGATGGCCGGCCGCGATCAGCCTCTGGAGATAGTCGTCGGCCCGCTCCACCGGCACGCCGCACATCGGGATGTCGTCGCCCTGATGCTTGCCGCGCTTGGTCAGCACGATGCCGAGCGTGCGCGAGGCGATCTCGGCATCGCCGAAGAACAGCTCGTAGAAATCCCCCATGCGGTAGAACAGCAGGCAGTCCGGATTGGCCGCCTTGATCTCGATATATTGCGCCATCATCGGCGTGACGCGCTCCGGCGCAACCGGCGCGGGGCTGGCCGGGAGAATGGCGTCGCTGGGAGGGCTTTGGAGCATGGGCCGGGCAAGCTAGCAAAAAGCGCGCCCGAGGCCACCCGTTAGGAGAGCTTTCAACAATTGAAAGCATGGTGTGGTCTAACGTAACGTTATGTTGACTTATGCAGCTCCTGCGCCATCTCATCGACAGCCTGTCGTTCGTGCTGCTCGCGGCTCTCGTGCTGACGGCGGTGCTTCACCGTCTGGGGCAGTTTCCCCGCTTGCGATCGGTGGTGATCGGACTCGTCTTCGTGGCGGCAGGGCTCTGCAGCATGGCCGATGCCTGGGTGATCGCAGAGACGCGCATCGACGCGCGCAACGCCTGCACGATGCTCGCTACGGCGCTGGGGGGCCCCGTGGCGATGCTGCTGACGGCAATCCCCTTCGCGATCTACCGATATGAGCTGGGCGGCAGCGTCTTGCCGGGAATCATCAGCATCGCTCTCAGCGGCGCGGCGGGGCTGTTCGTTTACCTGCGCGCGCGGCGACAGCACCGGGCGCTGAGTCAGCAGGACGTCATCTGGCTGGCGGCGGCTTCCACGGTGATCATGCTCGTCCCGATGCCGGTCCTGTCGCCGCGTGTCGACGTCCTGGAGCTCGCGACGGCGATCGCAGCCGCCTCGGCGAACGCCTTCGGGGTGCGCTACGGCGGTCTCGTCGTCCTGCACGACGCAGAGCGGCGGGAGACGGCCTTTCGGCTCTCGGCGCTGATCTCTCATGTGCCGGGCATGCTCTACCAGCGCATCGTCTCTCCCGACGGCACGACGCGATACCAGTTCGCGTCCTATGCGCTCGACCGGCTGCTGGGCGTCGCCAGGGCCGATGTCGAACGCGATCCCGAGACTTGGCTTTCGCTGATGGTGCCGGAGGATCGCCGGCGCCTCGCCGAGGCGATGGAGCGCCAGGACCCGCTCGCGACCCATTGGCATTTCGAAGGGCGTTACATCGCACCCGGCGGTGGCGTCATCTGGTTGAGAACGGAGGCGGCCAGGCGCAATCTCCCGAACGGCACCGTGATCTGGGACGGCCTTCTTCTGGACGTCACCGACGAACGCTCCCTGTCCGGCCGCAAGCAGCAGCTCGAAGGCGAGCGGAGCAAGGCGCTGGCTGAACTCGCTTCGGATCTCGAGCGCAGCGTGGGGGCCGCGCTCGGCGAGGTGTCCCAATCGGTGCATGCGATGCAGGATGCGGCGGCGGAGATGACCGCCAGTGCGGACAAGACGACGGATCGTGCCGAAGAGGTGACCGCTCAGGCCGAAATCATGTCGAGCCGCGTCGGCAAGGTGGCGCGGGCGGCCGAGGAGATCGAGGTCTCGATCCGCGACCTGACGGGCGAGATCGCGCTCGCGGACCAGACCGCGCGCGAGGCCGCCCGCTATGTCCGCGACACGCGACGGGACATCGCCGGCCTCAGCGAAGCGGCCGACAAGGTCAGCGCCGTGCTCCGCTTCATCGAGGACATCGCCACCCGCACCAATCTTCTCGCCCTGAACGCGACGATCGAGGCGGCCCGGGCCGGGGCGGCCGGGCGCGGCTTTGCGGTGGTGGCGGGGGAGGTGAAGAGCCTCGCCGAGCAGACGCAGACCGCGACGCGCGACATCGCCGAGACGCTGGTCGGCATTCACCAGGCGGCGGGCAAGACCACGGAGGCCATCGAACGGATCGAGCAGACCGTCAGCACGATCGAGCAGACCTCGGGGGCCATCGCAGGTCTGGCCCAGCGCCAGTCGGGGATCGTCTCCGGCATCGCCTCCGACGCCCAGCTCGTGGCGGGTGGCACCAGCGCGGTCAGCATGAGCATCGCCGCCGTCGGCAGCGATGCGCGCGTCACGGGCGGTGCTGCGTCCCGCCTCGCCACCGCCATCGCCAAGGTCGACGAGCAGACCGCGGCGCTCGACAGCTACGTGGCCGATTTCGTCGGGGGCGTGCGCCGCCGCATCTGACCTGTCCATGCTGCAGCGAAGGCGTGGGCCCGTCGGTCCGACGTCGCTTCTTGTGGTACCGCCTCGCCGTGCCCTATGGTCGCACCCCCGAGGAAACGCCAAGAAGAAGACGCCTGCCATGACCGACCGCCCGACCAACAAGCGCGCCCGTCCGACCTTTACGGACCAGGAGGCGCTGCTGTTCCACTCGCAGGGACGGCCAGGCAAGCTCGAGGTCGTGGCCACGGTGCCGATGGCGACGCAGCGCGACCTGTCGCTCGCCTATTCGCCCGGCGTCGCCGTGCCGGTGCATGCCATCGCCGCCGACCCCAGCCGCGCCTACGACTACACCGCCCGCGCCAATCTGGTCGCCGTGATCTCGAACGGCACCGCCATTCTCGGCCTCGGCAATCTCGGCGCGCTCGCCTCCAAGCCGGTGATGGAAGGCAAGGCGGTGCTGTTCAAGCGCTTCGCCGACGTCGATTCGATCGACCTCGAAGTCGACACCGAGGATCCGGACAAGTTCATCGAGGCGGTGCGCTATCTCGGCCCCTCCTTCGGCGGCATCAACCTCGAGGACATCAAGGCGCCGGAATGCTTCATCATCGAGCAGCGCCTGCGCGAGCTCATGGATATTCCCGTCTTCCATGACGACCAGCACGGCACCGCCATCATCGCCGCTGCCGGCCTGATCAACGCGCTCGACATCACCGGCCGCGACATCAAGGACACCCGGCTCGTCATCAACGGCGCCGGCGCGGCCGCCATCGCCTGCATCGAGTTGTTGAAGGCGATGGGCTTCAAGCCCGACAACGTCATCCTCTGCGACACCAAGGGCGTGATCTATCAGGGCCGCACCGAGGGAATGAACCAGTGGAAATCCGCCCATGCGGCGGTCACCGACCGGCGCACGCTGGCGCAGGCGCTGGAGGGGGCGGACGCCTTCTTCGGCCTGTCGCAGAAGGGCGCCGTCACGCCCGAGATGGTCGCTTCCATGGCACCGAACCCGATCATCTTCGCCATGGCGAACCCCGATCCGGAGATCACGCCGGAGGAGGTCCATGCCATCCGCGACGATGCGATCATGGCGACGGGCCGCTCGGACTACCCTAACCAGGTCAACAACGTCCTCGGCTTCCCCTTCATCTTCCGCGGCGCGCTCGACGTGCGCGCCACCACCATCAACATGGAGATGAAGATCGCCGCGGCCGAGGCGCTGGCGATGCTGGCGCGCGAGGACGTGCCGGACGAGGTCGCCGCCGCCTATCAGGGCTCGCGCCCGCGCTACGGCAAGGATTACATCATCCCGGTGCCGTTCGACCCGCGGCTGATCCAGGTCGTGCCGATGGCTGTGGCGAAAGCGGCGATGGATTCCGGCGTCGCCGGCAAGCCGATCGTCGACACCAAGGCCTATCAGGCGCAGCTCTCGGCCCGGCGCGACCCGATCGCCGGCACGCTGAACCGCATCTTCGAGCGCGTGCGCCGCTATCCCAAGCGCGTCGTCTTCGCCGAGGGCGAGGAGGAGCAGGTCATCCGTGCCGCCGCCTCCTTCGTCAATCAGGGGCTCGGCCAGGCGATCCTCGTCGGCCGCGACGAGCGCATCCAGGAGACCGCCGCCTTCCTCGGCGTCGATCTCGAGGGCAAGGGCATCGAGATCCACAATGCCCGGCTCTCGCACCGCAATGCGAATTACGCGCAATATCTCTATGAGCGGCTCCAGCGCCACGGCTATCTGTTCCGTGACTGCCAGCGCCTGATCAACCAGGACCGCAACCACTTCGCAGCGGCCATGGTCGCGCTGGGCGATGCCGACGCGATGGTGACGGGCGTGACCCGCAACTATTCGATCGCGCTGGAGGAGGTTCGCCGCGTCATCGACGAAAAGCCTGGCCACCGGTTGATCGGCGTCTCGGTGGTGATCTCGCGCGATCGCACCGTGCTCGTCGCCGACACCGCGATCACCGAGATGCCGACCGCGCAGGAACTCTCCGAGATCGCGATCGAGGCCGCCGGCGTCGGCCGTCGCCTGGGCTATGAGCCCAAGGTCGCGATGCTGGCCTTCTCGACCTTCGGCCACCCGGCCGGGGAGCGTTCGGAGAAGGTGCGTCAGGCGGTCTCCCTGCTCGACGCGCAGCGCGTCGATTTCGAGTATGACGGCGAAATGGCCGCCGATGTCGCGCTCAACCGTGATCTCATGGGCCAGTACCCGTTCTGCCGGCTCTCGGGACCGGCGAATGTGCTGGTCATGCCGGCGTTCCACTCGGCTTCGATCTCGACCAAGCTGCTGCAGGAACTGGGCGGCGCCACCGTCATCGGCCCGCTGATCGTCGGTCTCGACAAGCCGGTGCAGATCGTGCCGCTCGGCGCCAAGGACACCGATATCGTCAACATGGCGGCGTTGGCGGCCTTCAATATCGGCGGCTGAGCCGCGCGGCGGCAGCGGACCGCGCATCGCGGTCCGTCCGTTCATGTCGAGTTCAGCAGGGCGTCGCCAGCCTTGGCGTCAAGCCGGTCAACCGGCATGTGGGGGTGGCTGCGCCTGGGCTCTGTCGAGCCCGGCGACATGGGGGAGAAGGGCCGCGCGCGTCGTGGCCCCGCATCCGCATGCGGCTCGTCGTCCCGGCATGCGGTCCGGCCCCGACGCCACAGGAGCCGCCGCCATGACGACCCCCGCCGCCGCCGCGCCGATGAACATCTGGAACGTCCATTGGGATCTGGACGTCGCGCAGTGTCCCTGCGACGTCCATTTCGTCGAATGGCTGGAGGCGGAGGGGCTCTCGGGCAAGCGCGTCTTCCATTTCGGCACGGGCGGCCATCATTATGTCGGCCTGCGCTGCGCCGAGCCCGCGCTCGCCTGCACGGTCCTCGGGATCACCGCCTCGCCGCCCGAATACGAATCCTTCGTGACCCTGGCGACGGCCAATCCGGCGCTGACCAAATCCTACAGCGCCTATTTCGGCGATATCTACACCAGCAATCCCCGGCTTCTGCCGCGCTTCGACATCGTGACCCTGTTCCATGCCTGCGAGTTCCGCACGCCGGCCAACGATGCCTATGGCGCGTTGACCGACCGGGAGGTGATGGATCTCTTCACCGCCCAAACGGATGCGGGGGGGTATCTCCTGTTCTACACCGGCTCCTTCGCCTATGCCTCTGCCGAGCCGCTGATCGCGGACTGGGCCGCGGCCGGCCTCGTCGAGGAGCTGGCCCCGTTCCGGACGCTGCGCATTTTCCGCAAGCGAGGCTGACGGCGCGGCACGCGGCCCGCCTTGCGCCTTGTGAATCGGGCCGCAGGCGCTATGTCTGCGGCAGTGGCTTGCGAAGGCCGCTGCCTGCAATCGGCGCCGCCGCTCCGGATCCGGCGCAAAACCGACAAGAGATCGCATGTCTTTCGGCCCGCACGAGCCAGGAACGGCCCTGCGCAGGCGCAGTCGCTGGTGGTGGCTCGGACCGCTGGCGAGCATCGCCATCTTCGGCGCCTCGCTCGCGGTGCTCTGGCACATCATCGGGCAGATGAACCCGGACGATCTGTCGGGCGCTTTCCGCAATGCCAGCCTGCGCCAGCTCGGCCTCGCCTGCGCCTTCACCGCGCTGAGCTATCTCCTGCTGACCGGCTATGACGCGCTCGCCCTGAAGCGGCTGGGGCTCTCGATCCCCTATCGCACGACGGCGCTCGCCTCCTTCACCAGCTACTCGGTGTCGTTCACCCTCGGCTTCCCGATCGTGACCGGCGGCACCGTCCGCTACTGGATCTATGCGCCCAAGGGCATCCGCCCCTCCGAGATCGCCAGCCTCACGGTGATCGCGGGCCTCACCTTCTGGCTGGGGCTCGGCGCCATCCTCAGCGTCAGCCTATTCTATTCGGCCGATGCGGTGGCCGCGCTCGCGCGCACCTCGCCGCTGGTGGTGCATGGCGTGGGCGCGCTGATCGCCGCGGCGATTCTGGCCTATCTCGTCTGGGTCGCGACGGATGAGCGCACGCTGCGGGTCAAGGGCTGGAACCTGCATCTGCCGGGCCTCGGCATCACGCTCGGCCAGATGATGCTGGGGGCCTGCGAGGTCTGCGCCGCCGCGGCCGTGCTCTTCGTGCTTCTGCCGGGAGGCTACGGCCTCGAATACCCCGCCTTCCTGGCCGCCTATATCTTCGCCTGCCTGCTCGGTATCGCCAGCCATTCGCCGGGCGGCCTCGGCGTCTTCGAGGCGACGATGCTGGTGGCGCTGAACCGCATCCCCTTCGAGCAGGTGCTCGGCGCGCTGCTGCTGTTCCGGGTGATCTATTACCTCCTGCCCTTCATCCTGGCGCTCGTCCTTCTGGCGCTGAACGAGATGTTCCGCCGCATCAGGGGGAGCGACCGCTGAAGGATGGCTCGCGGCTCCTCGATCACTTGATCGCGAGGATGATCAGCAGGAAGGCCATCAGCACCAGCAGCTGACGAAGGCTCCAATTGATCCGGCCGAGCGCCTCGACGGTCTCCTCGTTCTCGCCCTCATCCGCCTCGGCGGCGGCTGGTTCGGGCGCCGGCGTTGGGTTCGCCTCGGCAGGAGGCGTGGCCGGCTCCGCGCGCGCCGGTGGCCGCCATTCCAGGGTCTCGACGAAGCCGCGGGCCGGTGCGCTCGCCTCGCCCTGCGGCGCCAGATAGCGGTCGACCGGCCGATCCGCCGGGCGGTCCCGATCCGCCTCGCGGATCCACAGATCCATCGTGGCTCGCAGGACGAGCCCGTCCGCCAGCCCCGCCAGCAGGTCCGCCTTCAGCGTGTCGAACACCGCCGCCGGCAGAAAGGCTTCGGCGAAGGCGCGATCCTCTCCCTGCGCCTCGCTCCAGCCGATCACCAGCAGCAGCCGGGCCTCTTCAGCGGCCGTCGCGAGCGGGCGCAGGCTCAGCCGCAGCCGGGTCGCGGTACCCTCGCGCCCGATGCGCCGCAGCCCGCCATCGACGAAGCGGGCCTCGGCCTCGATCCGGCGCTTGTCCTCCAGCCGGCCGCCGCCGCTGCCGAAGCCGCCGACGAACTGCAGGGCCTCCGCCTGCAGCGCCACGGGCCGGGAGAGATCCTGCACATAGGCGGCGGGAATGCCGTCGAGTGTCATGCGCCCGTCGGCGATGGTGACGCCGCGCGCCGGGTGTGATTCGTCCATGCTCATGCTCTGCTTCGCAGTGAGGATAGCAGCCCGCGGCGGGAAGGTCAGGCCATGCTGCTGACAGGGGCGTGCCGCGCCGGCAGGCAGGATGCCCCTACCCCTCGCGTCCTTTCGGCCGCGAAGGCGATGGGTTATCCCAGGCGAGGGCGCCGGCCGAGCCGAACCGGCCGTTCCCAGGCCCTTCGGCTGCGATGGTCCGGCGATTGTGACGCCGCTCGGGAGGGTGCCATGGAAGACCTCATTCTCTATTCCAACCCGATGTCGCGTGGGCGCATCGCCCGCTGGATGCTCGAGGAGGTCGGCGCGCCCTATCGCGTCGAGATGCTGGCCTATGGCGAGGCGATGAAGAGTCCGGCCTTCCGCGCCATCAATCCGATGGGCAAGGTGCCGACGATCGTCCATTCCGGCGCGGTCGTGACCGAATGCGCCGCCATTTGCGCCTATCTCGCCGATGCCTTTCCGCAGGCCGGGCTGGCGCCGGCACCGGCCGATCGCGCCGCCTATTATCGCTGGCTGTTCTTCGCCGCCGGGCCGCTCGAGGCGGCGGTGAGCAACAAGGCCTTGGGTGTCGTGCTCCCGCCCGAGCGGGAGCGCATGGTCGGCTACGGCAATTACGCGCTGGTGCTGGACACGCTGGAAACGGCTCTGGCGGGGCGGGACTTCATCGCGGGCGATCGTTTCACCGCCGCGGATGTCTATGTCGGCGCCCATCTCCAATGGGGCTTGCAGTTCGGCTCGATCGAGAAGCGCCCGGTCTTCGAGAGCTATGCCGAAAAGCTCGCGGCACGCCCGGCGGCGATGCGCGCCACCGCGCTCGACGACGCCGAGGCCGCTGCGATGCATCGGCCCGGCTGAGCACCCGCGCCGCGTGTGGCGCATGGCGAGCCGCACCTCTGCGGCTTGTCTCCCGGCTCCCGCGTCTTTAGAAGTCGGGGCATCGACAAGGGGGTATCGCCCCTTTCTGCGCCGTTTTTGCGCAGCCCTTTGCAAGTTTTGCCATGAACGACATGACAGCCAGCGTCCGGCCGCGCCACGGCATGGGCTTTTATCCTTTCGTCGCTCTCACGGCCGCGCTGATGGCGACGAACGCGCTCGCCATCGATTCCATGCTGCCGGCCCTGCCGGAGATGGCGCAGGCGCTCGGCATCGCCGAGGCCAATCAGCGCCAGTGGATCATCACCGCCTATCTGCTCGGCTTCGGCGTCTCTCAGATCTTCTACGGCACCATCTCGGACCGCTATGGCCGCCGGCCGGTGCTGCTGGCCGGCCTGTCGGTCTATATCCTCGCCAGCATCGCCGCGGCCTTCGCCGGCTCCTTCGAGACGATGATGATCGCCCGCATCGTCCAGGGCATCGGCGCCGCCGCCACCCGCGTGCTCGTGGTCTCCATCGTGCGCGACTGCTATTCCGGCCGCGAGATGGCGCGGGTGATGTCGCTGGCGATGATCGTCTTCCTCGCCGTGCCGATCCTGGCGCCCTCGATCGGCCAGGCGATTCTCTGGCTCGCGCCCTGGCGCTGGATCTTCGGATTGCTGACCAGCTTCGGCGCCGCGGTGATGCTGTTCGTGCTGTTCCGGCTGCCGGAGACGCAGCGGCCGGAAGACCGCAAGCCGATCGACGTCGCCAGCGTCTCGGCGGCCTTCCGCACCACGCTGACCAACCGCGTCGGCGTCGGCTACATGCTGGCGATGGCCTTCGTGCTGGGCGGGCTGTTCGGCTTCATCAATTCGGCGCAGCAGGTCTTCGTCGACGTCTTCCATAGCCCGGAGCTGTTCACCACCATCTTCGCCGGCATCGCCATGTTCATGGCGGCGGCCTCGCTGGTGAATTCGCGCATCGTCGGGCGGCTGGGCATGCGCCGGGTCTCGCATGGCGCGCTGATCGGCTATATCGGCTTCACCGGCGCCCATGCCCTGGTCGCGCTGTCGGGCCATGAATCGCTCGTGAGCTTTACGCTGTTCCAGGGGGCCGCGATGTTCTGCTTCGGGCTGATCGGCCCGAATTTCGGCGCGCTCGCCATGGATCCGCTCGGCCATGTCGCCGGCACGGCGTCCTCCGTCCAGGGCTTCGTCACCACGGTGGTCGGGGCGTTGCTGGGCTTCTTCATCGGCCAGCATTTCGACGGCACCATCGTGCCGATCACGCTGGGCTTCGCCCTGTGCGGCCTCGTTGCGCTGGCGATCGTGCTGGTGGTGGAGCGGGGCCGGCTGTTCAATCCCGCGCCCGGCCGCAGCTGAGCGGTCGCAACTTCGCGCCATCTATCCGCCGCCTTCGGCGGCGGATACGCCCGGAATCGTCTTCAGCCGAAGCGTTCAGGATTCGCCATGGCCCGGGGCGCGATATCGCCGCCGCTCGCGCTCCCGCAGGGGGAAAGGTCGCTTACGCGACCTTGAGGTTCACCGCCGCATTCTTGCCGGTCTTGCGATCGGGCTCGAGGTCGAAGCTGACCTTCTGCCCTTCATTGAGGCCCCTCAACCCCGAACGCTCGACGGCGCTGATATGAACGAAGACGTCGCTTCCGCCCTGGTCGGGCGTGATGAAGCCGTAGCCCTTGGTCTCGTTGAACCACTTCACGGTTCCCGTGCTCACTTGCATTCCTTCCGGTCTTCCAACTGCCGGATCAGCCCGGCCATCGACAATCTAGGGGGCAAATCGTTCCGGTTGCAACGATGCACTGCACAACGCCCGCGCGCGTGCGGCAGGTGACGCTTCGTCCTGACGGCGATGCAGCCCCGTCCGCGCTCGCAAGCCCTTGCGATCGCGGCGGCTCTCCCGCATGAACGCCGACAGCCCAAGCTGAGCTGCCGAGGAAGCGCCATGAGCCAGTATGTGATCGATCCACCCGCCATCGTGTCGGTTCCGGTGGCCGGCGGCGGCGCCTTCCCGGTGCGCCGCGTCTTCTGCGTCGGGCGCAACTATGCCGAGCACACCCGCGAGATGGGCGGCGATCCCGATCGCGAGGAGCCGTTCTTCTTCACCAAGCCGGCAGATGCGCTGCTGATCAACGGCGCCGACATGCCCTATCCGACCAAGACCAAGGATCTTCACCACGAGATGGAGCTGGTGGTCGCCATCGGCACGGGCGGCCGCGACATTCCCGAAGGCGAGGCGCTCGCCCATGTCTATGGCTATGCCGCCGGGCTCGACATGACCCGCCGCGATCTGCAGAACGCCGCCAAGAAGGCCGGCCGTCCCTGGGACATGTCGAAGGGCTTCGACTGGTCGGGCCCGATCGGCGAGATCGTGCCCGCCGGCCAGTCCGGCCACCCCGCCGCCGGCAAGATCGAGCTCACCGTCAACGGCGTCGTGCGCCAGACCTCCGACCTCGCCAAGCAGATCTGGAATGTCGAGGAGACGATCGCTTACCTCTCCGGCCTCGTCGAGCTGAAGCCCGGCGACCTGATCTTCACCGGCACGCCGGAAGGCGTCGCCGCCGTCAGCAAGGGCGACGTGCTGGAAGGCGAGATCGCCGGCGTCGGCACGGTGCGCACCCGCATCGCCTGATCCGCACGAACCTCACCCGTCATCCCGGACGAGCCGCGTAGCGGCGCCGATCCGGGATCCATCGGAGGGAACTGCGCTCTACGATGGATCCCGGAACACCGCTGCGCTGCGTCCGGGATGACGGCGAGGATGTCACCGACGTCGACCCATTCCATCTGAAAGTCACCACCATGAGCCTGACTGCCGCCGCCTCCGGTGTGTTCCCGATCGCGCCGACGCCGTTTCTGCCGGACGGCTCGGTCGACTGGGCCTCCACGGAGAAGCTCTTCGCCTTTTATGACGCGATCGGCTCGGATGGCACGACGGTGCTCGGCATCATGGGCGAGGCGCCCAAGCTCGAGCCGGAGGAATCGGTTCGCATCGTCGAGGCGGCGGTGGCCGGCATGCCGGGCAAG
>NZ_JBMDWH010000056.1:0-18472 GCF_048595345.1 Allobosea sp.
CACCGGCCACAAGAAGACCGACCATCTGAGGATCATCGGCCTCGCCGAGGCGGCGCTGGAATTCGCCCATGACGTGCTGGCGCCCGGCGGCTTCTTCCTCGCCAAGCTGTTTCAGGGCGGCGATTCGGCGCCGCTTCTGGCCCAGATGAAGCGGGATTTCACGACGGTCCGGAACGTCAAGCCGGGGGCCAGCCGTGCCGATTCCTCGGAGCTCTACGTGCTGGCGACCGGTTATCGGCGCAAGGCGCGCGAGGACGACGCTGCCGAAGTTGCGGAATGACGTTCGCGCTTCCGCAATTCGCGGATGTCGAGGCTTTCGACACCTGGCGCCGCGAGCCCGCGGGCTGGCTCCCGGCGGCGCTGGCGGTGGCCCAGGACGCCGGGCTGCCGACAAGCGATCCGACCGTCTTCGCCACCGGCACCAATCTCGTCCTCGGCCTCGGCCCGGGGCTGATCCTGAAGATCTTTCCGCCGCAACTTCGCGGTCAGTTCGAAGCCGAGCGGGCGTCCCTTCGACAGCTCTCGGGCCGGCTTCCGCTCCCGATCCCGGAGCTTCTCGACGAGGGCGAGCGCGACGGCTGGCCTTGGCTGGCGATGACGCGACTGTCCGGCGTGCTGGGGTCGCAGGCCTGGCCTGCAATGCAGGAAACCGACAAGGAGCGGCTTCTCCGGCAGATCGGCGAAACCATCGCAGCCGTTCAGGCTGTCGCTCCGGGTGAGATCGCGACGATCGGGCCTGATTGGCCGGCTTTCATCGAGCGCCAGATCGAACGCTGCCGCGCGCGCCAGATCAGGCTGGGTCTGCCCGAGCGCTATCTCGACGAGCTCGACGCCCTGCTCGCCGCCGCCGCCTCCGTCATTCCGCTCGACATCCAGCCGGTGATCCTGACCGGTGAATACATTCCGGAGAATTTTCTGCTGGAGGAGCGCCGAGACGGCTGGCATCTCGCCGGCCTGTTCGATTTCGGCGACGTCTTCGCGGGCTTCGGCGAATACGACCTGCTCGGCCCCAGCTGCTTCATGACCGAAGGCCGACCGGCTCGCATCCGCGCGCTTCTCTGCGGCTATGGCGTCGCGGGCGAGCGCATCGACGAGCCGTTGCGCGAGCGCCTGCTGACCCTGACCTTCCTGCACCGCGCCAGCAATCCGATGCGCACGATCGCCATTGCCGACTGGCCATCGAAGGCGCCGACGCTGAAGGATCTCGGCCGGCTTCTCTGGCCGGACTGACCCCGCCGCAGCTCACTCCAGCGGCTTCTGGTCCGCGATCGCTTCGGCCGTCATCTTGCGCTTGCTGACCGCGCGGTGGCCGGAGACCTCGGCGCCGGCATCCGGCGCCAGACGCGCCATCCACAGCGCCGAGGAGGCCGAGATCAGGCCGACGATGACGAAAGCCGGCCAGAAATCCTGCGCGGAGAGCGTGCGCCCGCCATTGAACAGATGGGCCGCCTCCAGCGCGAAGGCGCCGATGGTCACACCCAGGCTCAGCGACAATTGCTGGGCGACGCTGGAAAGGCTGGTCGCGCCGGACATGTCGCGGTTCGAGACGTCGGCATAGCTCAGCGCGTTGATGCCGGTGAATTGCAGCGAGCGGAAACAGCCGCCGATCAGCAGCACCGACAGCATGATCGCCTGCGGCGTCGAGGGCGTGAATAGCCCCGACGAGGCGAGGAAGGCCGAGCCGACCGCCGCGTTGAAGGTCAGGACCCGGCGAAACCCGTATCGCGCCAGAATGGTGCGCGCGAGCGTCTTCATGATCAGCGCCCCGGCGGCGGAGGCGAAAGTGATCAGCCCCGATTGCAGCGGATCAAGGCCGAAGCCGAGTTGCAGCATGAGCGGCAGCAGGAACGGGATCGCGCCGATGCCGACGCGGAAGGTCGAGCCGCCCAGCACGCCGATGCGGAAGGTCGGGATGCGGAAGAGCGAGAGGTTCAGCACCGGATGGGCCACCCGCCTGGCATGAAACCAGTAGGCCACCAGAGCCGCCGCTCCCGCCACCGCGCAGCCATAGGACACCAGCTCCGGCACCAGATGCCGCCCACCGGTAGCGAGCCCCAGCATCAGGCTGGCGAAGCCGAAGGAGGAGAGCAGGAAGCCGGTGATGTCGAGCGGCGCGACGTCCTCCTCGCGGATGTCCTCGAAGAAAAGGCTCGACAACAGGATGCCCACCAGCCCGATCGGGATGTTGATGAAGAAGATCCAGCGCCAGTCGAAATAGGTGGTGATGAAGCCACCCAGTGGCGGCCCGACCACGGGCCCCACCAACGCCGGCACCGTCAGATAGGCCAGCGCGCCGACCATCTCGGCCTTCGAGACGCTGCGCAGGATCACGAGCCGACCGACCGGCACCATCATCGCCCCGCCCATGCCTTGCAGGAACCGCGCCCCGACGAAGGCGCCGAGCGAATTCGACATCGCACAGCAGATCGATCCGAGCATGAACACCGCCAGGGCCGAGCGGAAGATCGTCCGCGCTCCGAACTTGTCCGCCATCCAGCCCGAGATGGGGATGAAGACGGCGAGGCTGACGAGATAGGAGGTCAGCGCAAGCTTGAGCGCGATCGGATCCTCACCCAGGGATTGCGCGATCGCGGGCAGCGAGGTGGCGATCACCGTGGAATCGGTGTTCTCCATGAAGAGCGCGCAGGCGACGATTAGGGGCAGGAGCTTGGAGCGTTGCACGGCCGGGCCTCTCGCGGACGCATTCGATGCGACCGAAATCGTAAGCATGGCTATTAATGCGCCCGGGGCGTCATGACGAGGTCTGAAACGCGCCGCCATGCGCTTTTCGCCTGCCTGTGAAGCGAGCCGGCTATGCACTGAATAAATAACGAGACCCGCGAAACAAGTCTGCCATGCACTGGTTGCAGGTGTAAGCGCATCGCAAATCACCATCTCGGAGGGAGCCCGCCGGCGCCTCCGAGAGAGCCCGCCAGGATGGGCTGCGTGAGGGGCGCACGCTTGCTCGAAAAGCGGAGTCGAAGATCATGCTCACCATCGTCAAGACACCACCCACCGTCGCAGCCCTCCGGACTATCGCCATCGGCGGCGGGCTGGGGTTTGCGCTCGGACTCGGCTCGTTTCTGGCGGGAACCGCCCCTGCGGCCGCCGCGCCGGGCGACTGGCGCGCCGGGTGCCAGTTCAGGAACATTCCCGGGGGGGCCGCGGACGGCATCCGCTACGATGCCTGCATGCATCAGCGGGATTGCCAGCTGCTGGCCAACGCCGCCGGCCGGACCATCTTCGAATCCGGCTGCTTCTGGGTCTCTCCCGAGCAGTCCGAGCCTTCGACGCAGCGCCCTGCCCCGCCGCCTCCGCCGGCGCGCTGAGCGGGCCAGGCCGGGCCTGCGCCGGTCGCCATGCGGCACTGCAAAAGAATCGCCCCGGCGGGCTAGCGGACCTGCCGGGCGCGTGCTAACGGGCCTCGTCAACTCGGCAATGGGCTTTCCCGCCCCCGCCGCCCCTGAGAGCCGGCCGGTCCGGCGTCGGAGTTGACCATGACCCTTTCCCTCGACGGTCTGATTCGCGACGGTTTCACCTTCGACGACGTCCTGCTCGAGCCCGGTCCGTCCGAGGTCATGCCCTCCGATGTCGATATCCGCACCCAGCTGACGAAGTCGATCTCGCTGAACCTGCCGATCATCGCCTCGGCGATGGACACGGTCACGGAAGCGCGCATGGCGATCGCGATGGCGCAGGCCGGCGGCCTCGGCGTCATCCACCGCAATCTGGAGGCCGATCAGCAGGCTGCTCAGGTCAGGCTGGTGAAGAAGTTCGAGTCGGGCATGATCGCCAACCCGATCACCATCCACCCCGACGAGACGCTGGCCGATGCGCTGGCGCTGATGAAGAACAACGGCATCTCCGGCATTCCGGTGGTCGAGCGCGGGCCGCAGGGCCACAAGGGCAAGCTCGTCGGCATCCTGACCAACCGCGACGTCCGCTTCGCCGCCAATCCCAGCCAGCCGGTCTCGGAGCTGATGACCAAGGAGCGGCTGATCACGGTGCGGGAGGGCGTCAGCCAGGACGAGGCGCGCCGCCTGCTCCACCAGTTCCGCATCGAGAAGCTGCTGGTCGTCGATGATCATTATCGCTGCATTGGGCTGATCACCGTCAAGGACATGGAAAAGCAGGTCGCGCATCCCAACGCCGCCAAGGATTCCCAAGGCCGCCTGCTGGTCGCCGCCGCCACCACCACCGGCGAGCAGGGCTTCGAGCGCTCCGAGATGCTGATCGACGCCGGCGTCGACCTCATCGTCGTCGACACCGCCCATGGCCATTCGGCCAAGGTGCTGGACGCGGTCAGCCGGGTGAAGAAGCTCTCCAACGCCGTGCAGGTCATCGCCGGCAATGTCGCGACGGCCGGCGGCGCCAAGGCACTGATCGACGCGGGTGCGGATGCGGTCAAGGTCGGCATCGGCCCGGGCTCGATCTGCACCACCCGCATCGTCGCGGGCGTCGGCGTGCCGCAGCTCACCGCCGTGATGGACGCCGCCTCCGCCGCCGCCAAGGCCGGCATCCCGATCATCGCCGATGGCGGCATCAAATATTCCGGCGACCTCGCCAAGGCGCTGGCCGCCGGCGCCTCCTGCGCCATGGTCGGCTCGCTGCTGGCGGGCACCGACGAGACCCCCGGCGAGACGTTCCTGTATCAGGGCCGCTCCTACAAGGCCTATCGCGGCATGGGTTCGGTCGGCGCCATGGCGCGCGGCTCGGCCGATCGCTATTTCCAGCAGGACATCAAGGATTCGCTGAAGCTGGTGCCGGAGGGCATCGAGGGCCAGGTCGCCTATAAGGGCCCGGTCTCGAGCACGCTGCACCAGCTCGCGGGCGGCCTGCGCGCAGCCATGGGCTATGTCGGCGGCAAGGATCTCAAGGACTTCCAGGCCAAGGCCCGCTTCATCCGCATCACCAGCGCGGGGCTGCGCGAAAGCCATGTCCACGACGTGACCATCGTCCGCGAGAGCCCCAATTACCCGACCCGCTCATAGGCGTCGGTCCTGAGCTCAGGATGACGGAGCCCCACCGTCATCCCGGGCTTGCGCCGGGATCCATCGAAGGACGCCAGCGCCCGACGATGGATCCCGGAGCAGCGCGGCTGACGCCGCTTGTCCGGGATGACGCGAGGTTCTCCAACTGATCCGTAGGCACGAGACGCACCCGGGTTGGCATGTCCCGGATGGCACCGGTTGTCATCCCACGCGGCGGCACCCACATTGCGGGACTTGCCGCGCCGGAGCCGATCATGACCCTCAACCTCGTCTACCCGGCGCTCGCGCTGATCTTCTGGATCTTCGTCATCGGCCTCGTGCTGATGAAGCGGCGGCGCGACGCCTTCATCTCAGGCGCCGTCAAGCCCGATCAGGTGAACGTCTCGACGGAGGCCTATCCGGTACCGGCGCGGCTCGCCTCGGCGAACTTCTCGAACCAGTTCGAGTCGCCGGTGATCTTCTTCGCGCTGATCATGCTGGCGCTCGAGGTCAAGGCGACCAGCCATCTGATCACGATGCTGGCCTGGCTCTATGTCGCTTCGCGCGTCGTCCACAGCCTGATTCATCTGGGCCCCAACAAGCTGCCCGTGCGCGGCGCCGTCTATGGCGTCGGCTTCCTCGCCCTGTTCGGCATGTGGCTGGGGATCGTGCTGCAGATCGTCTGAGCATCGCGCCGGCTCCGCGTTAAGCATCGCCGCCTCCGACAAGGGGCAGGCCGTTGAGTCTTAACGAAAAGTAAACTACACCCACCCTGCGGCGGACGGTGGACAAGCGTAGTTTTGGAGTGACGCGATGTTGCGGGTCCGTGAAGACACCGCGCAGGAGCCATCCTGCGGCGGCCCTACCGGTTTTGACCCGTCGCGATCCATCGCCCCGCCTGCACGGGCCGGCGTTGGGCGGCGCGGTCGCCTGATCGCCATGACTGCTGCGGGGCTGGCGCTCGGCATGGGCGGCGCCGTGCTGACGGCCTCGATCGTGCAGGCCGAGGACGACGCCGACATCCGCGCCTTCCTGCGGGCAGAGCGCGCGCGCCTCGGCGCATCCCAGAGCCCTGCCACGACGCAGGCCGCCTATGCCGCGAGCCGGCCCCACGCCTATGCCCCGGCGCGGCAGGGCTGGCGCATCCCCCTGTTCCAGACCGACTCCCGCGGGCTGATCGCCCAGCCGGTCTATCTGAACCCGTTCCGCCGTGCCGAGGGACCCGCCGCCAGGCCGCGCCGCGCCGATGGCCCGCGCAACGCCGCCGCAGTGCTCGTCACCGGCCAGCCGGCCGAGCTCGCGCCCGCCCGCACCGCCCGGACGATCTGCGTGCGGATCTGCGACGGGTTTCACGCCCCGCTGGGCCAACTGCGCGCCCATGCGGATCTGAAGGCGCATGAGGCGCTCTGCCAGGCGATGAATCCCGGGCTGCCGGTCAAGGTCTTCACCGTCCCCGCCGGCGCCGAGACGATCGACGAGGCCCGCTCCGCTGACGGCAAGACCTATCGCGCCCTGCCGGCGGCCTATGCCTATCAGAAGACCGGCGACAAGGCCTGCCGCCCTGCCATCGTCAAGGCCGGCGAAAGGCGCGTCTCGCTGCTGCGCGACATCACCCTGCGGCCCGGCGACAGCGTCGTCCTCGACGGCAAGGTCAGCACCTTCACCGGCGGCACCTCCTGGCCCTATAGCCGGCATGATTTCCGCGATTT
Source organism: Allobosea sp. (assembly GCF_048595345.1). Taxonomy (GTDB): domain Bacteria; phylum Pseudomonadota; class Alphaproteobacteria; order Rhizobiales; family Beijerinckiaceae; genus Allobosea. The sequence goes on from NZ_JBMDWH010000056.1 coordinate 6,680, forward strand.
TCGTAGCGCGGCCGAGCTTTCCCGCGAGCAGCGCCGGCAGATCGACGAGCGCGTCGGCATCTCCCGCATGGAAGCGCAAACCCGCAAACTGCGCGACAGCATGAAGATCCGCGAAGCCAGCGTCCACGACGATGCGGTGATGAGCGACGCCGTGCTGCGCGGCTCGCTCGATACGGCCGGGCGCGGGCCGGTGCGGCTGATCGCGCTGGGCTCCGCCAGGCCCTGACCCCCCCGCCGGGCGCGAGCCTCTCTTTACAGAAATTCCAAACAAGACATTGTCTAGAATGCCTTTAAGCTACTGATATTGCGAGATTTTTCGTTGACGAACGCGCATCCGGGCCGTTATCGCCCTGACACAGATCGAACGGGTCTGTTGAAGGAGCGATGATGATGATCGGAACGAAGCGCCTGAGCCTGCTGGCCCTGACGGCCTCGCTGCTGGCCACGCCGGCCCTGGCCCAGAGCGTGAACCTCTACACCACCCGCGAGCCGGCTCTGCTCAACCCGGTGCTGGAGGCCTTCACCAAGGACACCGGCGTCAAGGTCAATGCCGTCTTCATCAAGGATGGCCTGCAGGAGCGTATCCGGGCCGAGGGCGCCAACAGCCCGGCCGATCTGATGCTGCTCGTCGATGTCGGCGAGATGGATGCCGCTGTGCAGGCCGGCATCACCCAGAAGCTCGCCTCGCCCACGATCGACAAGGTCGTGCCCGCCCAGCTGCGCCCGAACGGCGACTGGGTGACGCTGACCAAGCGCGCCCGCATCGCCGTCGGCTCCAAGGAGCGCGTCTCGCAGGACGCGATCACCTATGAAGAGCTCGCCGACCCGAAGTGGAAGGGCAAGTTCTGCATCCGCGCCGGCCAGCACCCCTACAACAACGCCCTGTTCGCCGCGATGATCGCCCATGACGGTGAGGCCAAGACCGAGACCTATCTGAAGGCCCTGCGCGCCAATGCCGCCCGCAAGCCCGGAGGCGGCGACCGCGACGTGGCGCGCGATATCCAGTCCGGCCTCTGCGACGTCGCCATCATCAACACCTACTATATCGGCCTGATGAGCCAGGCGAAGAACGAGCAGAAGGGCTGGTTCGACGCGATCAAGCCGCTGAAGACCACCTTCGCCAAGGGCGGCACCCATGTGAACGTCTCTGCCGTGGCCCTCGCCAAGAACGCGCCGAACAAGGCCGAGGCCGTCAAGCTGGTCGACTACATGCTCGGCGAGAAGGCGCAGGCCCTCTATGCCAACGGCAATTTCGAATACCCGGTCAACACCGCCGTCACCGACAGCGCGGCGGTCAAACTGCTCGGGCCCGTGACGCCGGACAGCCTGCCGCTCTCGGAGATCGCCGCCAAGCGCAAGGCCGCGGCCGATCTCGTCGACAAGGTCGGCTTCGACAATTGACCACGGTCGTCCCGACGACCCCACGCTCTGTTCGGTCGCCACTCGCGTGGCGGCCGTCGACTCGTCTGGCCGCCTGCGTGCTGATCGGTGGCGGCCTCGTGCTGCTGCCGCTGACCGCCCTGCTGGCGACCGCCCTCTCCGCCCCCGGCTCGGCCGCGATTTGGCCGCATCTGGCGGCGCATGTCCTGCCGACCGCGCTGGCGCAGACGCTGATCCTGCTCGGGGGCGTCGGCCTGCTCACCGCCGTCATCGGCGTCGGCACCGCCTGGCTGGTCACCCAATACGAGTTCCCCGGCCGCCGGACGCTGGAATGGGCGCTCGCCCTACCGCTGGCGCTGCCGACCTACATCACCGCCTATATCGCGGTGGAGCTGACGAGCTTCACCGGCCCGCTCCAGACCGCGCTGCGCGCGCTGACCGGCTGGCGCAGCCTGCGCGACTACTGGTTTCCGGATATGCGCAGTCTTCCCGGCGCCATCGTGATCATGGCGCTGGTGCTCTACCCTTACGTCTACCTCATCACCCGCGCCTTGTTCGGGCTCCAGAGCGCCAGCATCGCCGAGGCGGCGCGCACCCTCGGCGCCGGCCCCGGCCGGTTGTTCTGGCGCATCGGCCTGCCGCTCGCCCGGCCCGCGCTCGCCGCCGGCCTGACGCTGGTGCTGCTGGAGACGCTCAACGACATCGGCGCCACCGAATATCTCGGCGTGCGCTCGCTGACCCTGTCGATCTACACCACCTGGCTGAACCGGGGCTCGCTGGCGGGCGCATCCCAGATCGCCTGCGTGATGCTGCTGCTCGTCATCGGGCTGATGGCGGCCGAAGCGCGGATGCGCGGCCAGCGCCGCTATGCGCTGCCGACCCGCCAGAGCCGCCCCGTCGCGCGCCGCCGTCTCGCACCGGTCGCCGCCGCCTGGGCCGCTCTGGCCTGCCTGCTGCCGGTCGTGCTCGGCGCGATCCTTCCGATCGGCTATCTGCTCGCCGAGATCGTGCAGCGGGACCTGGTCGTGCAGCTGGACGGCGCTCTGCTGCGCCAGCTGACGACGGCGCTCATCCTCTCCGGCTCGGCGGCGCTGATCGTCGTCGCGCTCGGCTTCGGCATCGCGACGGCGCTGCGGCGGGGCCGGGAGCCCTGGTTGCGGCCGCTCGCGCGCATCGCCGGGCTCGGCTATGCCGTGCCGGGCACCGTGCTGGCGCTCGGCCTGCTGATCCCGCTCGCCGGCCTCGACAATCTCGTCGCCGATCTCGCCCGCCGCTGGTTCGGCGCCGAGACGGGGCTGTTGCTGATCGGCTCCGGCGCGGCGCTGGTCATCGCCTATGTCGTGCGCTTCCTGACGATCGGGATGGGCGGCGTCGAAAGCGGGCTCGCCCGCGTCTCGCCGCGCATCGACGATGCCGCCCGCGGCCTCGGCGCCCGCGGCCCCGAGATCCTGCGGCGGCTGCACTGGCCCCTGGCCCGCGGCGCGACCGCGGCAGCGGCGCTGCTGGTCTTCGTCGACGGCCTGAAGGAGCTACCGGCGACGCTCCTGCTGCGCCCTCTCAATCTGGAGACGCTGGCCACGACGGTCTACGGCCATGCCTCCCGCGGCGCGTTCGAGGACGGCGCGCTGGCGGCACTGCTGATCATCCTGGCGGGCCTCTATCCGGCCATGATCCTGACCCGCTCGGGCCCCGCTCACGGGGGATAGCGGGTTCCCTCGCCTCGACAAGCTGTCGGCGAGCGCCTAGACCTTCAGCGGCCAGTGGGGCTGGCTGACTGTCGGCGATTGCCGATTCGGAAGTCCATGACCAGACGCGCCGCGATCCTCGCCATCTGCCTTGCCCTCGCGGCCGGCCTGCTCGGCACGCGATCCTGGACCGTCGCGCTCGGGCGCGTCGAGCGCCATGCCATCCACGCCGTCGAGCAGCGCACCGGATTCGCCGTAACCTCGCTGGAGCGGGTTGAATTCGCGCTGCTGCCGCTGCCGCGCATCAGCCTCTCGGGCGTCGCCTTCGCCCAGCGCGACGGATCGATCTCCGGCCAGGCGCTCCGGCTGCGGGGTTTCCTCAGATTGCTGCCGCTGCTGACCGGGCAGATCGATTTCGACCGGATCGACCTCGTCGGCCCACAGCTCGACATCGCCGTGCCGGCCGGCAGCGAGAGCGTGATCGACTGGCTCGCCCCACCGCTCGCCGAGTTCGAGAAGCTGACCACCCAGAGCCGCATCGTGATCCGCGCGGGCTCGCTGTTCCTGCGGGCCGGCGGCGCCATCCAGTCCGTGGTGCGCGATGTCGATCTCGTCATCGGCGCGCGCGAGCGCAACCAGCCCTTCAGCGTGGCCGGCGCCTTCAACTGGCGCGGCACCAAGACCGAGGTCAATCTCGTCTGGCCGGTGATTGGCGGCAGCGCCAAGGCGAGCCTGTCCGCGATGTCGCCGCTGCTGAAGCTGCGCTTTGACGGCGCGCGCTCCGGACCGGATGAGCCGTTCGTCACGGGCACGCTGTCCTTGAGCGCGCCGTCGCTGCCCCGTCTGCTGGGCTGGTTCGGCGAGAATTCGCGTCTGGCCGACGCTCTCGGCGCCGTCTCGCTCAACGCCGATCTGCGGCTGAAGCCGCATGAGGCGTCCTTCAATAACGCCGCCATCTCCCTCGACGGCGAGCGACTCGACGGCGTGATGAAGCTTGCGGAGGCCGATGGCCGCATGGCGCTGTCCGGCACGCTGGCCGGCTCCACCCTCGATCTCGGCCGGATCATCGAGCGCCTGCCGCTGCCGGCCATCGACGGCTCGGATCGCTCCCCCTTCGAACTCGAGGGCTGGACCGGCCGTGACGTCGATCTGCGGATCTCGGTCGATGCGGCGCGGCTGAAGGGCGCGCGCCTGGCCGATGTCGCGACCTATGTGCTGGTCAAGCGCGGCCGCTTCGAGACCGGGCTGCTGCGCGCCGCCGCTTATGGCGGCACGCTCAAGGGCCGCCTGCTGGCGATGGCCGCCCCCGCAGGCGTCGATGTCAAGATTCAGGCGGCTGTCGACAAGGTCAATCTCGGCCAGGCCGGCGCCGATGTCCCGGCCCTGTCCCGGCTCTCCGGTACGGGCGGGATGCAGCTCGCGCTGGACGGCGCCGGGCGCAGCTTCGCCGAGCTGGTCGGCGCGCTGAGCGGGCGCGCGGGGGTGCAACTGCGGCAGGGCGAGATCACCGGTGTCGCGCTCACGGATCTTCTCAAGCGCGCCGAACGCGGTGCTGCGCTTCCCCCGGCCCGCGAGACGCGCCAGAGCCGCACGGATGTCGACACGCTCTCCGCCAATGCCGGCGTCGCCAACGGTCTGCTCGTGCTGACCGATGCGCAGATGAGCGGCACGGGCTATCGCCTCGGCCTCGCCGGCAGCCTTCAGCTGCGCAACCGCGAGCTCGACATGACCGCGACGCTCGCGGCGCCGGGCGGCGCTTCCAAGGCCATGCTCGCGCTGAAAGGCCCGATCGAAGCGCCCTTCGTCGCGCCGCCGAGCGAGGCGAGGCTGAACGGCGACAGCGAAGGCTCGCCACTCTGGCTGGGCCGCTAGCGCATCGGACCGAAAAGTCGAATCCACTTTTCGGATCGATCCGCTGCTCCACCACCATCCGAGAGCATCGTGACCGCGTCCGATAGGCCGCACGATGGTCGCAGCGAGCCACCCCCCTGCTTCCGTCTGACTTCCTCCCTTCATCGAAATCCGCTCTGATGCAGTGACAAAAGGCGGTCGCCGCCACTGCGTCCAGCCGGGCGCGGGACATCACGGCCCTCGAAGGCCGGTCGGGAGGACGGACAATGCGCAGCTGGATCACGGGAACACTGGCCCTCGCCGCGACGGTGATGGCCGCAACGATGATGACGGGCATGGCGACAGCACAGGAATTGATCGTCGAGAAAAAGGTCTTCGAGCTGCCGAGCTTCACGACCCAGAGCGGACGCACGCTGAAGCAGGTGCGCGTCGGCTGGGAGAGCTACGGCACGCTCAACGCCGACAAATCCAACGCGATCCTGATCTGCCACTTCTTCTCCGGCAATTCGCATGCGGCCGGCAAATATGCAGCCGCCGACGCCCTGCCCGGCTATTGGGACGCGATCATCGGCCCCGGCAAGGCGATCGACACCACCAAATATTTCGTCATCGCCTCCGACACGCTGGTGAACCTCTCCACTGGCGATCCCAACACCACGACCACCGGCCCGGCCTCGACCAACCCGGACACCGGCAAGCCGTACGGGCTGGACTTCCCGGTGGTGACGATCCGCGATTTCGTCGAGGTGCAGAAGGCGCTGGTCGAGAGCCTCGGCATCAGAAAGCTCGCGCTGGTCGCCGGCCCCTCCATGGGCTCGCTGCAGACCTTCGAATGGGCGGCGAGCCACCCCGACATGGTCGCCAAGGCGATGCCGGTGATCGGCGCGGCCGAGGCCGGCGCGATGCTGATCGGCTGGCTCGACGTCTGGGCCGCGCCGATCCTCGTCGACGCCAACTGGAACAATGGCGACTATTACGGCAAGACGCCACCGCTGGCCGGCCTCGCCAAGGCGCTGACGGCGGTGACCCTCCACGCCAATCACCAGGACTGGGCCGAGGCGACCTTCGGACGCCGCCCCGCCAAGGAAGGCGAGGACCCGGGCAAGACCCTGGCGGGCAAGTTCCAGGTGCAGGGCGTTCTCGACACCGCCGGTGCGGCGCGCGCCAAGACCTCGGACGCCAACCATTTCCTCTATCTGGTCAAGGCCAACCAGCTCTTCGTCGCCGGCGGCACCTCGCTGGCCGATGGGATGAAGAAGATCAAGGCGCCGATGCTCTACATCACGCAGCCCAAGGACCTCGTCTTCACCGCCGACGCGGTCGAGCGCACCCTGAAGGCCGCGAAGGATGCCGGCCGCGACATCACCCACGTCACCATTTCCGGCACCCGCGGCCATCTCGACGGCGTGGTCTCGATGAAGCAGGCCGAGGGGGCGATCCGGGCGTTTCTGGAGAAGTAGCCGGCCGCGCCCGTCAAGCTCGGGCTCGACCCGAGCATCTCTCGCCGGAGAGCAGGACACGCCTCCGACGAGAGCATGATGATGGTGCAGGGAGCCGCTCCGTCGTCCCGGGCAAGCCCGGGATCACGAAGCGGTTCCGAGAAAAATCAGCAAGTTCCAGAGATCCTCGGGGTCGAAGCGATGCTTCGCCCGAGAATAAAGCCGGACCGTCACGCAGCCGCCGGAGCATCCTCCATGCGGTGGACGATGCGGTCGATCAGGCCCCACTCCAGCCCCTCCTCCGCGGTCATGAACCGGTCGCGGTCGAGCGTGCGTTCCGCCTCTTCATAGGTCCGGCCGCAATGCTCGGCATAGAGCCGCGTCATCCGCCGCTTGGTCTTCTGCATCTCCTCGGCCTGGATCAGAACGTCGGAGGCCTGGCCCTGGAAGCCGCCCAGCGGCTGGTGGACATGCAGGCTGGCATTGGGCAGTGCCGCGCGCTGCCCCGGCTCGCCCGCCATCAGCAGGAAGGAGCCCATGGAGCGGGCCGTGCCCATGCACAACGTATGAACCGGGGCGCGGATATAGCGCATGGTGTCGTACATCGCGAGGCCGCTGGTGACGACGCCGCCGGGCGAATTGATGTAGAGATGGATCGGCCGCTTGGGGTTCTCCGCCTCGAGGAACAGCAGCTGAGCGCAGATCAGCGCGCTCATCGCGTCGTTCACCTCCCCGTTGAGGAAGATGATCCGCTTGCGCAGCAGGCGCGAATAGATGTCGAAGGAGCGCTCGCCCCGGCTGGATTGCTCGATCACCATCGGGACGAGCTGCATCGTTTCGCGCATCGGCGATCTCCTATCGGCTGGGGGAGGATGGATGGAAGGCGGGCGCCTCAGGCGGCGCGCGCGGCCATCACGAGATTGCCATTGGCCGGCGGCGGGATGGACGCAGCAAGGCGGGCGGGCTCGTGAACGATCCGCAACCTGCTACCGCCCTCGCCATCGGGCGAGACCCGCAAGGTGACGAGGCTCTCCCGATGCGGCGGCGCGGCGTCCCGCAGCCGGTAGGTGAGCTCTTCGCCGGGCGAGACGACCACCGGCTCGGGCTGGGCGAGGTCGCCCGCCGGCAGCCAGACCTCCCGCAGGGCGGGCAGGCTCACCGCGCGCCAGAGCTTCTCCGGCGGCTGCGGAAAGACGTAGTCCAGAACCAGCCCGCCCTCGGCCTCCTCGCCGGTCCCGTCGCTCATTGATCCATCTCCTTCAGCAGGCTGCGCAGCGCATCGATCCGGGCCGGCCAATAGGCACGGTATCGGGCCAGCCATTGTGCGATCGCCGCCAGCCCGTCCGGATCGACCTCGTACTGGACGAAGCGGCCCTGGCGCTCCTCCCGCACCAGCCCGGCCCCGCGCAGCACGGCCAGATGCTGCGACATCGCCGGCTGACTGATCGCCATGCCCTCGCGCAGCGCCGTGGCATTGCGGCTGCCGGCGGCGAGCTGCTCGAAGATGGCCCGCCGCGTCGGGTCAGACAGCGCCCTGAAGATATCGTCCTCGCTCATAAAGATAGATAAGTATACGCTTATCTGATTCGCAAGTGCAGGCTGGGCTCGGCGGTCCCGAGTCCGGCGACCGGCCCGACCTGCGGGACGCCCTCATGAAGCGATGTCGAGCAGATGCGGGCGACTACCCCGCGAAACGCTCCCGATAACTCTGCGGGCTCGCTGCGAAGCGGCGCTGGAAAGCGCGTCGCAGCGTCTCTTCCGAACCGAAGCCGCATCGCGACGCCACCCGCGCCACGCCGATGCCCTGCTCCAGGAGTCGGCGCGCCGTTTCGATCCGAAGAGCCTCGACCGCTTTGGCCGGGGTCCGGCCGGTCGCCTGGCGATAATGACGTGCGAAGCTGCGCACGCTCATTCCGGCTTGCCCCGCGAGTGTATCGAGCGTCAGTTCGCTGCGCAGGTTCTCCACGATCCAGCCATGGAGTTCGTCGAAGCGTCCGTCTCGCTCCTGGAGCGACAGCGCCGCGCTGAATTGCGCCTGACCACCGGGCCGCTTCAGGAAAACGACGAGTTGTCGCGCCACGGCGAGCGCGGCGGGCCGGCCGAGATCGCTTTCGACCAGCGCGAGCGCCAGGTCGATGCCGGCCGTCACCCCGGCCGAGGTCCAGATGTCGCCGTCGCGGATGAAGATCGGATCGGGATCCAGCCGGACCTTCGGAAACCGGCGCGCGAACTCCTCGCAGCGCTGCCAATGCGTGACGGCACGCCGCCCGTCGAGGAGCCCGGCCGTGGCCAGAAGAAAAGCGCCGCTGCAGACCGAGGCGGTGCGTTGCGCCAGCCTTGCACGTCGGCCGATCCACTCGACGAGAACCAGGTCCTCGCAGGCATCGTAGACGCCCCAGCCGCCTGCGACGACGAGCGTATGCGGAGGCATTCCTTCGGGCAGAGGCTGCGTTGCGAATTCCAGACGGGCGCTGCTGCGGAGCTTGTCGCCTTTCGCCACGACGATCGGCTCGTAGGGCAAAGGCCGTCTCTCGGCAGCCGCCATGTCGTTCGCCGTGGCGAAGACCTGTAATGGCCCGGCGACATCGAGCAGTTGCACGTCCTCGAAGGCGACGATCTCGATGCGGCGAAGCATGTTTGGCATGAAGCGAGGGCTCATTGGCATTCCCGCCAAACCATGTGCCGCTAAGCTGACGGGGTCAACAAGGAGACTCTGTCATGACACTCCGCTTCGGTCTTCTCGCCTTCCCGCAGGTTCAGCAGCTCGACCTCACCGGTCCCTACGAGGTCTTCGCCTCCGTCCCCGGCGCCGAGGTCCACCTGATCTGGAAGGATCTTCAACCCCTGCGCTCCGCGACCGGGCTCATGCTGATCCCGACCACGACCTTCGCCGATTGCCCGCCGCTCGACGTGCTCTGCGTGCCCGGCGGCGGCGGGATCAATGCCCTGCTAGAGGACGAAGCGGTGCTGGCCTTCCTGCGGGAGCGGGCGCCGCAGCTGCGCTACCTCACCTCGGTCTGCACCGGCTCGCTGGTGCTGGGCGCAGCCGGCCTGCTGCAGGGCAAGCGGGCGACCACGCATTGGAACGCCCATGATTTCCTGGCCCGCTTCGGCGCGACGCCGGTTTCGGAGCGGGTCGTGCGCGACGGTACGCTGATCACCGCCGGCGGCGTCACCTCCGGCATCGATTTCGGACTGACGGTGGTGGCCGAACTTCTCGGAGAGACCGAGGCGCAGGTGACCCAACTCGCGATCGAATACGCGCCGGAGCCGCCCTTCGACGCCGGGACACCCCACGAGGCGCCGGCCGAGATCGTGCAAGCCGCGCGGCAACGTCTGGCGGCTTCCCGCAAGGCGCGGGAGGAGATCATCGCGCGGCTGTGAGCCCCTCACCCGCCGCTCGCCACCACCCTCACACCGTCGATCACGAACTGAACCGCCAGCGCCGCCAGGATGACGCCGAGCAGGCGGGTCAGCACGATGTTGCCGGTGACGCCGAGCAGGCGGGCGATCCGCGTCGCCGCGAGGAAGACGAGCAGACAGCACAGGATCACGAGGCCGCAGATCGCCGCGAGACTCGTCAGCAGCAGCGGGTCGCCCTGGGCGCGGCCGGCGAGCAGGATCGTCGCGGTCAGCGCGCCCGGCCCCGCCATCAGCGGGATCGCCAGCGGGAAGGCCGCGACATTGCGAATATGGTCCTGCGTGATCGCGGTCTCGGCCGTCTGCTGCTTGCGCTCGGTGCGCCGCTCGAAGACCATCTCGAAGGCGATCCAGAACAGCAGTAGCCCGCCGGCTATGCGGAAGGCCGGCAGGGAGACGCCGAGCGCCTTCAGCACGATATCGCCGGCCACGCCGAAGAAGGCCATGATGCAGAAGGCGATGATGCAGGCCCGGATCGCGACCTGCCGCCTTTCGCCCGCAGACATGCCCCGCGTCAGCGACAGGAAGATCGGCGCGAGCCCCGGCGGATCGAGCGTCACCAGCATGGTGACGAGGGCGGAGGTGGCGAAGTCGAGAAACATGGCCGCCAATCTCCCACGGCTTGCGCCGCCCGTCACGGGCGCAGAAGGGCGGGAATGTGGCAGGAGCTGTGGACGGCTCCGAAAAACGCCTGCAAGATACTGAAATCAATGGACTATTTTTTACCCGAACGTGACCCGCTTTCGCTGGCCTAAAGCGGCGGAATCGGCTAGCCAGAAGGTTGAAATTCAGCAGGAATCGGACGTTTCCCCTTGAGCGACGAGAACGACGACAAGCGCGACGACGCCCCGGATTTCGGCGGCGACATCAAGCCGATCGCGATCACCGACGAGATGAAGAAGAGCTATCTCGATTACGCGATGAGCGTGATCGTGAGCCGCGCTCTTCCGGACGTGCGCGACGGCATGAAGCCGGTTCATCGCCGCATCCTCTACTCGATGTGGGAAAACAACCACACGCCGGACCGCAAGCACGTGAAGTCGGCGAACATCGTCGGCTCCGTGATGGGTCAGTACCACCCCCATGGCGACCAGGCGATCTACGACGCGCTGGTGCGCATGGCGCAGCCCTTTTCGATGCGCCTGCCTCTGGTCGACGGCCAGGGCAATTTCGGCTCGATCGACGGCGATCCGCCGGCGGCGATGCGCTACACCGAGAGCCGTCTCGACAAATCGGCGATGCCGCTGCTCGACGATCTCGGCCGCGACACGGTCGATTTCCAGCCGAACTACGACGACAGCCGCGAGGAGCCGAGCGTCCTGCCGGCCAAGTATCCGCAGCTGCTGGTCAACGGTGCCGGTGGCATCGCGGTCGGCATGGCGACGAACATCCCGCCGCACAATCTCGGCGAGGTCATCGACGCCTGCATCGCCTATATCGCCGACCCCGAGATCACCATCGAGGGCCTGAACGAGGTCATCCCCGGCCCCGACTTCCCGACCGCCGCCTCGATCATGGGCCGCAGCGGCATCCGCTCCGCCTACGAGACCGGCCGCGGCTCCATCGTGATGCGGGCCAAGACCCATATCGAGGAGCTGCGCAAGGAGCGCGAGGCGATCATCGTCACCGAGATTCCCTATCAGGTGAACAAGGCGACGATGGTCGAGAAGATCGCCGAGCTGGTGCGCGAGAAGCGCATCGAGGGCATCTCGGACCTGCGCGACGAGTCCAGCCGCGAAGGCATCCGCGTCGTCATCGAGATCAAGCGCGACGCCGTCGCCGATGTGGTGCTGAACCAGCTCTACCGCTTCACCCCGCTGCAGACCTCCTTCGGCGCCAATATGGTGGCGCTGAACGGTGGCCGGCCGGAGGTCCTGAACCTCAAGGACTTCATCTCCGCCTTCGTCGAGTTCCGCGAGGAGGTCGTCTCCCGCCGCACGCGCTACCTCCTGAACAAGGCCCGCGAGCGCGCCCATGTGCTCTGCGGCCTCGCCACGGCGGTCGCCAATATCGACGAG
>NZ_JBMDWH010000057.1:0-33441 GCF_048595345.1 Allobosea sp.
GTTCGAGGGGGCGGTCACGGAGCAGGGCGGGGCGGTTCTCGTCGCCTTGCCGGAGCGCACGCTCAGCGTCGTCAGCGACTGGGTGCCGGGCGAGCCGGTCTGGCATGGCACGCTGGACGGGGTGAAAGTGGCCGCGCAGGTCCGGCCGATCCTGAACGGGATCTCGCTCGGCCATGCCGGCGCCTATGCGCAGGCACGCGTCTATACGCGGCGCGAGGCCGAGCTTGCCGCGCTGATGCCGGAGAAGGCTGCGGCGGACACCGGCAAGGTGCTGCTGTGCCCGATGCCGGGGCTGGTGAAGTCCATCGCGGTCACGCAGGGCCAGGAGGTCAAGGCCGGCGAGCCGCTCGCCATGGTCGAGGCGATGAAGATGGAAAACGTCCTGCGCGCCGAAAAGGACGTCACCATCGCCAAGATCCTCGCCAAGCAAGGCGACTCCCTCGCCGTCGATGCCGTCATCATGGAATTCGCGTGAAAAGGGATAGGACGGAACTCGGCTGTGAAAGCGCCCTTCGGTACCGCGGATGGGCGGAGGACGATGGTGACCCGGGTCAAGCATACGCTGACTTCCTGCCTGATGAGCAACTCTTCCGGACGAAGGTCGCTCTGTTGACGCCGACCCACCGCGAAATCCTGGCGCTGACGGCGCGCGGGCATCTCAACAAGGAGATCGCCTGGCTGCGGGGCTCTACGGAAGGGACGATCAAACGACAGCAGCAGGAAATCCTGCGGAGGCTGGATCTGCGTTCGCGGACGCAAGCCGCCGTCAAATTCGCGGTCTATCAGGAGCGGCTGCGAGCGCAGGATACGCCACCGACCGAAAAGCCGGACTGCCACAGGCTCTAGGAGCGTCGCGCGCCGGCAAGTTATTGCCCTACTCGACAATCGGCTCGTCGCCTCGCGCTGGAGGAATGAGGACAAGCCGATCGTCTTCATCGGTCATTGACACTCTAGAAGACTAGAATATATGAAAAATGTCGGGTGGCTTCGAGTTTGAAAATTACCGGACCAGATCAAGGCGGAGCGCTCGTGGCGACTTACACCTCCCCGGCAACGACCAGTCGCCCGCGCGCAGGTCTCCTCGCGGCGCGCCATATCGCCGGCGGACCTTTATCGACCGTTGTCGTGCTGCTCGGGCTCTGGGCGCTGGCAGTAATGTTGTTCAATCTCCCGGCCTATTTGCTGCCCAGCCCTTGGGCCGTGATCGGCCAGTGGTGGGTGAACCTGCCCGCTTTGCTGCCGCATGCGCTCGCGACGGCCAGCGTGATCCTTCTCGGCTACGGCTGCGCCATTCTGCTGGCGATACCGCTCGCCCTGGCCATCGCCTTCTTCCCGTTCGCCGCGCGGACCGTCTATCCAGGCATCGTCATGCTGCAGAACGTTCCCAAGATCGCCATCGCGCCGCTTTTCGTGATCTGGTTCGGGTTCGGCTTGGCTCCCAAAGTCCTGCTCGTCTTCCTGATCACCTTCTTTCCGATCATGGTCAGCGCGACTTCGGGCTTCCGGGCCCTGCCGCGCGAAATCCTCGATTTCGTTCGTTCGACGGGGGCGGGAAGCTGGACGATCTTCCGCCTCGTACGGCTTCCCGCGGCACTGCCGCAAGTCTTCGTCGGCCTGCGGATTGCTGCCACGGTTGCCCCCACGGCGGCTATCGTGGCCGAGTTCGTCGCATCCGACCAAGGACTGGGCTACCTGCTGCTGCGCTATAACGGTGACCTGAACACCACGATGAGCTTCGCGGCCATCCTCACGCTCGGCATGATCGGCGTGTCTCTGTTCTCTGCGATCGAGTTTGCAGAGCGTCTCATGACGCGGCGGCGCGGCGCCACAATGAAAAGCGATGCGTCCAACTGACGCTCGCCCTTAATCGGGAGGATACTGGGATGATCACCAGGCGATTGATGGGTTCGTTGGCTGCGTTGGTTCTTTCAGGCCTGCTCGCCTGCTCGACCACTGCCGCAGCGGCCGATAAAGTCGCGCTTCGGATGCACTGGCTGGTGAACGGCACCGCGCTGGCTTGGTATCTCGGCAAGCAGCGTGGCTATTTCGAACAGGCGGGCATCGACCTGACCATCAACGAGGGGCGAGGGTCCGTGGTGACCACTCAGGTGGTCGGCTCGGGGACAGAGCCTTTCGGCACGGCCGACGCGGTATCGGTGATCCAGGCTATCTCCAAGGGCGTCCCGATCAAGGCCGTCATGACGCTGCAGGACATGGGACCTCTCGGGATCATCGTCCTCGCCGACTCGGGCATCACGACCGTCAAGGAGCTCAAGGGCAAGCGACTGGCTGTCACGGCGGGTGACGCGCAGACGCAGCAATGGCCTGTCGTCGCCAAAGCCAATAGTCTCGGGACCGAAGATGTCAAGCTCGCCTTTATCGACGGACCTTCCAAGACGGTTGCGCTCATGAACAAGCGCGTTGACGCGATCCTGGGGTCTTGTATCGATCATGTCGTCCTGGTCCGGAATAGCGGCGGTGATCCGCGCTGCATGACCTTCGCGGAGAATGGCGTCGCAACCGTCGGCGTCGCCGTGATCGCGCACGACCAGATCATCAAGTCCAATCCGGGCCTTGTTCAGCGCTTCGTCGATGCGGCTACGCGTTCCTTCCAGGCGTTCTACCAAGACCCGCAGGCTGCTCTCGATGCCGCAGCGGCCGCTGTTCCCGATATCGATCGCAAGGTGCTGATCGAACAGGCGAAGATCATCAAGACCTACTACGGAGACAGGGTCGTTGGCCCGATCATCGCGAAGGACTGGCAGGCTACGGTCGAGACGATGAAGCAGGCGGATGTCCTGACGGGCGACCTGCCGGCGAGCACTTATTATCGCGCGGAGTTCGTCAACAAGTGAGCGACCTGCGCGATGCAACGCTCGTCTCCCCGGCAGAGCCGGGGCAGACCGAGAGCCTAAATGTTCATATCGTTCTCGAGCGGGTCTCGAAGATCTATGAAGCCGGAGCTCGCCCGACCGTTGCCTTGCAGGACACGTCGCTGCGGATCGGACGAGGCGAATTCGTCTCCATCGTCGGGCCCTCGGGGTGCGGCAAGAGCACCCTAATGAAGATGATCGCGGGCCTGCATTTGCCGAGTTCCGGTCGGATCACCGTCGGCGGTCGGCTGGTGGCAGGCCCTGTTACCGACATCGGTATCGTTTTCCAGGCTCCGGTCCTGCTCGAGTGGCGGACGATCCTTGATAACGTTCTCGTGCAGATCGAGCTGAGAGGCCTGCCGAAGAATGCCTATCGGGATCGCGCTCTACAACTCCTGGATAGTGTCGGTCTGCGCGACTTCGCCGACCGCTACCCTGACGAGCTTTCGGGAGGCATGCGCCAGCGGGCCGCGATCGTGCGCGCTCTGATCCACGAGCCTCCTTTGCTGCTGATGGACGAGCCATTCGGCGCACTCGACGCGCTGACGCGCGAGCAGATGAGGCTGGATCTCGAGGATCTCTGGTTGAGCAAGCCCATGACAGTCGTCTTCGTCACGCACAGCGTCGATGAGGCGATCCTGCTATCGGACCGCGTGGTCGTCATGTCGCCTCGACCAGGCCAGGTAGAACGGATTATCGACATCGATATCCCACGTCCCCGTGGCTTGGAGGCACGCCGGCATCCCGTCTTCGAGGAGGCGACGCAACTCGTGACGGATATCTTCCTCAATCGCGGTATTTTACAAAGCGGCGGTTTCTCGGGGAAGAATGCCAGTTTAATACAAGGGCCCGCTCGTTAGCTGGCAATCGGCCCCTAAATTGGCAACCGGGTGAATGCCGAAGAGTTTTAGCGGCGCCAACCGGCTCAAGTGATCGAACAAAAGACGGTCTGTAACAGGCCTTCTCATCAGCTTAGGGATAGCAAGGGCTTATGAGACCTAATTCGCTCGTCCTTACCGAGCTAAGTCGAAACTCGTAAAACAGAGCCTCCTGCGGACCCGTCCGCTCGCCCATGATCACGCCGCCCTCCGTACAACGACGACTGGATCAAACATCAGGCTCACAGCAACGCCGAATTCTCCAACATGAAATGCCATGAGCCGAAGCGCCGAACGGTTCCTGAGTCTCGGGCGGCAAAATCAGATAGCTATTTCAATTATATACGTGTTCGCAGTTTTGCCCTGAATGGCGCGCCAACTCAGTACGGAACGGCGACCACCAGATCCGTGCGGCATTGCCCGCAATCGCCTGCTCCGGCGTGGCTTTATCCCGATGACACGGACGAGATCGTCGTCGAGCTCGGCACGATCGAGAACGGGCCGGAGATAGGCCTTGCGGAACGGCATGTGCAGGTGACGCTTTCGCGCATGAGACGTCCGAACCGCTCGATGGCAGCCGGCTCAAGGCTGGTCGGCGGGACGGCTTGCGCCTTGATTCGCTCAAGCGCGGCGGTCGCGCGATCACGCTCGAGCTTGAGGACTGCGATCCTCTCCTTCAACATGCCGCAGACCCCGTGTGGAAGCCTGCTGCAGACCCTGAAATGAGCCTGCATCACAATGAGCCGTCTCACTACAAAATGAGTGCTTTCAATGGCTCACACGCGTGCATCGCCGTGAGTGAGACCTCGCTCGCAAAATGGCGTCCACGCTCCCGGGTCGTGCATTCATCACGGCCGGCCTCCTCGATAAGGCTGTCGCACGGGCCGCGGTCTTTGTTGGCCGCCCTCCGGCAGCGCCGCCACCGCTCGAGCGATTGAGCCCCGAGAGAGCTGAAATCACCCGAAAATTTGCCGATGATGCGATGCGAGGCCGGCACCGTGGACCGGCCTCGCGCGCTCCGTCACCAGACGACGCAGCGGCGCACCCCGCCGACGATGCCATACCGCCGGCAGACCGCGCCATGCCGACGCGGGGCGACACGTGTCGTCGTGACAACGCCGTTGGGACCGGCGCAACCGGCCCGATATACGCCCTTCGCACAGACCACGGCCGCAGCCGGAGTGGCCGCTACGAAGCTCGCGCCCACAAAAAAGACGGCGGCGATGATCGCCGAAGCGGTCAACTTGGATGTCATTCGGCTCATGTCGAAGCTCCCGGCGTAATCTCCACCTTGGCCAAGCATTTACTCTTGGTCACGTCAATGAGAGAAACAAAAGATCTTGGCCCGATACGGTGCAGATAGTGCCGGCGCCCCTGATGCGCCTGCCTTGCGCCGAGCCCCCGGCCACGTCTGACTGCCAACGACCCCCGGCTTCGGCCGGGGGTTTTCGACTCGGCGGGTCGCAAGGCACGGGCCGATGAGGGCAGCGGCCCGTGCCTTCCGGCTTCGCGGAACGCGAGTGGTGATGTCCCGGCGACGAGACCTTCTACCGCCAGCGACTCAAGGTCGGGAACCTGTTCGCCGCACTCGAGGATTGGCACCGCATCGCCGCGCGCCACGACCGATGCGCCGGCATCTTCGCCTCGGCTATCTGAATTAAAGTAAGACTTATCTTCTTTATTCTAAAATAAACCTGAAATTAAGCGCTTTACTGAACTGAATGCAGCTGGATTTATAATCTCAGTCAATATATCTGGCGATAATCATTTCATAGATTTCCTTAAATACGTATATTATATTCATATTCTATAGAGTCCTACTTGCTCTGTCTCTGCGTCATCCTGCTGCCGCGGCCCGAACGCACATTGTGAGCGATCGTGCGGCGGCTACGGTTCCCAATCGACCATCGCGAGGGTGTTTCCGCCCAGCCTCTGGAAGGCCCGCTGCCGGCAGGAAAACACGATGATCTGCTGATCCCTCGACTGGCGATGCAGCGCGTCGAACATCTTCTCGATGCGATCGTCGTCGGAATAGACGAGCGCGTCGTCGAGGATGACCGGTGCCGGGCGGGCGTCGCGGGCGAGCAGCCGGGCGAAGGCGAGCCGGGTGAGCACCGACAGCTGCTCGCGCATGCCGCCGCTGAGACGCTCGACATCCTCCTCCTGGCCGTTGCGCGAGATCCGCTGCGGCAACAGGGTGCGCTCGTCGAACGTGACCGAAACATCGTCGAAGAGCAGGCGCAGCAACGGACCGAGTTCGGCCATGACGGGTTTGAGATAGAGTTCGCGGGCTTGGGTGCGGGCCGCGTTGAGCGCGGTCGAGAGTCGCTGCAGCGTGGCGATCTCCTTCTCGAAGGCGGCGATGCGCCGCTGCGCGGCCGAAAGCGCATCCGCGGTCTCCCGCCAGCTTTCTTCGACTGCCTCGTCCGATCGCGCCCGGATCTCGGCATTGAGACCGGCAACGACCTCGCGCAGCGCCACGATCTCCTGCTCGATGCCGCTCTGGACCGAGCGAGCCCGCTTCAAAGCGGCTTCGGCCGATCCCAGATCGACGGCACTGCCCTGCAGTTCGGCGGTGCGCGCCGCCGCCTCGTCGGCCTGGCGCGACCGCTGGGCGACCTCCTCCGACAGCGCGCGTTCCCGCGCCCCGCGTTGGTCCTCCGGCCCGAGCTGGGCGTCCAGATGCGCCTGTTCGGCGCGCAGCGTCGCCAGCGTCGTCTCGGCGGCGACGACGGCCTCCTCGGCCCTGCCACGCCCCGGCCCTGCCTCGCGCAAGGCGAGGCGGGCCTGCGAGCGCTCGCGCTCGGCCGCCGCCAGCGCAGCGCGGAGCGCGGCCGGATCGCCTTGGGGCTCGGCGAGCTCGGCCCCTGCCAGAGCCTGGGCCGCAACCTCTTCCCGCAGTTTCGCGAGCCCAGCCGGCGCAAGGGAGGACAGGCCGCCTTTCAGTTCGCGTATCCGGGCATCGATCTGCTGCGCCTGGGCCTGACGCGCCCGCGCCTGGCTCAGGGTCGCGACGCCCATGGAGGCCAGCAGGGCGCGTTGCCGCTCCCCGGCTTTCTCGATGCGGCTATCGCCGGACGGGGCCCGGTTGGAGCGCAGCGAGATCACGCCGATGCCCGGCACGACCAGTTGCGTCTGCCCGTCATAGCTACGTTCCTGCCCGCAGCGGAGAGGAGCCCCGTCCATCGTGACCTCGCCGCGTGCGTCGCCGGCATAGTCTACGACGACCGAGGGGCGCGCCGCTTCTGCGACCGCGCGCAGGCCGGAGAGCTCGATCTCCAGCGCCTGCAGGGCTTCGATGGCGTCCGGCGGAATCCCGACGAGGGCCAGTTGCGCCTCGGCCGCCTCGAGCGCACCGCGCTTCGCTTCGGCCTGCTCCAGGCGCTGCCGCGACTCCGCCAGCCGCTCCGCGGCCTCGCGGGCCCGCAGTGCCGCATCGAGGCGCGCCAGGAGGTTGCGGGCCTCCTCCTCCTGCACATCAGCCAGATCGGCTGCGGCCTGGGCCTCCGCGATGGCCTCGGCCGCTGCGCCCCGGCGCCCGACAGCCTCGTCGCGCCGCCGTTCCGCCTCGTGCCGTCGCGTGGCGAGGTCCTTCGTCTTCTGCAAAGCCGCGCGAAAACCGTCGAGGGCGCGTTCGGAGACGTCGCGCCGCTCCCGGGCGAGCTCGAGCGCCGCCTCCGCGGTCTTCAGCCGCTCGCCCTGCGCCTGAGCCGTCTCGAAGGTCGCCTGCGCCGCGGCCACCGCCTCCTGCCGCGCCCGCCGCTCATCGGGATCGTCGAGTTCGACCAGCCTCTTCTGCGCGGAGGCGCGCCTGTCCAGCGCGTCCCTCAGGGCCGAGACATCCGCCGCCAGCCTCGCTTCTTCCGCCACGAGCCTGTCGCGGGCCTGAATCGCCATGGCGTAGCGCCCGCCGGCCTTCGGCTTCGGCTTCTGCCCTTGGTGGGTCACGAGCTTGTCGAGTTCACCAGCCACCGCCCGCATGATCTCCGCCATGCGGCGACCGCCGGTGATGGCTTCCACCTCGCCCTGCACGGATTCGAGCAGGCTGGCGCGCACCTGCTTCTCGTCGTCTTCCTCGGCATTGCTGCGCTTCTCGATACCGGTCACGCCCTGGCGCACCCAGAGCAGCCCCGCCGGCCCGGCCGGTCCGCCCTTGATCAGGGCGCCAATGAAGTTCTCCGCCTCGTCGGCCTGCGCGACGAGGCGCCCGCTGGCGAGGTCGGTGACGCGGGCGAACCCGCCGCGATAATACTGCTTGGTAATCCGGAAGCGCTGGTCGCCATGCGCGATATCCACCTCCACCAGCGGGTTGCCGCCGCTATAGGGGCGCAAATTCCTGACCGGACCCACCGTTTTCGAGTAAGGCTGGAAGAACAGCGCGTGCAGCGCCTCGAAACTCGTCGATTTTCCGAATTCATTGGCGGCACACAGCACGTTGACGCCATCGCCGATGCCCTCGATCGCGACGCCGCGGCCGGCGAAACGCTTGACGTTGAACAGACGCAGGGCCGAGATCTTCACGATGCCACCGCCTGAGCATAGGTGAACAGCCGCGCCAGCGCCGCACGGGCGATCTCGCGCTCGGCTGCGGAGCGGCTGTCGTCTCCGGCTTCCGCGAGCAGGGCTTCAGCGGCCTCCCGCAATGCTCCGGCACGGTCGATGAGGTCGAGATCGCCGCCCTCGCATTCCGTCACGAGGCCGCTGTCGTCGAGCTCCATGAAGGCGAAATCGGGCACGGCGCGCGCCACGGCCTCCGCCAGCGCCGTCCGCGACGAGAGGCGGCCATGCCCCGTCGCGACGAGCTGGAGCAGCGTCTGGCGCCGCCTGGCTGGGGCCGGGAGCAAGGCCTCCATCGCCGGGGCGGGATCGTCGCCGCCGAGCAAGTGGAGGTCGAGCGTCCGCCAGTCGAAGCTTGCCGTCGGCAGCGCGCTCACCTGCGGCGGTGCCGAACGCCCGGCGAGGCTCACCAGCAAGGCCTCGCCCGGACGGCCGTGCTTGAACCTGTCGGGCTCGGGCGTCCCGCTGTAGCGCGTGCGCGCATCGACCGTGAGCGGACCGTGCCAGTCGCCCAGGGCGAGATAATCGAGGCCGGCACGAGCCGCCCTGTCGGGAGCGATCACGTCCGAGGCGGCGCCTTCCTCCGAGAAGCTGCGGATCGCGCCATGGGCCATCCCGATGCGAAGCGTGCCCTCGTCCGTGGGCGCGCCATCCATCCACTCGCTCATGTCGCGGCCCGGCCGCCGTGTCGTGCAGGGCGCCGGAAACAGCGAGACACCGGCGCCGAGCGGGATCGCCACCGGCTCGACCGCCAAGGTGACATTCGCGGGCGCCTCGGCCGTCAGGGTCGACCACAGCTGTGTGGCCTGCAGCGAATCGTGGTTTCCAGGCAGGATCACCCAGCGGAGCGGAGCATGGTCGCGCATCGCGGCGAGCGCCTGCCGCCGAACATCCGGCGCCGGTGTCTCGGTATCGAAGGTATCGCCCGCGAGCAGGATCGTGTCGGCGCCCTGCTCGCGCGCATGGTGCGCAAGGCGTCCGATGACGCCGTACCGCGCCTCTCTCAGCCGGCCGGGGAGATCGCCCTCGAACTGGCCGAAGCGCTTGCCGAGATGGAGATCGCTGGAATGGATGAAGCGGAACATCGTCAGGCGTCGGGCTCGCTGGTCGTGGATTGCCGCCGTGCGCGCCCGATCGCCTCGCCGAGGCGGGCGCACGAGACGGCGGCCTCCATCGAGCGGATGATCGGGATCGCGTTCTGGTGGGATGCGTCGGCAGAGCCCGGCGCAACGTCCGGAACGCTCTCCGGATTGCCCTGCCTGCGGCGATCGCCGTTGCCGGCATCGTTCAGCTTGTCGATGCGCGCGCCATCCATCCGCCATCTCCTCGAGCGAGGGAGATTAACGGGCTTCTCCAAAACGGAAAGGCTCGATCGCTCGGCCTGCCCGCGCAACCTAATGCGATGCCGCTGCGCCAAAGCGGTCCGGATCGGCGCCAGGGCTTGCCGCCTGCGAGGCCTGGAGGATGGCGTAGCCGGCCGAGTCGGGGTCGCATTCGACGATGTCGGGCTCACGTTCGAGGATGATGCGCATCGAGCGCAGATTGCCGAGAAGATGCGCCTTCAGCCGGGCCACCGCCTCCCCGGCATCATGCGCCTGGATCGCCTCGAAGATGGCCCGGTGCTCGTCCGAAACCTCGAGGTGGAAATCCTCCAGCGGGAAGGAGCGGTAGCGCACGCGGTCGAGCTGGCCGGTCGCGCTCGAAATGGTGTTCCAGACGCCCGGAAAGCCGGCGCAGCGGCAGATCAGCCGGTGAAACTCGTTGTCGAGCGCGAAGGACTCGCCTCCGTCCCGGCGCTTGGCCGAGAGGGCCTCGCGAAACAGGAGCAGCGTGAACGGCTCCTCGAATTCGGCCGTGTAGCGTTCGGCCGCGAGCGCGACCATGCGCAGCTCGATGCTCTCGCGCAGGATCTGGCCCTCGATGACCTCGTCGAGCACGATCCGGTTGACGAAGGTCGCGTCGCTGGGGACCACGGTGACGAGGCGCTGCTGGGCGAGCCGCTGGATCGCGTCGCGCAGGGGCGTGCGCGAGACGCCCAGCTCCTCGCAGAGGTCCTTTTCCAGCAGGCGGGCGCCGGGCTGGAACCGCATCGCGATGATGGCGTCGCGCAGGATCTCGTAGACGCGCGCCGATTTGGGGCCGGCGCTGCGGCCCGGTCGGCTTGCCGTGCCTTCCAGGAGCGTGCCGGCCATTCCATCATCCTCACGAGAGCCGGCCGAGCGCTTCGTCCAGCGCGCCGAGAAAGAGTTCGGCATGCTCGGCGGCGAAGGTCAGTGGCGGGCGAATCTTCAGCACGTTGTCATAGGGCCCCGAGGCGCTGATGAGCACCCCGTCCTCGCGCATGAGGTTCACCAGCCTGCGCGCCATCACCGGATCGGGCGTGCGGGCGGCGCGGTCGCTCACGAGTTCGAGGCCGAGGAAGAGGCCGGCGCCGCGCACGTCGCCGATCGCCGCATGCCGCTCCATCAGCCGGCGCATCCCGGCCATCATCTGCGCCCCGCGCGCGGCTGCGTTGGCGACGAGGCCCCCCGCCTCGATAATGTCGAGCACGGCACCGGCGGCGGCCAGCGAGGCATGATTGGCGCCGAAGGTGTTGAAATATCGCACCTCGCGCCCGAAGCGCTCGGCCACCTCCGGCCGCAGGGCGACGCCGGCGATCGGCAGGCCGTTGCCCATCGGCTTGCCCATCACCGCCATGTCCGGAACGATCCCGTGCCGCGCGAAGCCCCACAGCCCGGCTCCGGTGCGCCCGAAACCGGGCTGGACCTCGTCGGCGATATAGAGCGCGCCTTCGGCATGAACCGCCTCCAGAGCCGGCCGCAGGAAGCCCGCCGGTTCGGCCAGCGTGCCATCGGTCGAGAAGATGCCGTCGGCCACGAAGGCCGCGGGAACCACGCCATGGCGGCGCATATCGGCGCAGGCGGCCTGGATATCGGCCGCGAGCTTCGCGCCGACATCGATGCCCGGCTGGCGGTAGGCGTCCGGCGCCGGCACGGTCCAGACATCGCGGCCGAGCGGCACATTGGGACCGAGCGAGGGCGAGAGGCCGGCGGTGAGCGCGGTCGTGCCGTGATAGGCGTTGGCGGTGATGACGATCCCGGTGCCGCCGGTGTGGTGACGGGCGATCCGCAGCGCCAGATCGACGGCTTCGGACCCGGTGCAGGTGTACATCACATGGCCGAAGGCGTCGGGATACGTCGCCAGCAGCCGCTCGGAATAGTCGAGCACCGTCTCGTGCAGATAGCGCGTATGGGTGTTCAGCACCGCCATCTGGCGCGCGACGGCCTCGACCACGCGCGGATGGCAGTGTCCGACGCAGGGCACGTTGTTGTAGGCGTCGAGATAGCGCTTCCCATCCGCGTCGTAGAGCCAGACATCCTGGCCGCGGACGAGATGGACGGGCCGCTCGTAGAACAGGCGGTAGGAAGCGCCGAGCAGCGCGCGGCGGCGGCGGATCAGCGCCTCGGCATCGGCGGGCGCGCCGGCGGGACCTGTGGGGCTTGCGGAGCCTGCGGGGTTCTTCATCTCGTCTCCTCCGGCACGGCGCAGGCGGCGGCGAGCCTCGCGGCGACCGCTGTCGGCCCGACTGCGTCGAGCTGCGCGAACTGGCTCCAGACGGAGCGGCTGTTGCGCATGATATAGGCGCAGCGCTCGGGAAAGCGCTCGGCCCGCCAGGCGGGAATGAGGATGCGCATCGCCATCCGCGTCTGGATGGCGAGGGGCAGAAGCGCGATTTCGATTTCCGACAAGGACGAGACCGAGGCATAGCCCTCCAGGAAAGCGGCAGCGGGCGCCAGAATGTCGCCTTCCGTTCCGAGTTGATAGGCCGCGCCGATGGCGACGTCGAACAGCAGAGCCGTGCGCACCATGTCGCCGAAATCGATGATGCCGCTGATGCGGTCCGGCCTGTCCGGATCGACGAGGATGTTGTCCCCGTTCAGGTCGTTATGCACGACCTGCCGCGGCAGCTCCGAAAGGCGGGGCTCGACCTCCCGCGCGAAGGCGCCGAGCACGGCGGCGAGGCGGGTCCGCTCGGCAGGGTCCGGCCAGGTCTCGAGGATCGGGCGCAGCAGGCCGGCATGGGCCATGTCCCAGGACGTCTCATGCTCGGCCGCCGGGTGCGAAAAGCCGGAAAGGGCCGCCTGGAGGCGCCCGAGGAGCGCGCCGAGCGCGCGCGATTGCGCCGGCGTGCGCGCGCCGGCCGATTGGGCGCGGCCAGCGGAGAAGGTGGTCATGCGCACCGTGCGGACATCGCCCGGCGCCACGGTGAGCCGGAAATCCTCGCAGCCCGAGAGTGCCGGCACGATGCGCGGCAGCGGCAGCTCCGGCGCCGTCCGCTCGACATGCATCAGCGCCCGGCTGTGCATGTTGGAGACCGCCGGGTCTTCGCCGGGGCTGAGCACCTTCAGGAAGAAGAGCCGGCCATCGCCGAGGGCGAGGCGGAAATTCGAATCCTTTTCGCCGACCAGCGACGAGGCCCGGCCGACGAGGCCGTAATGCTCGGCCGCGATCCGTTCCGCAGCCGCCTCGTCCAGCTGGGGGGCGACGACCGAGAGGCCGGCGCCGATGGCGGGCCTCCCGGCTGCGCGCGCGGTGGTCATCCTCGACATGATGAGCCGGCAATCATGCGTGGAGAACCGGGGCGTCGGGCAACGCCTCCGGATGCGCGGCCTGATAGGCGGCGGCCACGCGCAGCACCAGATCGTCCCGGAAGCGGGCCGCGACGACCTGCAGGCCAATCGGCAACCCGCCGGAATCGAAGCCGCAGGGCACCGAGCAGGCCGGCTGGCCGGTCATGTTGAACGGGTAGGTGAAGGGGCTCCAATCCGTCCAGTCGGTCATGCCCTCCCCCTCCGGATAATCGATGCCGGCGGCGATCGCGGTGATCGGCATGGTCGGCGAGAGCAGGCAGTCATAGCGCTCGTGGAAGCGCGCCATCGTGACCTTGAGCTCGGCGCGGACATGCTCGGCCGCGTGGAACTCGGCGGCGCTGATCCGCCGCCCGACCTCCCCGATGGCAACGAGGCCGGGGTCCATCCGGGCGAGATCCTCCGGCGTCTTGGCGAAGCGGTCGACGATGACGGCCTCGGCCGAGAACCAGAGCGTGCGCAGGGCCTCGAGCGGATTGGCGAAGCCCGGATCGACCTCCTCGACCACCGCCCCGAGGGCGGCGAGGCGCTCCGCCGCGCGCGCGACGGCCGCCGCGACATCCGGTGCGACATTGGCATAGCCGAAATCCCGGCTGAAGCCGATGCGCAGCCCGTCGAGACGACCTTCCGCGCCGGCGCGGGCGATGGCGGCCCAATCCGGCACCGGCGTCGGGCAGTCGCCATAGAGCGCGTCCGGCGAGGGACCGGTGACGGCGTCGAGGAACAGCGCCGCCTCGGCGACGGAGCGGGTCAGCGGGCCGCGATGGGCGAGCTCGCGCAGAGGCGTGGGCGCATCGGCCGGCAGCCAGCCGAAGGTCGGCTTGATGCCGAAGACCCCGCACCAGGAGGCGGGGATGCGGATCGAGCCCGCCCCGTCCGAGCCTTCGTGCAGCACGCCCATGTTGAGCGCGGCGGCGACGCCGGCCCCGCCGGACGAGCCGCCCGAGGCCCGGTCCGCCCGCCAGGGATTGACGGTGTTGCCGAAGGCTGGGCCATGGGTCACGCCCTTCCAGCCGAATTCCGGCGAGGTCGTGGTGCCGAGGATCACCGCGCCCGCCTCGCGCAGCCGGCGCATGATCAGGATTTCCTGGGTCGCGGGCGCCTTGTCGGTGAGGTGGGAGCCGCGCCGCCAGGGCAGGCCCTTCACGGCCGTGAGTTCCTTGATGGTGGTCGGGGCGCCGTCGAGCGGGCCGCGTGGCTCACCCTTGGCCCAGCGCGCCTCCGAGGCGCGGGCGAGGTCCAGCGCGATCTCGGGCGCGACATGGGCGAAGGCGTTGACGGCCGGGTTGAAGCGCTCGATGCGGGCGAGCGCAGCCTGCGCCGCCTCGACGGGCGAGGCCTCGCGGGCCGCGAAGAGGCGCGCCAGCTCCGGCGCGCTCATCAGGCCGAGATCGGTCTTGGCGGTCATGTCCATGCCCTCACGCTCCGATCTGGTCGAGCGCGCGGGCGATGGCGTCGAACATGGTGTCGATCTGCTCGGCGGTGATGATCAGCGGCGGGCAGAAGCAGAGCGAGTCCCCGATCGCACGGGCGATGACGCCGTGCTCCATCGCCGCCGCCTGGAGGGCCGCGCCCGCCGCGCCGGGCTTCTCCCAGGGTTTGAGCTCCAGCGCGCCGATCAGCCCGACGCCGCGCCAGGCCTTGGCCTTTTCGTGCGCCGCGAGGCCCGCCAGCCGGTCGAGGAAGAGCGGGCTCATCGCGCGGCAATGGCCGACGAGATCGCGCTCCTCGATGATGCGGATGTTCTCGAGCCCGACCGCCGTCGCGACCGGATGGCCAGAGGCGGTGTAGCCATGGCCGAAGGTGCCGACGCGCTCCGACTCGGCCGCGATGGGCTCGTAGAAGCGCTCGTTCATCAGGATCGCCGAGAGCGGCATGTAGGAGGAGGAAATCTGCTTGGACAGCACCATCACATCCGGCTCGATGCCGAAGGTCTGGCAGCCGAACATGTTGCCGGTGCGGCCGAAGCCGCAGATCACCTCGTCGGCCACCACGAGCACGTCATGGCGGCGGCACACCGCCTGGATCTCCTGCCAGTAATTCTCAGGCGGCACATAGACCCCGCCCGACGCCATCACAGGCTCGCCGAAGAAGGCGGCCACGGTGTCGGGCCCTTCGGCGAGGATCAGCGCCTCCAGCTCCTGCGCCATCCGCTTGGAGAAGGCGGCCTCGCTTTCGCCGGGCAGCGCCATATTGGCGTAATCCGGGCAGGAGACATGCTTCATCCGGTCGAGCGGCAGGTCGAAGCTCTGATGGTTACGGGGCAGGCCGGTGATGGAGCCGGCGGCGATGGTGACGCCGTGATAGCCCTTCACCCGGCCGATGATCTTCTTCTTTTCGGGCTTGCCGAGCGCGTTGGCGCGATACCAGCAGAGCTTGACGACGAGGTCGTTCGCCTCGGACCCCGAGGAGGTGAAATGGACCTTCGACATCGGCACAGGCGCCATCGAGATCAGCTTCTCGGCGAGGTCCACCGAGGGCCCGTGCGTCTTGTGCGCGAAGATGTGGTAGTAGGGCAGCTTGTCCATCTGCGCCTTGGCAACGTCCGACAGGCGGGTTTCGCCGAAGCCCACGGCGACCGACCAGAGCCCGGCCAGCCCCTCGATGTAGCGCTTGCCGGCGTTGTCCCAGACATAGACGCCCTGCCCGCGCTCGATCACCAGAGCACCGGTCTTGCCGTAGTTGCGCAGGTCCACCAGCGGGTGAAGCTGATAGGCGATGTCGCGCGCCTCGACGGAATTCGGCATGAAGTTCATGATGTTCGTCCGGTTCGGAAAGGCTGGGGGGTCAGGCGGTGGCCTCGGCGGCCGCTTCCCTCGACGAAGCGCCCTCGATCCCGATGCCCGGGATCGCGTCGATGAGGCTGCGGGTATAGGCCTCGCGCGGGCGGGTGAAGATCTGGGCGCCGGGGCCCATCTCCACCACCGCGCCCTTCTGCATCACCATGACCCGGTCGCAGATCTGCGCGGCGACGCGCAGGTCGTGGGTGATGAAGATCAGCGAGAGATCGAGCTCGCGCTTCAGCTCGGCCAGGAGATCGAGGATCTGGGCCTGGATCGAGACGTCGAGCGCCGAGACCGCCTCGTCGGCCACAATGATCTGCGGCTTGAGCGCCAGAGCCCGCGCGATGCCGATGCGCTGGCGCTGGCCGCCGGAGAATTCATGCGGGTAGCGATCGGCCGCCGAGGCGTCGAGCCCGACGCGCCGCAGCAGCTCGCGGGCCTGTGCGAGCGCGCTTTCCACCGGCTCGCCATAGGCGATCGGCCCGTCGGCGATGGTGCGGCCGACGCGGATGCGCGGGTTGAGCGAGGCATAAGGGTCCTGAAAAACCATCTGGATGCGCCGCCGGGCCTGGCGCAGCGGCTCGCCCGAAAGATGCGCCATATCCGTGTCGCCGAGGAGCACGCGCCCCTCGTCGGGGTTCTGCAGGCGCACCAGGCAGCGACCCACCGAGGATTTGCCCGAGCCGCTCTCGCCGACGATGCCGAGCGTCTCGCCGCGGCCGAGGGTGAAGGAGACCTCCCGCACCGCCCGCACGATGCGCGGCGCCTTGAACAGGCCGCCGCCGAGCACATAGCTCTTGCCGAGATTGTCCACCGTCAGCACCGGCGCGCGCGCGGGGGCGGCCTGCGCGCCCTTGCCCATGCCCGGGATCGCGGCGATGAGCTTGCGCGTATAGGGGTGCTGCGGCCGCTGGAGGATGTCGGCGGCACGGCCCTCCTCGACGATCCGGCCGTGCTGCATCACCGCGACGCGATCGGCGATCTCGGCGACCACGCCGAAATCATGGGTGATGAACATCACCGCCATGCCGCGCCGCCTCTGCAGATCGCGCACCAGCCGCAGGATCTGCGCCTGCGTCGTCACGTCCAGCGCCGTGGTCGGCTCGTCGGCGATCAGCACCTCGGGCTCCAGCGCCAGCGCCATCGCGATCATGACGCGCTGGCGCTGGCCGCCGGAGAGCTGGAAGGGGAAGGAGGCGGCGGCCCGCGGCGGATCGGGCAGGCCGACTTCGGTCAGCAATTCGAGGGCGCGGGCCTTGCGCTCGCGCCGCGTCAGCAGGCCATGGGCCTCGAAGACCTCGGTGATCTGGTCCTCGATCCGCATCAGCGGGTTGAGCGCCGACATCGGCTCCTGGAAGATCATCGCGATCCGGCGGCCGCGAATGTCGTAGCGCTGCGCCTCGCCGGCGGCGAGCAGATCCGTGCCGCCGAGGAGGATGCGCCCGCTCACCGGCTTCACCGTCTCGGGAAGGAGGCCCATGGCTGCGTTGGCCGACATCGACTTGCCCGAGCCGCTCTCGCCGACGATGCAGAGGATCTCGCCCTTGCCGATCTCGAAGCCGATATGGTCGACCGCGAAGGGGCGATCGGCGCCTTCCGGCAACGCGATGGCGAGGTTCTCGACGATCAGGACGGGCTTCGGGGCGGTGTCGGTCATGGCCCTCTCCTCACCGCGTGCGGCGCGCGAGGCGCGGATTGAGGGCGTCGTTGAGCCCCTCGCCGATCAGGTTCAGCGCCAGCACCGTCAGCAGGATCGCGAAGCCCGGGAAGAAGCTGACCCACCAGGCCTGGCGGATGACAGTGCGGCCCGCGCCGATCACATAGCCCCAGGACATGATGTTGGGATCGCCGAGGCCGAGGAAGGAGAGCGCGCTCTCGATCAGGATCGCGGCGGCGACCATCATGGTGGCGAGGACGATGATCGGCGACAGCGTGTTGGGCAGGATCTGGCGCCAGATCACCGTCGGGCTGCGCTGGCCGGAGAGGATCGCGGCCTCGACGAATTCGCGCGAGCGCAGGGCCATCACCTCGGCGCGCAGCAGCCTGGCGACCGGCGGCCAGCTCACCAGCGCGATAGCGATCACGATCGAGACCAGGCTGGGCCGGAAGATCGCAACCAGGACCACCGCGAAGGCGAAGCTCGGGATGCTCTGGAAGAACTCGGTGAAGCGCATCAGCGCGTCCTCGACCCGGCCGCCGTAATAGCCCGCCACCGCCCCGATCGGGATGCCGATGAGCAGGGAGGCGATGGTCGAGACGAGGCCGACCAGCAGCGAGACATGGGCGCCATGGGCCACCGCCGACGCCACGTCGCGGCCCATCGTGTCGGTGCCGAGCGGAAAGGCGTCGTTGGCGAAGGGCGGCAGGAAGGGGCGCTGCACCATCGTCCAGGGGGAGCGCGGGAACAGGAAGGGCGCCGCCGCGGCGAGCACGATGACGAGGAGGAGGATCGCAAGACCGACCACCGCGCCGCGATTGCGCGCGAAGCGCGTCCAGAACTCGCTCATGCCGAGGCTCCGATGCGCGGATCGACCAGCCGGTAGAGAAGGTCGGTGAGCAGGTTGAAGAGCAGCACCATCGCCGCCGAGACGGTGAAGATGCCCAGCAGCAGGTTGTAGTCGCGCTGGCCGAGGGCCTCGAACATCAGCCGGCCGATGCCCGGCCAGGCGAAGACCGTCTCGATCAGCACCGCGCCGCCGACGAGCTGCCCCGCCTGGAGGCCGGCGAGGGTGACGACGGGGAGGATCGCGTTGCGCAGCACATGGCGGCGCAGGACCTTGGCCGGCCGAAGCCCCTTGGCGCGGGCCGTGCGGACGAAATCGAGCCGCGAGACCTCCAGCATCGAGGCCCGCGTCATCCGCACATAGACGGCCATGAAGAACAGGCCGAGCGTCGTCGCGGGCAGGACGAGGTGGTGCAGAATGTCGAGGATGCGGGCGAGGCCGGTATAGCCGGAGCCGACCGTCTCATAGCCGAAGCCGGGGAACCAGCCGAGCTGGACCGAGAAGAGCAGCACGGCCATCAGCGCCAGCCAGAACAGCGGCGTGGCATAGAACAGCAGGGCGAGCGTCGAGATGACCGAGTCGGAGGGCTTGCCCTGGCGCGAGGCGGCCAGAACGCCGGCGAGGATGCCGAGCGCGAGCGAGATCACGAAGGCCGAGCCCGAGAGCAGCAAGGTCGCCGGCAGCCGGTCGAGGATCAGGTCGATGACGGGCAGGTTTTGGCGATAGGAGAAGCCGAAATCGAGCCGCAGGATATTGCCGAGATAAAGGCCCAGCTGGACCGGCAGCGGCTTGTCGAGGCCGAAGCGCTCGCGCAGCTGCTGCACGAAGATCGCGTCGCTTTCGCCCGCCTCGCCGGCCATCACCGCCGCCGGATCGCCGGGTGCGGCATGGATCAGGGCGAAGTTCAGGATGACGATCCCGATCAGGATGATCACCATCTTGCCGAGCCGCGCGAGGATGAAGCGGATCATGGTCGGTCCCCGGTGAAGCGGCCCGGCGCCGGGAGGCGCCGGGCCATGGGCGTCAGCGCTTGATCCAGGTGTCGCGCAGCGAGTCGTTCAGCCCGTTCGCGGTGGTGACGAGATCCTGGAAATCGCAGCGGTAGATCGTCGGGAAGCCGAGATCGAGCAGCCAGGCGACCGGCACGTCCTCCTGCACGAGCGACTGCACCTTGTCGTAGAGCGCCTGGCGCGGGGCGGCCGGGGAAGCGACGGCGGCCGCGGCGAAGAGCTTGTCGACCTCCGGGTTCGAATAGCCCTCGACATTGTTCCAGGGGCTTCCCTTGGAGATCTGCGAGGAGATGTAGTTGCGCTCCACGCCCAGCGCCGGGTCGCCGTTCTGGAACAGGAAGGTGAAGGCCATATCGTATTCCCAGTCGGACAGGCGGCGGTTCCAGCCGGCGACGTCCGTGGCCTCGATCTCGACCGGAATGCCGGCCTCGGCGAGGTTCTGCTTCACCGCCTCGGCCCAGCGCTGCCAGGTCTCGCCATAGGGCAAGGGCAGCAGCTTCACCGGCTTGCCGTCATATTTCATCTCGGCCAGCAGGGCCTTGGCCTTCTTCACGTCGCGGGGATATTGCGGCTGCACCTTGGAGTAGAACGGCGTCGTGCCGGCGATAGGGCCCGTCGAGACCTTGCCGATGCCGTTCCACAGGACGTCGAGCGCGAATTGCCGGTCCATGGCGTACATCACCGCCTGGCGGAAGCGCTTGTCGCTGAACGGCGCCTTGCGATTGTTCAGCCACATGAAGGAGAGCGGCGAGTCGAATTCTCGCCCCTTGTCGGTGATGCAGGTGTTCTTCAGCTTCGAGACGCGCGGCACGTCGAAATTCTCGATCGAGCCGCCGGGCAGCACGTCGACCTTGCCGGTCTCGTAGGCGACGGCGCGCGCGGCTCCGTCCGGAATGACATGGTAGTAGAGGTCCTGGAGATAGGGCTTGCCCTTGATGTAGTAGGCCTCGTTCTTCACCAGATGGATGTTGCTGCCCTTGCTCCAGCTCTCGAACTTGAAGGGCCCGGTGCCGATCGGGCGCTCATTGGCCGGGTTGGTCTGGTAGTCCGTGCCCTCGTAGATGTGCTTGGGCACGATCGGCATGGTCCAGAAGGCGAAGCCGCGGATGAGCGGCTCGAAGGGCTCCTTCAGCGTGAAGACGACGGTGCTGGCGTCGGGGGCCGTGACGTCGGCGATGCGGCTCATCGTGTTGCGATGCCGCGGCTGGGCCTTCATCAGGAAGTCCTTGGCCGAGAACAGGACGTCGGCCGAGGAGAAGGGCTTGCCGTCGTGCCAGGTCACGCCCTCCTGCAGCTTGAAAGTGTAGGTCAGCCCGTCCGGGGAGATCTCCCATGACTTCGCCAGGGACGGCATCGGCTTGAGCTTGTCGTCGTAGCGCAGCAGGCCTTCATAGATCTGGCCGGCGACGAGCTGCGTCGGCGCATTCGTCACGAGGCCGAGCATCAGGCTCGGAGGCTCCGGCTGGACGATCAGATTGGCGCGCCCGCCGGGGACGGGCTGAGCCCCCGCACCATGGGAGAGGGCGAGCGAAGACAAGGCAACCAACAGAAGATGTCTCAGTTTCATCAAGCGCTCCTGGACTTCGCCGGTCTCGGCTTTGCCTGCCTGCTCCGGGTGCTGCGATCGTGAACCCAGCCCTCAGTCAAACAGCGATATATCGGTATATCAATATATTTGGTGCCCTGATTGGCAGCAATCGTCGCTGCGAAGCAGCGCAGATGGCGCGAATCTCGGCATGCGAAATTCCCCACATTTGCCGGCACCTTGCAGGACGACCGGGTAAAGGCCTTGGCCGATGGGGGGATACGGTCGGGGTTAGCTTTGCGGCCGCAGAGGCGCGCACGCCGAAAGAACTGACACCGCTGAGGTGGCCGGCAGGGCGCCGGTCGAGGCCCAAGGCAGGATGGTGACCGCCGCGGGCCCTACCACGAGACCAAATCGCTGGAGCATTGGACTGCCCGTTTCCGGACAGCCCCATGCTGCAGGGATTTTCAAAGATCGCTTTTTCGAGGGAAGCGCAGGCCATCCAGGGCGCGCCGTCAGTCCCTGCCCTCGGCCGAGCCGAGGACGGACCCCGGCAGACGGGCCATTCTGGCGCGCTGAGCAGCGAGGTTGGGGAATGGTTCCGGATCAGGCTCGGGGGCGGGCCGGTGTTTTGGGGCACCATCAGCAGGCCCCAAAACGAAAAAAGCCCCGGGTTTCCCCGGGGCTTCCGACTGAGATCGGAGAACCGATCAGAAGTCGCGCTGGATGCGCAGACGGCCCGAGAAGGAGTCGTCCGACTTGATCAGAACGCCCGGGCGGCCGGCGGCAGCCACGAAGTTCTTGACCTCGGCCTTGGCGTAGAGGACCTCGACGCCGATGTCGAGACCGGCAACCGGCGACCAGATCAGGTTCGAACCAACGCGCCACTCGGTCGGGTCGAGACCGATCGCGGTGACCGCGCCGATGCCGTTCGCGTAGTCGAGCTTCGAGTACGAACCATACACGGCCTGACGGATCGTGGGGGTCCAGTAGTGCAGGAAGCCGGCGGTCAGGGCGTAGCCCTTGGTCAGCTTGATCGAACCATTGAGGCCGATGTTGGCATCGTTGTTGGTGATCAGGAGACGGCCGACGTTGGTGTTGGCGCCCCAGGTCGAGCCGGCCGAGTTGCCGCCGTAGCCGAGATAGGAGATGCCGCCCTCGGTGTAGGCAGCCTGCAACCAGAGCTCGTCGCCAGCGGCGAGCATGGGCAGGCTGATCTTGACGCCGCCCTGGATGGCGAAGCCGGTCTTGTCGCCCGTGCCGACGCCGAAGGTGCCGACCGTCTTACGCTGGAACACGGCGCCCGACAGCTGAGCGGAGCCCCAGCCCTGGGTGACGTTCAGCGAGCCGACGAGATCCGGATAGTCCGAACCGGCCTGGACGAAGTTGCCGTTGGCAACGCGATGCTCGTTGGAGTCTTCCAGAGCGATCGTGGCCGAGAAGCCCGAGCCGAAGGTCGCGGTGTAGGCGAGCAGGTTGACGACGTTGTCCGAGCCGCGGATCGGGCCGTAGTTCAGCGCGTCGGCGTAGAAGTCGAAGAACGACTGCGAACGACCGGCGGTGATGGGGCCGAACTGGACGAAGGCGCGGTCGAGACCGACCGAGGTGGTGCCAGCGCCGCCAGGCGTGGTGGTGAACTGCGAACCGGTCGAGTTCACGCCCTGGCCGTACGAGCCGTTCGAAATGGTGGTGTCGACGCGGACGAAGGTGCGGAGCGTGCCGTAGGCGGTCTGGTTGCGGGCATCGACGTAGATGCGGCCGCGAGCGCGGAAGCCGTACTGGTCCTGGGTGTCGACGCCGAGACCGTTGAAGCGCTGCTGAACGAGATACTCAGCGCGGACGCGGCCGCCGACGCGGAGGCAGGTGTCCGTGCCCGGGATGTAGAAGAAGCCTGCGCCGAAGGCGGAGCAGACGCGAACGTACTCGACCGGCGCCGCCTTACGCGACGGCAGGTCAGCGGCCTGAGCCCCGGCAACCGCGGCGATGCCGGCGGCGGAACCGAGGAGGAGGCTCTTAACGAGCTTCATGTGGTAACCTCCAAAAGAGTTTCGAGACCCTCGGGCTTTGGCCCCCCTGCCCCAGACCATACGGCCCGACTGCAGAACCTGCCTATTCCCGGCCTTTCAACCGCGCCCCTGACCCAATTCAGAGACGAAGGTGAAAAACAGCGACCGGGAACGTCCCGACGCAGGACCACCATACGAAAGCCGCCCCGCCGATCAACCGCGATCATGTCTCCGGCCCGCCACATGGGGTGCTTTGGGCACCGGTGTTGCCATGTCGCCACATTTTCGCAGGGAGAGGCGCAAAAACCTAAACAAAGCGTTTACGAAATAGCGGGTTTTCGCGCCGGCTCAGGACGGTTTTCGCTGGCGAACGCGCGGGCGATTCTTCGCCTCGGAACAGAATCGCCGCCGCCATGGACGCTCGGAGGGGCGGCGGGAAGGAGCCGGGGCGGTCTTTCGGGCACGGCGCAGCCGGCATTTCGCGCGGATCGCGCCGGCGCCGCCCGGCATTCCGGGGCGGCATGGGGCGCCGGGGCGTGGGGGACATCCGCTCCCGATGGGAGGCGGATGCCGCCGGGTGGCCGGATGGCGGGCGGCCTCAGGCCGCGGCGTCTCGCTTCAGCAGGCCGAGGAGCACGGCGCTCAGCAGCGTGCCCGCGACCAAGGCGACGACATATCCTGCCAGATGCGTCACCGCGCCGGGGATCGGCAGCACGAAGACGCCGCCATGGGGCACGCGCAGCTCGGCCGCCACGGCCATGCTGATGCCGCCCGCCAGCGCCGAGCCGGCGATCAGGGCGGGAATGACGCGGAAGGGGTCGCGCGCGCAGAAGGGAATCGCGCCCTCGGTGACGAAAGCGAGGCCGAGCACGGCGGCGGGGCCGGCGGCCTCGCGCTCATCGGCGGTGAAGCGCCGCGCGAAGAGCCACGTCGCCAGGGCGAGCGCCAATGGCGGGGTCATGCCGCCCACCATCGTCGCCGCCATCGGCCCGTAGATCTGGCTGGAAATCAGCGCGGTGGAGAAGGCGTAGCTCGCCTTGTTGACCGGGCCGCCCATATCGACCGCCATCATGCCGCCGAGCAGAAGACCGAGCAGGATCGCGCTCGACCCCTGCATGCCGCGGAGCCAGTCGGTGAGGAAGGCGAGCAGCGACGCCACCGGCGTTCCCACGACATACATCATCGCGACGCCTGTCAGCACCGTGCCGAGCAGCGGCAGGATCAGCACCGGTTTCAGACCCTGCAGCGTGCGCGGCAGGCGGATCCAGCGGTTCATCGCATCCGTGCCGTAGCCGGCGATGAAGCCCGCCGCGATGCCGCCCAGGAAGCCCGCGCCGAGCATGTTCGCCAGCACGCCGCCGATCATGCCGGGCGCGATGCCCGGCCGATCGGCGATGGAATAGGCGATATAGCCCGCCAGCGCCGGCACCATCAGGGTGAAGGCGCCCTTGGCGCCGATCAGGAACAGGGTATGCGCGAAAGTGCCGGCCGCCTTGTCCTCGGTGACGTAGATGCCGCCGAGCGCGAAGGCGATGGCGATCAGCAGTCCGCCGGCCACCACGAAGGGCAGCATGAAGGAGACGCCGGTCATCAGATGCTTGTAGGGGCCGGCGCTGGGCGCCGTGGCCGCGGCATCCGCCGTCCCGCCCTGCATCTGCGCTTCGACGAGCGCGCGGGTGATCAGAGCCTGACCGCCGGTGATGGCGGGCTTGGTGCCACCGGCGAAGACGCGCTTGCCGGCGAAGCGGCCGCGATCGACCTCGCGATCGGCCGCGATCAACACGATGTCGGCGGCGGCGATCTCCTCGGGCGTCAAGGGCGTGCCGGCGCCGACCGAGCCTTGCGTCTCGACGCGGATCTCGTGGCCGAGCGCCGCGGCCGCCTGGGTCAGCCCTTCCGCCGCCATGAAAGTATGGGCGATGCCGGTCGGACAAGAGGTGATCGCGACGATCCTGCGCCGACCGGCGGGCGCTTGGGCCGTGGCGGGCCGCGCCTCGCTCGTGGCGAGACGCGCGATCATGGCGGGCGCATCCGCCAGCACCTCCTTCAGAGTCGCCTCCTCGCGCGTCAGGCCCGCGAAGCGCGGATCGGCGCCCTGCCCGTCGCCGATGGCGAGCCAGATGTCGTCGGGCGCGGCCTCGCGCGGGTCGATCGGTTGCAGCACCGCCCCGCCACGGCGGATTTCGATCTCGAGGGCTTGCCCTGCGGCCTTGGCGGCTTCGCGCAGGGCTTCGCCGGCCAGAACGGCGGAAACGCCCTCGTCGGGAGCCGCGATGGTCGCCCAGATCTTGCGCATGACGCTTTGCTCCCTCACCAGCTCGGGGTGTCGATGCCGGCCTGTGCCGCCAGCTTTTCGATGATGTCGCGCGCCGGCAGGTTGGGGCCGGGCAGGCCGAGCTTGCCGACCGCGAAGGCGCTCGCCAGACGGGCGGTGCGTTCCAGATCGGCGCCTTCGGCCAGCGCAGCGGCGATTCCCGCCACCATCGCATCGCCGGCGCCGACCATGCTGCCCCCGGAGACGGCCGGCAGGCGGGCGCTCAGCAGGCCGTCCGCCGCGCAGAACAGGGCGCCCTCGGCACCCATGGAAACGACGACGAGCGCAATGCCGGAGGCCTGGAGTTTGCGGGCGACCCGCGCCACCTCGGCGATCCCCGCGCAGGGCTCGCCGGCCCATTCGGCGAGTTCGGCGATATTCGGCTTGATGGCATGGGGCTTCACGGGCCCGGCCAGCGCGGCCGAGAGTGCCGCGCCGCTGGCATCGAGGATCACCGGCTTGCCGGCCGGCTGCAACCGAGCGAGCAGATCGGCGTAATGGTCCGGCGGCGCGCCGGGCGGCAGGCTGCCGGCCAGCACCGCAAGATCGCACCGGGCCGAGAGAGCGACGGCCTCGTCAGCGGCGCGCGCCAGCGCCTCGGCTGTCGCAGAGAAGCCCGGCAGGTTGATGTCGGTGGTCTCGGTCTCGTCGACCAGCTTGATATTGGTCCGCGTCGCGCCATCGACGCGGATGAAGCGGTCCTCGATGCCCTTGGCGCGGAACAGCGCTTCGAAGGAACCGGCGTTGTCGCGGCCGAGCAGGCCGGAGGTGGCCACCGGCAAACCCCAATCGGCGAGACAGGAGGCGACATTGACGCCCTTGCCGCCGGCATTGAAGCGGACGCTGGCGACACGGTGGACATGGCCGCGACGCAGCTCATCGAGCGTCACGGTCTGGTCGATGGCGGGGTTGAGCGTGATGGTCGCGATGGTCATGCGCCAGGCCCGTCCAGCGCACGCACGGCGGCGGCTCCGTCCAGCGTCAGCGCCTTGCGGGCGAGCGCGGCGAAATCAGCCTGGGCGCCGGCCCGCAGCCGCGCCTTCACCGGCGGAATGTCGCGCGGCGTCATCGACAATTCGGCGACGCCGAGACCGGCGAGCAGCGTCGCGCCGAAGGGATCGCCGGCGATGCCGCCGCAGACGCCGACCCAGCGCCCATGCTGCGCCGCGCCCTTCACCGTCTGGTCGATCAGGCGCAGCACCGCCGGGTGGAGGCTGTCGGCCTCGGGCGCGAGCGCCGGGTTCTGCCGGTCGATGGCGAGTGTGTATTGCGTGAGGTCGTTGGTGCCGATCGAGAAGAAATCGACATGGGCGGCGAGGATATCGGCCATGGCGGCTGCGGCCGGCACCTCGATCATGATGCCGATCGGCACGGCGGGCGCATCGAGCGCGGCGCGGATGCGCTCGCAATGCTCCTTCAGAGTCAGGACCTCTTCGACCGATGTGATCATCGGGAACATGATCTGAAGATCGCCGCCCTCTTTCGCCGCGCGGTAGAGCGCGCGCAGCTGCGGCTCCAGCAGGTCGGGGCGGCGCAGCAGCAGCCGCGCGCCGCGCACGCCGAGGAAGGGATTCTCCTCATGCGGCAGTTCGAGATGCGCGACCTGCTTGTCGCCGCCGATATCCAGCGCGCGCACGATCAGCGGACGGCCCTCCAGCCCGGCGAGCATGGCGCGATAGGTCTCGAACTGCTCGTCCTCGCTCGGGGTCTGGCCGCGTTCGAGGAAGAGGAACTCGGTGCGCATCAGCCCGACGCCCTCGGCGCCGTGCGAGAGCGCCAGCGGCAATTGCGCCGGCTGATTGACATTGGCGCCGATGGCGATGGCGTGCCCATCCGTCGTCACCGCCGGGGACTGGCGCTCGGCTTCTTCAGCCTCGCGCTTGCGGGCGAGCGCGGCGAGCCAGTCGCGCGCCGAGGCGAGGTCGGCCTCGGCGGGAGCGGCATAGACGAGGCCGGCATCGCCATCGACGATCACGGTCGTGCCGTCGGCAATGGCGAGCAGCGGCTCGCCGCCCGCCACCACGGCGGGCAGGCCCAGCGTGCGGGCAAGGATGGCGGTGTGAGAGGTCGGGCCGCCCAGCGCCGTGGCAAGGCCGGCAACACGGGCGGGATCGAGCCCGGCCGTATCGGAAGGCGACAGATCGGAAGCGATCAGGATGTTGTCCCCCTCCGGCAAGGCGGCCGGGATGGCACCCGCCAGCGCGGGGTCGATCTGGCCGAGCACGCGCCGGCCGATATCGCGCAGATCGGCCGCACGCGCCGCCAGCACCGGGTTGCCGAGCCCCGCGAGCTTGCCCGCCATGGCCTCGACCGCCTCGTTCCAGGCGAAAGCGACGCCATGGCCGGCGACCATGCCCTGGCAGGTCAGCGTGATGAGATCGGTGTCGTCCAGCAGCGCGGCCTGGGCTTCGAAGATCCGGGCATCGGCGGCGCCGAGGCGGCGGGCGGTGTCGTCGATCAGCGCCTTCATCTGCAGACGGGTACGGCCGATCGCCTCGTCGAGCAGGGCCGCGCCCTGGCCGAGATCGATGGGCCGGTCCGGCACCGCCACGGGCTTCGACGACAGGCCATGTGCCTTGCCGATGGCGAGACCAGGGCTGGCGGCGATGGCCGCGATCGGCTTCAGCCCGCTGGGCGGGACCCAGCCGTTCCTCGGGCGCGCGGCCTTGGCGGCGGCGCGTTCGGCCTGGGCCTTCTCCTCGGGCAGCAGGGCGTCGATGGCGTGAACGAAGCGGGCCAGCGCGGCCTCGCCCGCTTCGGCGCTGGTGGAGAGAGTCACGACGTCGCCCTGCTTCAGGCCGAGTTGCAGCAGGCCGACGAGATTGCGCGGATCGGCGCTCTCGCCGCCATGGCGCAGGCGCAGCGGCGCGCCGATGGCCCTCGCCGCCTCGCCCCAGGCGGTGGCCGGGCGGGCATGCAGGCCGGAGGGGTAGGACACCGTCCACTCGCGCGTGATGGCGAGATCCGCGGCCGGGGCCGATGCGGGA
This sequence comes from Allobosea sp., assembly GCF_048595345.1. Classification (GTDB taxonomy): domain Bacteria; phylum Pseudomonadota; class Alphaproteobacteria; order Rhizobiales; family Beijerinckiaceae; genus Allobosea. Next base: position 28,087 of record NZ_JBMDWH010000057.1, read on the forward strand.
GCGGCCGGAACCTCCCCCAGAAGGGCGGCGGCAATGGCGTCCGCATCCTGCGTCGTGCCCAGCCGCTCCAGCAGCGCTTCGTCCTGGATCAGGCGCGTCAGGCGGCGCAGGATGGCGATATGGCCGTCCGACCGCGCGGCGATGCCGATCACCAGATGCACACGCTGGCCCGGATTCCACTCCAGCCCACCGGGAATCTGGAGGACGGCGATGGCGTCCCGCCGCACCAGATGCTTGTCCTCGACGGTTCCATGCGGGATGGCGACGCCGGAGCCGAGATAGGTGTTCGCCACCGCCTCGCGCTTCAGCATGCTCTCGGCATAGCCCGGCTCGACACAGCCGCCGGCCAGCAGCAATTGGGCTGCTTCGGCGATCGCGGCCCGCTTGTCGGCCGGCGCCGCGCCGAGGCGGATCAGGTCGCGCGGCAGCGACAGGGCTGAAACGGCGGACATGGACGCATCCTCCCACGGGATTGTTCTGGTTGGCTGATTGAGAAAACGTTTTCTCGACGACTGTCAATCCTGCACTGCAACATCGGCAATGCTGGCATCTTTCGACGATTTCATTAGTCTGATCTGCTGGTTCGGCATCGCTTTGCGAGAAAACGTTTTTCCATGGGTCGCATCGGCATCAAGCAGGTCGCCGCGCTGGCGGGCGTTTCCACAGCCACGGTTTCACGCACCCTGGCCGGCAAGCCGGTCGATGCCGCGATGCGCGCGCGGGTCGAGCAGGCGGTGGTCGCCACCGGGTACCGGCCCAATCTCGCCGCACGCCGGCTGCGCTCGCGCGAGAGCGGCACGATCGGCCTCATCGTGGCCGATATCCGCAACCCGTTCTTCACCGCCGTCAGCCGTGCGGTGGAGGATGCCGCCTTCGCCAAGGGCCTGCGGGTCATTCTCTGCAACACCGACGAGAACGAAGCGAAGGAGCAGATGTATCTGCGCCTGATGGAGGAAGAGCGCGTCACCGGCGCGATTTTCGCCCCGACGCGGGCCAGCGCCGATGCACTCGCCCGCACGCGGCTCACCTTCCCGCTGGTGCTGATCGACCGGGCGGCGCCGGCTTCGCAGCATGATGCGGTCGTGCTGGACAATGCCGGCGCCTGCGCGGAACTCGTTCGACATCTGCACATGGCGCGGGGTTATACCCGCATCGCAGGCTTCTTCGGAGCGGCGAGCACGACCGGTCGCGAACGCCGCGAGGGCTATGAGCGCGCGATGTGCGAACTCGGCCTCGAACCGGATGGGTGCTTCCTCGACCATGGCAACGGCTTCGCCGAAGCCGCGGTGGACGAGATCCTTCGCCGCCCCGCCCGGCCGGAAGCGCTGATCGCCAGCAACGGCGTGATGCTGGTGCAAATGACGCGCGCCTTGCTCAAGGCAGGGCTGGCCATTCCCCGCGACATCGGCATTGCGGGCTTCGACGACGAGCCCTGGACCGAGATCGTCGGCGGGGGCCTGACCGTCATGGCACAGCCCACAGAAGAGATCGGCCGCAGCGCCCTTCAGATGCTGCTGGACCGCTGTGCCAACCCCGATTCGGCGGCGCGCCGGCTCGTTCTGCAGGCCCGCTGCATCGCGCGTTGACCCTTCCGGGCCTGAGATCACGGCCGGGAATTGGATTGCCTCGAAAAGCAGCTTCCCCTTTTCAGCGGAATGCTCAGTGATCGCCCGCCGTGATGTAAAAGCCGAACGCCGAAGCGCAGGCCAGGATCACGCTGATCTCCATCAAACCCATCGTCGCCTCCCTTGCGTCCCAGCGGGAGACAAACCGCCATGATGCCGCCATGGTTCCACCCGGCGGCATCACGTGAGAATGGGCCTCAGCGGCCCGGTCGACCGGCCTGCCCCGAAGCGTCGAAGCGCAGCAGGCGCAGGGCGTTGGCGGTGACGATCACGGTCGCGCCCGTATCGGCCAGAATCGCGACCCACAGCCCCGTATAGCCGGCGACGCTCGTCACCAGAAACACCGCCTTGAGACCGAGCGCGATCGCGATGTTGGTGCGGATATTGCCCATCGTCGCCCGCGCCAGGCGGATCATCGCCGGCACGTCGCGCACGCGGCTCTTCAGGATCGCGCCATCGGCGGTTTCCAGCGCGACATCGGTGCCGGACCCCATGGCGACGCCGATACTGGCGGCGGCGAGCGCCGGGGCGTCGTTGATGCCGTCCCCGACCATCATCACCGGGGCGCTCCGGGCCGCCTCGCGGATGGCGGCGGCCTTGTCGTCCGGCATCAGCTGCGCCTTGTGATCGAGGCCGAGCGAGCCGGCGATGGCCGCCGCCGTGCGGGCATTGTCGCCGGTCAGCATCAGCGCGCGCACGCCCATGGCCTTCAGCTCGGCGATGGCGGCGGCAGCATCCTCGCGCGGCTCGTCGCGCAGCGCGATCAGCCCGGCGAGCGCGCCGTCGGCGACCACGGCTGCGACGGTGTTGCCCGCGCTCTCCAGACGATCCACCGCCTGCCGCGCCGCCTCGTCCAAGGGCGCGCGCGCCTCGGCATGGCGCGGCGCCCCGACGAAGATCGCGATGCCGTCGAGCGATCCGGTGACGCCCTCCCCGGCGATGGCGGCAGCGCCGTGCACAGGCCTCACCGGGACGCCGCTCTCCTCGGCCCGCTTGAGAATGGCGAGGGCCAGCGGGTGGCTCGATCCGGTTTCGACGGCGGAGGCCAGTTCGAGCACGCGGCGCTCATCCGTTCCGAGCGCCAAGACCTCGGTGACGCGCGGCGTGCCCGCCGTCAGCGTGCCGGTCTTGTCGAAGGCGACGATGCCGGTCTTGGCGGCCGCCTCGATGACCACGCCGCCCTTCAGCAGCAGGCCCTGCCGCGCCCCGGTGGAGAGCGAGGCCGCAATCGAGGCCGGGACCGAAATGACCAGTGCGCAAGGGCAGCCGATGAGCAGCAGCGCCAGCGCCCTGTAGATCCAGACATCCCAGACGCCGCCGAAGGCCAGCGGCGGCACCAGCGCGACGAGGATCGCAAGGCCGACGATGATCGGCATGTAGATCCGCGAGAAGCGGTCAATGAAGCGCTCGGTCGGAGCGCGGGCGGCCTCCGCCTCCTCGACCAGCCGGATGATGCGGGCGATGGTGTTGTCCTGCGCCGCGCGCGTGACCTTGACCCTCAGCACCGCTTCGCGATTGACCGATCCGGCGAAGACGGCCTCGCCCGCGCCCTTGGTTTTCGGCACCGATTCGCCGGTGACGGGGCTTTCGTCGATGCCGGAGACACCGGAGACGATCTCGCCATCGGCAGGGATTCGGTCGCCGGGGCGCACCATCACGACCTGGCCGATGGCGAGGCTCGCCGCATCGACCGAGCGCGTGGTACCGGCCTCTTCCAGTAGAGCGTTCTTAGGAACGAGATCGCCCAAAGCGCGAATCGAGTTACGGGCCCGGTCGGCCGCGACTCCCTCCAGCACCTCGCCGACCGCGAAGAGGAAGACCACCAGCGCCGCCTCCTCCGCCGCGCCGATCAGCAGCGCGCCCGTCGCGGCGATCGTCATCAGCATCTCGATGGTGAAGGGAATGCCGGCCATCGCGGCGGCCAAGGCGCGGCGGGCCACCGGGACGAGGCCGATCAGGCAAGCGGCGACGAACAGCCAGCCGGAGGCGTCGTGCCAGACGAGGCTCGCCGTCCAGGCGCCGGCCAGAAGAGTGCCCGTGAGGGCCACGAGACGGGCCTTGGCCGTGCGATACCAAGGCGTGCCTGCGGGCGTCGCCTCATGGACATGACCCGGCAGGCCATGGCCATGATCGGCGGCGGTTTCGGGCGCGGATGCCTGGCCGTGGGCTCGGGAGCCGTGATCGTGACCATGCTGGTGCGCGTGATCATGGTGCTCATGATCATGGGGGTCGTGATCGTGGTCATGATCGCCGCAGCAGGCGCCGCCCTGCCCCTGATTCGCCGGCGCCAGCGCGGTCTCGCCGGAGCGGATGATTCGATAGCCGAGGCCGGCGACCCGCTTCTCGACCGCATCGGCCTTCGTCTGCGACTCGTCGAGGCTGAGGCGTAGCGTTTCCGACATCAGCGAGAGGCTGACATCGCTGACGCCCGGCAGAGTCTCCAGTGCGCCCTGAACCTTGGCGACGCAGCTGGCGCAATCCATCCCGCCCACCTTCCAGGCGTGCTGCCGGCGTTCTCCGGTCGCGGACATGGGTCGTCTCCTGCTCTGTGGCGCATCGAGACTCCCTCTCTACAACCTCTAGCGACTTCAGGTTCAAGCCCCTTTTGCGCCGTTAACCGCTGACAGGAGATGGCGGCGGCCGCGTTAAGATTTACCGGCTGTTAACCATTCCCGCGCTAGAGCGAAGAAACCGAAAATTTACCAAGATGACCAACGTGTTAACGCAACCGCGGCCCATCCGCCTGAAAGGGCGCAGCTTCCTGGCCCTGGCGCTCGCGCCGGAGATGCCGTTCGAGGACTGGCTCGTCAGGCTCGACGATCTGGCCTCCCGCTCGGCCGGTTTCTTCATGCGCCGGCCAGCGGTGCTGGACATTACCGGGCTCGATATCGACCGGGCGGAGCTGCGCGAGCTCGTCGGCAAGCTCGCTGCCCGTCAGGTGCGAATCATGGGCATCGAGGGCGCCCGCCCCTCCATGCTGGGCCCCGACCTTCCACCCGCGCTCAGCGACGGGCGGACCACCTCCGAGATCGAGCCGCCCGCGACCGCCGAAGTGCAGCCGGTCGCAGACGCCGCGGTTTCGCCGACCGTCGCCGTGACGCCGGTCGTCGCCGCGCCCAGGACGCCCTCCTCGATCGTAATCACCGAGCCGGTGCGCTCGGGCCAGTCGCTGATCTTCACCGAGGGCGACATCACCATCATCGGCTCGGTCGCCTCCGGCGCCGAGGTCATCGCCGGCGGCTCGATCCATGTCTACGGCACGCTGCGCGGCCGGGCGATGGCCGGGACGATGGGCAATGCCGAGGCCCGCATCTTCTGCCGCCGGCTGGAGGCCGAACTCGTCGCCATCGACGGCTATTACAAGACGGCCGAGGATCTGGACGAGAGCCTGCGCGGCAAGGCCGTGCAGCTCTGGCTGGAAGGCGACAGCTTCAAGGCCGCATCGCTCGCCTGACCGGCCGGCGCACTCATTCAAACGGGAGAGGGTTGGTTCATGGGCAAGGTCATCGTGGTCACATCGGGCAAAGGCGGCGTCGGCAAGACGACGTCGACCGCCGCCCTCGGCGCCGCGCTCGCGCGCAATGGCGACAAGGTCGTCGTCGTCGATTTCGATGTCGGGCTGCGCAATCTCGACCTCGTGATGGGCGCCGAGCGCCGCGTCGTCTACGACCTCGTCAACGTCATCCAGGGCGAGGCCAAGCTCACCCAGGCGCTGATCCGCGACAAGCGG
>NZ_JBMDWH010000058.1:0-33809 GCF_048595345.1 Allobosea sp.
GGCGAGCCTGGTTCCGACCCAGTCAGTGTCCAAAGGGAGGCGTCGATGCGCATCGCGATTGTGGGTGGCGGGCCGGCCGGGCTCTATTTCGCCGTGCTGATGAAGCGGGACTGGCCTGAGATCGCGATCGACGTCTTCGAACGCAACCAGCCCGACGACACCTTCGGCTTCGGCGTGGTCTTCTCCGACCAGACGCTCGACATCTTCAAGGCCGCCGACGAGCCCAGCTACCGGGCGATCCGCGACAATTTCGCTTATTGGGACGACATCGCGATCCGCTTCAAGGGCGAGACCTTCAGCGTGCCGGGCAATGGCTTCTGCGGCTGCTCGCGCCGCTCGCTGCTGATGCTGGTGCAGGAGAGGGCGCGCGAACTCGGTGTCAATCTGCAGTTCGGAACCGACATCGCCGATATCGAGGCGCTGAAGCGCGACTATGATCTCGTCATCGCCGCCGACGGCGTCAACAGCCGCATCCGCGAGACGTTCAAGGACCGTTTCCAGCCGCAGATCGACATGCGGCCGAACAAATTCGCCTGGATGGGGTCGACCCGGCCCTTCGACGCCTTCACCTTCTTCTTCAAGGAAACGGAGCATGGGCTGTTCATCGCCCATTGCTACCAGTACGAGGCCGGGCGCTCGACCTGGGTGCTGGAAACCGATCCGGGGACCTTTGCGAAGGCGGGCTTGGGCGCCATGGACGAGGCGCAGTCCGCGGCCTTCCTGGAAGGTGTCTTCGCCGAGGAGCTGGAAGGCCACCGGCTGATCACCAATCGCTCGATGTGGCGCAACTTCCCGGCGATCAAATGCGCGCGCTGGGTCGCCGACAATGTCGTCCTGCTGGGCGATGCCAAGGCCACCGCTCATTTCTCGATCGGCTCGGGCACCAAGCTCGCGATGGAGGACTCGATCGCGCTTCACAAGGCGATGGGTGAGGCGGGGCTGGACGTCACCAAGGGCCTGACCCTGTTCGAGACCCGGCGCCGCGAGGAGGTCGAGAAGACCCAGCACGCGGCCGATGTCTCCCTGGTCTGGTTCGAGGAACTGCGACGCTTCTGGGATTTCGACCCGCTGCGCTTCGCCTTCGGCCTGATGACCCGCTCCAAGGCGATCACCTACGACAATCTGGCGCTGCGCGCGCCTGAGATGGTCGCCGCCGTGGACGAGATGGTCGCGAAGGAACTCGGCCCGCTGGCGAGACGCCGCAAGGACGGCTCGCCCGTCCCCCCCGCCTTCCAGCCCTTCGCGATGCGCGGACTCACGGTCGAGAACCGCATGGTGCTCTCGCCGATGTGTCAGTATTCGGCTCAGGATGGCCTGCCCAATGACTGGCACCTGATGCATTACGGCTCGCGCGCCATCGGCGGTCCGGGGCTGGTCTATACGGAGATGACCTGCATCGCCCCCGACGCCCGCATCACCCCCGGCTGCGCCGGCCTCTGGAACGATGCGCAGGAAGCGGCCTGGAAACGCATCACCGATTTCGTCCACGCCAACTCTGCGGCGAAGATCTGCCTCCAGCTCGGCCATGCCGGCCGCAAGGGCGCGTCCAAGCTGATGTGGGAGGGCATGGACCGGCCGCTGGAGCAGGGCGCTTGGCCGATCATCTCGGCCTCACCGCTGCCCTATTACCCCGAGAGCCAGGTGCCGCGCGAGATGGATCGCGCCGATATGGACCGGTTGAAGGCCGAATTCGTTGCCGCCGCCGAGCGGGCCGAGCGCGCCGGCTTCGACATGATCGAGCTGCACTGCGCCCATGGCTATCTGCTCGCCAGCTTCCTTTCGCCGCTGACCAACCAGCGCAATGACGAGTTTGGCGGCTCGGTCGAGAACCGCCTGCGCTATCCGCTGGAGGTGTTCCGGGCGCTGCGCGAAGCCTGGCCGAAGGACAAGCCGATGTCGGTGCGCATCTCGGCGACCGACTGGGCGCAGGGTGGCCTGTCGCCGGACGATTCGGTCGCCATCGCCGAGGCCTTCGCGGCCGAGGGCTGCGACCTCGTCGACGTCTCCACCGGCCAGACGGCACGGGAATCGCGCCCCGTCTATGGCCGCATGTTCCAGACGCCGTTTTCGGACCGCATTCGCAACGAGGCCCGAGTGGCCACGATGTGCGTCGGGAACATCACCACGGCGGACCAGGTCAACACCATCGTCGCCGCCGGGCGGGCCGACCTCGTCGCGCTCGGGCGCCCGCATCTGGCGGACCCCTCCTTCGTGCTGCGCGCGGCGGCCTGGTACGGCGTCGACATCCCCCAGCCGGTGCAATACGCCCCCGGCAAGGACCAGCTGATGCGCAACGCCCCGCGCGAGCGCAAGGATCTGGAGGCTCTCAAGCTGAAGGCCAAGCCCAGCCGGCATGCCGTGGCGGCGGAGTAGTCAAGCTCAGCCCTCATCCTGAGGAGCCGCGTCAGCGGCGTCTCGAACGATGATCCAGCACGTGCTTGAGCCTACTGAAGCATCCCTCGAGACGCCCATCCTGCCGGAATGGCTCCTCAGGATGAGGCCTGAGGCTGGTTCACCGGGAAGGGTGCAAAAAGCCTATTTTCCGCCCGCCCCCTGCCGCCCGGCGGGCGACACCTCCGGAATCGTCGTCGGCGTCGCCGGCCGGTCGCCGAACGGCGCGGCGGCGGGCGGTTTCAGGCGGATGCGGAAGCCCAGATAGATCGCGGCGCCGCCCGAAAGCAGGCCGAGATAGACCAGCAGCCCGTTCGGGCCCAGCCCTTGCATGAAGGCGCTGGAAACCAGCGGGCCGATGGCCGAGCCGGTTCCCCACAGGAAGAGCAATTGCGCGGACAGCCCGAGCGCCCGCTCGCGGCCGAGGCGGAAATAGGCATGCGCCACCGCCACCGTATAGATCGGCATGCTGCCGGCACCGATCAGCGCGAACAGGCCGAACAGCCAGAACCGCCCATGCGCGAGCTCGAGCCAGAGCACGGCGCCCAGAGCCAGGTTGCACAGCACCACGGAAGTGGTGGCGGCGAGCATGATGATGCGGCTCTCGATCCGGTCGGCCAGGAGGCCGAGTGGCCATTGCAACATCAGCGCGCCGATCTGGATGCCGGCGGTGAGCAGGATCGCCCAGCGCTGGTCGAGCCCGATCAGGATGCCATAGGCCGGCGCGACATTGGTCAGCGCGCCGCCCATCAGCCCGACATAGAGGCAGCCGATGACGGCGGCCGGCGCATATTGCCAGATCGTATTCAGCCGGACGGAGACGACCTCGCCCGATTCAGGACCCTTCGCCCGCGTCATCGCGACCGGGATCAGGGCCAGCGAGAACGCGGCGCTGGCGACGAGGAAGACCGTGTCCGATCCCATCGAGACATAGCCGATGGCGATCTGCGAGCCGATCAGGGCCAGCCGGTTGAGGATCTGGTAGAAGCCGAAGAGCCGCCCGCGCTGGCCGGCCTTGGCCTGCCCGCTGATCCAGCTTTCGATGCAGATCGCATGGCCCGCCCCGGCGAACCCCATGCCCAGCCGCGCGAAACCCCACAGATCCGAATTCATCAGCGGCAGGCCGAGGGTCAGCGCCGCCTGCATGCCGGCGAAGACCGCGAAGGCGCGGATATGCCCGACGCGGCGCACGAAGGAGGGCACCAGAAAGCAGGCGATCAGGAAGCCGACCGAATAGGATGAGCCGACGAGGCCGATCAGCAGGGGCGGCTTCTGCGCCAGCGCCATCTTCAGCGGCACGGTGGTGTTCACGATCGTCGCCGCGATCTGCAGGACCAGCGCGCCCGAGACGATGGCGCCCAGCGCACCGACCGATCCGCCGCGCGGGGGTGGCGGCGTGACGATCACGGGGGCCGTGACGGGCCCGGCCGTGTCGGCGGGCTGCGGTCCTTGAGACATGAGGCGATTCGGCGGGCTCGAGAAGGCGGGTACTTTCCTTGCCTCGCAATGATGAACGAAACGGGGCGGAGGGCCAACGGAAACCCGGTGGATCGCTCCCCGGGACGAGGGCTCGCATGGCCATGGGACCCCTCAGCGCCATCGTGTGAGAACCTCACGCCATCATGCCGCCGCCTTTGCATGGCCTTGAGGCAACGCGGCGCGATGCCCCGCTTCGCCGTGCGCCCGCAGAAATTCTCGGCCCCGGTTCACCGTCGATTAACCAAGACAGCGCTCTATCGAGAGAGAACGAATTGGGGTTCTCCCAGCATGGCCGGACGCGATTCCAGCGCCCCGCCGGCTCTCGCGGTGCGGGCGCCGGCGGACAGCGGGCGCGCGTCCGCGGCAGCGGGCGTAGCGTAAGCGTGTCGAGAGTGCGGCCATGAGGTCATCGAGCTATCCGCGGCGGGGTGGGGCGCATCATCTGCGCCTGCGGCGCCGCAAGCGCCCCGTTCTGCGCGGCCTCTTCTGGATCGCCGCGCTCAGCCTCGGCGTGATGAGCGGCGCGCGGCTGATGGACCATGTCTCGCCGCGCGATCCCAATGTCGACGTCGCCGTCCGCGAGCATCGCGTTTCGCCCTTCGCGATCGCGCTCGACGAGCCGGTTCGCGGGCAGGGCGGTGCGACGCCGCAGCGTTACAGCGGCCTCCTCGATCCGGGCTTTGCCGGCACGACGCCCTCCGCCCTCGGCCATTCCGGGCCTGTCGCCTCGGCGATGAAACTCGCCGCCGTGCCGCAGGCGCTGGACCTGCCCGATTCCAACCCTGTGCTGCCGCTGCCCGAGCAGGCTCCGGTCAGCCTCGCCGAGCGCCTCGCGCCGCTCCCCGTCGCGCGCCCGGGGGACATGATCGCGGCCCTGCCGCCGGCCGCTCTGCCGCCAAGCGGCTCGCCATCGGAAGTGGCTGCCGGCCTCGCCGCGCCGCTGCCCGTGCCGCGCCCGTCCGATCTCGTCGCCCCGCCCGACGCGCCCGCTCGCATCGCCCAGCAGGCCACTCCCTCACGCCGCCGCCGCGTCGCCGCCGCGCCCGCTCCGACGCCGGAGGACAACCGCAACTTCTTCCAGAAGCTCTTCGGCGTGCAGCAGCAGGCACCCGGCACCGCGCTCGCCTATGCCGCGCCGCAGGACGACGCGATCGACCGCGGCCGCATCACCCGCATGAGCCCGTCGGTCGGCACCCCGCCGCGCACGGCCGAGGCCGGCACCGCGATCTACGATATCAGCGCCAGAATGGTCTACATGCCCAATGGCGAGCGGCTGGAGGCCCATTCCGGCCTCGGCGAGATGATGGACGATCCGCGCTACGCCCATGTCCGCATGAAGGGCGTCACGCCCCCGCACACCTATACGCTGACCGAGCGCGAGGCGCTGTTCCACGGCGTCAGGGCCATCCGCCTCAACCCGGTCGGCGGCTCCGGTGCGATCCATGGCCGCGCCGGCCTGCTGGCTCACACCTATCTGCTCGGGCCCCGCGGCGATTCGAACGGCTGCATCTCGTTCAAGGATTACGAACGCTTCCTGCAGGCCTTCCTGCGCGGCGAGGTGCGGCGGATCACGGTGGTGGCGAGCCTTTAGTGGCGCGTGGCGTCGGTTGCCGTGGCCGCGGCGCAAACTGAACTCACAATCTCAGAATAAAGGCTTTGTCACCGCGGGGAACCCTCTCCTGTAAGGAGAGGGCAGGGTGAGGTGTAGGCCGTTGGACGGCCTAGCCGTTAACTCGCCGCAGCGGCCGTCGGGTTTTCTCTTCGCTGGTCTAGGGGCCTACACCTCACCCCTACCCCTCTCCTTACAGGAGAGGGAATCCCGCGCTTCCTTCCCTCAGCCGCCCGCCGCTTTGGCCTTGCTCTTCGCCGGCGCCTTCGCTGGCTTCTCGCCGGCATCCTTTTTCGCAGCTGCTTTCTTGGCCGGCGCTTTCGCAGCAGCCGGTTTGGCCGCTTCCTTCTTCGCCGGAGCCTTGGCCTTCGCCGCCGCCTTGGGCTTGCCCTTGCCGCCCTTGGCTTCCGCCTTGGCGTTGACCAACACGATCGCCTGTTCCAGCGTCAGCTCGTCCGGCGACTGAGATTTCGGCAGAGTCGCGAAGATCTTGCCCCAGGCAACATAGGGCCCGTATTTGCCGGCCTTCACTTCGAGCGCACCGCCCTCGGGATGCTCACCCAGCGCACGGCCCGGCGCCGCCGAGCCGCCGCCGCGCCGCCCCCCGCCGCTTTCCTTGGCGACGATCAGGTCGATGTCGCGGTTGGCGCCGAGCTCCAGCACGTCGTCGTCCTTGTCGATATTGGCGTAGACCTTGCCGTGCTGGACATAAGGCCCGAAGCGCCCGATGCCGACGAGGATCGGCTCGCCGGATTCGGGATGGCGCGCCACTTCGCGCGGCAGCGAGAGCAGCGCCAGCGCCTTTTCCAGCGTGACGGAGCCCGGGCTCATGCCCTTTGGCAGGCTGGAGCGCTTGGGCTTTTCCCCCTCGCCGAGCTGGATATAGGGACCGAAGCGGCCGTCGCGCATCGTCACCTCCGAGCCCGTCGCCGGGTCGGTGCCGAGGATGCGCACGCCCGGTGTGCCCTGGCCGCCCTCTGCGGAGGCTTCGCCATCGGCCGCCGGAACCGAAAGCGGGCGGGTGAAGCGGCATTCGGGATAATTCGAGCAGCCGACAAAGGCGCCGAACTTGCCGAGCTTCAGCGAGAGCTGCCCATTGCCGCAATTCGGGCAGACGCGCGGATCGGTGCCGTCCGCCTTGGGCGGGAAGATATAGGCGCCGAGAATGCCGTTCAGCGCTTCCAGCACGTCGCCGACGCGCAGATCCTTGGTCTCGCCGATCGAGGCGGTGAACTCCTCCCAGAATTCGCGCAGCAGCGCCTTCCAGTCGATCTCGGCATTGGAGACCCGGTCGAGCTTCTCCTCCAGATTGGCGGTGAAGTCGTATTCGACATAGCGGCCGAAGAAGCTCTCCAGGAACGCCGTCACCAGCATGCCCTTGTCCTCGGGCACGAGGCGCTTCTTGTCGATGCGGACATATTCGCGGTCACGCAGCGTCGTCAGCGTCGCCGAATAGGTCGAGGGCCGGCCGATGCCGAGCTCTTCCATTCGCTTGATGAGGCTGGCTTCCGAATAACGCGGCGGCGGCTCGGTGAAGTGCTGGTCGGCGGCGATGGCGCGCTTTTCCAGCCTGTCCGCCGCCTTCATCGCCGGCAGCTTCTTGCTGTCCTCGTCCTCCTCGTCGTCGCGGCTCTCCTGATAGAGCGTCAGGAACCCGTCGAAGAGGATGACCTGGCCCGAGGCGCGCAGCTCGAGGTTCCGGCCAGCGACCTTCGCCGCGATATCGACCGTGGTGCGCTCGATCTCGGCCGATTCCATCTGGCTCGCGATAGTGCGCTTCCAGATCAGCTCATAGAGCCGAGCCTGATCGGATTCGAGATGGCGCACGACATGCGCCGGCAAACGGCCGAGATCGGTCGGGCGGATCGCCTCATGGGCCTCCTGCGCGTTCTTGGCCTTCACCGTGTATTTGCGCGGCACGCCGGGGACGTAGCGGTCGCCGAATTCCTTGCCGATGACGCGGCGGGCCGCGGCGATGGCCGAGCCGTCCATGTCGACGCCGTCGGTTCGCATATAGGTGATGAGGCCGACGGTTTCGCCGCCGATATCGACGCCCTCATAGAGCCGCTGGGCGAGCTGCATGGTGCGCGCCGGGGCGAAGCCGAGCTTGCGCGAGGCTTCCTGCTGCAGCGTCGAGGTCTGGAAGGGCGGGTAGGGGTGGCGCTTGACCGGCTTGGCTTCGACATTCGCCACCGTGAAGAGCGCGGTCTCCAGCGCCTCCTTGAAGGCCTTGGCCTCGGCCTCGTTGCCGATGTCGAGCCTTGCGATCTTCTTGCCGTCGGCGCCGACGAGCCGCGCCTCGAAGGTCTGGCCGGATTCCGTCGCCAGCGTCGCCACGAGGGACCAGTATTCGCGGGCCCGGAACGCCTCGATCTCGCGCTCGCGGTCGCAGACCAGCTTCAGAGCCACCGACTGGACGCGGCCGGCCGAGCGGGCGCCCGGCAGCTTGCGCCACAGCACCGGCGACAGCGTGAAGCCGACGAGGTAATCGAGCGCACGGCGCGCCAGATAGGCATCGACCAGCGCCTGATCGACCTGGCGCGGATTGGCGAGCGCCTTCTGCACCGCGTCCTTGGTGACGGCGTTGAAGGTCACGCGCTCGACCGGAATGCCCTTCAGCACCCTCTTCTGGTTCAGCGCTTCCAGCACATGCCAGGAGATGGCTTCTCCCTCGCGATCCGGGTCGGTGGCGAGGATCAGCTTCTCGGCGCCCTTCACGGCGCGCGCGATCTCGGCCACCTGCTTGGCGCCGCGGCCCTCGATCTCCCATTTCATCGAGAAGTCATTGTCGGGCTCCACCGAGCCGTCCTTGGCCGGCAGGTCGCGGATGTGCCCGAACGAAGCGATGACCTCGTAGTCGGAGCCCAGATATTTATTGATCGTCTTGGCCTTGGCCGGCGACTCGACGACGAGGAGCTTCATGATGTCGGTTCTCGGTCACAGCCCTGATCAGAGCGCGCAGCCGGCCTAACGGACGGCTCCGCGACCCGCAAGACCGCTGCGGTTCGGAATGCGCGCGAAGGTGGGTCAGCGCGCCAGCCGTGTCAAACGCCGATTGGCGGCCGGGCATGATCGGCAGGCGGCTGATGCAGCGGTGAGACATGGGGGCGGGGGCAGGCTTTGCAAGCGTGGGCCGTGATGGCTCCGTCTCAGAAGGGGGGCTTTTCCGTCATTGCGAGGAGCGCCGCGACGAAGCAATCCAGGGGGACCGGGTGAGAGGTCGGGGCCTTTCCCCCGAATTGCTTCGCTGCGCTCGCAATGACGGGTAAGGCCCTCAAACCCGCGCCGCGAGCAGCCTGTCGACGAACCCGTCGCTCGAAGCTCCGTCGATCCAGCGCAACACGGCGACGATATCCTGCTCCGGGTCGGCCCAGATCACGTTGGTCCCTGCGCCCAACGCCGAAAACGAGCCGGCCGGCACGCCCGGCCGCGCCGCCAGCCACCAGAGATAGCCATAATTCGGCAGGGTCGGAGAAGGCGTCAGCGAGCGCTCGATCCACCCGCGCGAGACCAGTTGCCGGCCGTTCCACTCGCCCTTGCGCGCCACCAGCAGGCCGAAGCGGGCATGGTCTCGCGCGCCGATGAACAGTCCGCCGCCCCAATGCCCGCCGCCGGGCACCGATTGCACCCGCTGGCCGTCGATCTCGACGAAGGAGGTGCTGTAGCCCTGCCAGCGCCAGTCGCGCGAGGCGCCGATGGGGTCCATGATCCGCTCCCGCAGCACCTCCGGCAGCGGCCGGCCGAACACCTTCAGCAGCGCGTAGCCGAGCACGTTCACCCGCACATCGTTGTATTCGTAGAAGGAGCCCGGCGCCTTCAGTTCGCGGCGCTGGCCCTTGCGGCTGTTGTCGGCGCGAGGGCCGATCTGGCGGTTATGGTCGACTTGGTCGGATTTGCCGAAGATCTCACCCTGCCATTCGCTCGATTGCTGCAGCAGGTGCCGCCAGGTGACCTTGCCGTTATGCGGCCCCGAGAAATGCGGATCGTCGATCGTGGCGCCGACCGGCGCATCGACATCGCCGATCAGCCCGTCATCGAAGGCCACGCCCGCCAGCACCGACAGATAGCTCTTGGCGATGGAGAAGGTCATGTCGGTGCGGGCCGTGTCGCCCCATTCGGCGACGATGCGCCCGCCTTTGAGGATCAGCCCGGCCGGCCCGCCGCGCTCGGCCACCGGGCCGACGATCTCGGTCCAGGGCCCGCTCTCGTTCCATTCGCGATTGCCGACATAGGCGCCGTCGGGCCAGTAGAGGCTGCGCGGCCAGGGGCTCTCATGCGCTTGGGCGAAGGCGACGGCCGCCTGAAGCCGGGCGGAATCGAAGCCGGCATCGGCCGGTGACACGCGGTCCCATGCCTGCTGATGGGGAGCCGGAACGAAGGCGGCAGAGTGATCGGACAAGCGCAGGCCCTCATCGAGGAAAGCGCTATCCATAGCGCGCAGGCGCCGCCGGCTCCACGGCCTGCGCGACATGGCGCCATCGTCACCCGCGACGGGTTGCGCCCGGCCCGACTCGCGCCTAAACACCCCTCTTCAAATGACATCGCCAGCGCCGCTCTACCCGCACCGCCACCTGCTCGGCATCGAGGGGTTGTCCCATCTCGACATCGAGGGGCTGTTGGATCGGGCGGAGGACTATGTCGCGCTCTCGCGGCAGGTCGAAAAGAAGGCGGCGACCCTGCGCGGCCGCACCCAGATCAACCTGTTCTTCGAGCCCTCCACCCGCACGCAGGCCTCGTTCGAGCTCGCCGGCAAGCGGCTGGGCGCCGACGTGATGAACATGTCGGTCGCCTCCTCCTCGGTGAAGAAGGGCGAGACGCTGATCGACACCGCCGCGACGCTGAACGCGATGCGGCCGGACATCATCGTGGTCCGTCACCACGCCGCCGGCGCCGTGAACCTGCTCGCCCGCAAGGTCGGCTGCTCGGTGGTGAATGCCGGCGACGGCGCGCATGAGCATCCGACGCAGGCGCTGCTCGACGCGCTGACGATCCGCCGCAACAAGGGGCGCATCCAGGGCCTCACCGTCGCGATCTGCGGCGACATCCTGCATTCGCGCGTCGCCCGCTCGAACATCATCCTGCTGAACGCGCTCGGCGCTAAGGTTCGGCTGATCGCGCCGACCACCCTGCTGCCCGCCGGGATCGAACGGATGGGCGTCGAGACTTTCACGGACATGCACAAGGGGCTGGACGGCGCCGACATCGTGATGATGCTGCGCCTGCAGCTGGAGCGCATGCACGGCGCCTTCGTGCCCTCGCCGAAGGAGTATTTCCGCTATTACGGGCTCGACCGCGACAAGCTGGAGCGCGCCGCGCCCGATGCGCTGGTGATGCATCCCGGACCGATGAACCGCGGCGTCGAAATCTCCTCGGAAGTGGCCGACGGCGCCCAGTCGCTCATCCGCGAGCAGGTCGAGATGGGCGTCGCCGTGCGCATGGCGGTGCTGGATGCGCTCGCGCAGCATCTGCCGAACGTCTGAGCGGTGGAAACGGACATGGCTGAAATGCTCGACATCGCGATCGTCAACGCCCGGCTGGTCGATCCGGTCGCGGGCCGCGAAGCGCAGGGCTCCGTCCTGCTGCGCGACGGGCGGATCGCCTCGGTCGAATGGGGGGCGGCGCCCGCCACGTCCGAGGGCGTGCGGCGCATCGACGCGCGCGGCCTCGTCCTGGCACCGGGCCTGATCGATCTGCGCGCCTTCCTCGGCGAACCGGGGGCCGAGTTTCGCGAGACGCTGGGCTCGGGCTCGCAGGCGGCCGCGGCGGGCGGCGTCACCACCATCGTCTGCCGGCCCGATACCGATCCGCCGATCGACGACCCCGCCATCATCGACTTCCTGAAGCGCCGCGCCCGCGACAAGGCGATCGTCAACGTGCTGCCCTGCGCGGCCCTGACGAAGGGGCTGCACGGCAAGGAGATCACCGAATTCGGCCTGCTGCTGGAAGCTGGCGCCGTCGCCTTCGGCGATGGGGCCAAGGGCCTGCGCAACCCGCAGGTGATGCGGCGGGCGATGATCTACGCCCTGAATTTCGACGCGCTGATCATGAACCATGTCGAGGACCCGGATCTGCGCGGCTCCGGCGTGATGAACGAGGGCGAATTCGCCAGCCGCAAGGGCCTGCCGGGCATCCCGGCGGAGGCGGAGACGGTGATGCTGGAGCGCGATCTGCGCCTCGCCCGCGCCACCGGCGCCCGCTACCACGCCGCGATGATCTCCTGTTCGGACTCGGTCGAGCTGATCCGCCGGGCCAAGCAGGACGGGCTACGCGTCACCTGCGGCGTCTCGATCAACAGCCTCACGCTGAACGAGAACGATGTCGGCGACTACCGCACCTTCTGCAAGGTCTCGCCGCCTCTGCGCACAGAGGATGAGCGCCTCGCCATGGTCGCCGCGCTCGCCGAGGGCGTGATCGACGTGGTCGTCTCCGATCACGATCCGCAGGATGTCGAAACCAAGCGCCAGCCCTTCGCAGAGTCCGCCGACGGCGCGCTCGGCATCGAAACGATGCTGCCGGCGGCGTTGCGCATGGTGCAGTCGGGCCAGATCGAGCTTCCTCGCCTGATCGCCGCGCTCTCGGCCAGACCGGCGGAACTGCTGGGCCTGAGTGCGGGGGCGCTCTCCCCCGGTGCACCGGCCGATCTCATCCTGCTCGACCCTGACGCACCCTTCGTCGTCGACAAGACGAAGCTGAAATCCCGCGCCAAGAACTCGCCCTTCGACGAGGCGAGGCTGCAAGGCATCGTCCAGACCACCTTCGTCGGCGGGCGGGCGGTGTATGAGGGGCAGGTGGGTTGAGCGTCGGCGTTGATTTGGTGAAACGCGCCGTGGTCCCGGACAAGCCGCGAAGCGGCGCCGATCCGGGACCCATGCCTGAGCCTCGATGACAAGCGTTCCGGCATGGCCGGGATGACACGCGGATTTGGGAAAGCCTTTCCGCGATGCCGAGATCTCCTGTTTCCGCTACAGCGCCCTTCCTATTCCCCGCCGCACCTCCTATCGTGACCGCCGACCGGGCGAGGGGGCTTTATGGCTGAGACGTTGACCTGGGGCCTCTCCGGCTCGACCACGCTGATCGCGCTCGTCGTCGGTTATCTCTTCGGCTCCATTCCCTTCGGCATCATCCTCACGAAGCTCGCGGGCGGGCCGGATCTGCGCAGCATCGGCTCGGGCAACATCGGCGCCACCAACGTGCTGCGCACCGGCAACAAGAAGCTCGCCGCCGCCACGCTGGTCGGCGACATGCTGAAGGGCACGGCCGCCGTGCTCGTCGCCTGGCATTGGCTCGGCGGGCCGCAGGCCGCGCTGGCCGCCGCTGTGGGGGCCTTTCTCGGCCATCTCTTCCCGCTCTGGCTGAAATTCAGGGGCGGGAAGGGCGTCGCGACCTATCTCGGCATCCTGATCGGGCTCAATGGCTGGGTCGCGCTCGCCTTTGCGGCGATCTGGCTCGCGATGGCCAAGCTCTTCCGCTACTCCTCGCTCTCCGCCCTGACCGCGACGGTCATCTGCCCGCTGCTCCTCTGGCTGGTCTTCGGCATGCCGCAGGCGGCGCTGGTGATGGCCGGCCTCACCGTTCTGCTCTGGATCATGCACCGGGAGAACATCGCCCGCCTGCTCTCCGGCAGCGAGGGCAAGATCGGGCAGAAGGGCTGAGCTCGGAATGGCTGGGATCGTCCTGTCCGATCGCCAGCGCCTCGATTGGCTGCGCCTGATCCGCTGCGAGAACATAGGCCCTCGCAGCTTCCGCTCCCTCACCAACCGCTTCGGCGGCGCGGCGGCCGCGCTGGATGCGCTGCCGGACCTCGCCCGGCAGAGCGGCCGGGCCATTCGCCTGTGCTCCGCGGCGGAGGCGGAACAGGAGATGGAGGCGCTCGCGCGCCTCGGCGGCCGCTTCATCGCGCTGGGCGAGGCGGATTACCCCGTGCCGCTCCAGGCGATCGATTCCGCCCCGCCGCTCATCGCCATGCTCGGGGAGGCCGCGGCCTTGCAGCAGCCCGCGGTGGCGCTGGTGGGCTCGCGCAACGCCTCTGCCGCCGGGATGAAGTTCACCGCCCGGCTCGCCCGAGACATCGGCGAGGCAGGCTTCGTCACGGTCTCCGGTCTGGCGCGCGGCATCGACACCGCCGCTCACGAGGCCAGCCTGGCGACCGGCACCATCGCCGTGCTCGCCGGCGGGCTGGACCGGGTCTACCCGCCGCAGAACATCCCGCTGATGGACAAGATCCGGGCGCAGGGCGCTGTCATCTCCGAGATGCCGCTAGGCTGGACGCCGCGCGGGCGCGACTTCCCGCGCCGGAACCGCATCGTCTCGGGTCTCGCTCTGGCCACGGTCGTGGTCGAGGCGGCGCGCCGCTCCGGCTCGCTGATCACGGCCCGCTTCGCCAATGAACAGGGCCGGCTGGTCTTCGCCGTGCCCGGCTCGCCGCTGGACCCGCGCGCCGAGGGCGGCAACCATCTGATTCGCGAAGGCGCGACGCTCTGCGCAGAGGCGGCGCATGTGCTGGAAGCGGTCAGGCCGATGCTCGGCCAGAGCGAGGATCTGTTCCGCAGCGCTTCCGCCATGCGCGAAGCCGGCCCTTCGTCCCAGAGCGAGCCCCTCTGGGACGAACTCGACCTGCCGGATGTCGCCGCCGCGCCGCAACTGCCCGTCGCGGCGCAAAGCTACGAAACGCCCTCCGATGCGATCGCGGAGCACGGGCAAGCCCCTTCCGACGATCCCGCAATCATCGACCGGACTCTGCTGGCCTTGCTCAGCCTCACGCCGATCTCGATGGACGACCTCGTGCGCGGCAGCGGCTATCCGGCGCGGGAGGTCGGCCGCGCTCTGGTCGAGATGGAATTGAACGGGCGCATCCGCCGCCTGCCGGGCGGCGGGCTGACGCTCGCGACCGCCTGAGAAGCCCGGTTTGGAACCCGCGATCTGCCGAAATGCGATGCTCCGGTGCGACCCTGGAGCATCGGGCAGAGCGGGATGCTCAGAGCGACAGGTCCGTCGAGCGCCTGCGGCCGGAGGCCTTCTGCTCCAGCCGTTCGACCTGGGCCACCGCCTCCATGCGGGCCATGTCGAGGAAGTAGCACAGCGTGTCGAGCTTCGCCGCGCGCGCCATCGCCTTGAGCTCCAAGGTCATGCTCTCGACATAGCTCGCAACCTCGAGCGGCGTCAGCGGCACCGAGGCGAGGTCGATCTCGCCGGTTTCGCCCGCCTCGGGATAGAGGCCGAGTGGGTGGCGCTCCTTCCTCGTCATCTTCGGCCGACTCCTTCGGATCACCAGCAACGATTCACGAGGTAGCATTACGCTACGAGATGATGCAACCAATGCGAGTATAATTTGTTCGGTTTCTAGTGGGGCAATATTTACGTCAACAGCAGCAGCGCCACCGGCAGCGTCGCCATGGCGAGGAGAGTCTGGAGCGTGGTGATCTCGGCCATCAGAGCGGCGTCGCCGCCGAGTTCGCGGGCGAGGAAATAGGCGGCGGTGGCGGTGGGCATCGACGCGGCGATGATCGTCATCTCCAGCGCGGTTCCGCTGACGCCGAGACGATGGGCGAAAAAGGCCGCGAAAACCGGCATCGCGACCAGTTTAAGCAACAGGGCGATGCCATGGGCCGGCTGGGGCCGGGCCAGGCGGGCCAGATCGAGGCTGGCGCCGACGACCAGCAGACCGATGCCGAGCGAGGCACGACCGAGGATATCGATCGCGCCGGTCAGCGCGGCGGGCAGATAGGCCTGCACCGGGTTCAGGGCCAGACCGATGGCCGATGACCAGATGAACGGGTTGAAGACGATCGACCGCAGGATGGCCCCAGCGCGCATCGGCCTCTCGTGGGACGCATAGCGGGCCAACACCAGAACGCAGAGCACATTGAGCAGCGGGATCATGCTGGCGACGGCGATCGCCATCAGCGCTGCACCGGTGCGGCCATGCAGCCCGGCGGCCAGAGCCAGCGCGACGAAGGTGTTCCAGCGTACCGAGCCCTGGAAGATCGAGGTGAAGGCCGGGCCGGCGATCCGCAGCTTCAGCAGCAATGGCCGGGCCAGCAGCAGCAGCGCCGCCATGGTCAGGATCGAGAGCACGAGCGTCGCGCCCATCGGCAGCACCGGCAGGCTGGTCAGGTCCGCCATCGCCAACGTCGAGATCACAACCGAGGGAAACAGCGCCTGATAGGTCAGCCGCTCGACGCCGAGCCATTGCGGCTGGGCGACGATGCCCCGCGCCTTCAGGAACCAGCCCGTCGCGATGACGAGGAATACGGCGATCAGGCTGTCGAGCATCGGGCTTCTTCGGCGCCGCGCGTCCGCCGCGGGTGCAGGCACAGGAACAACCGACGCTGGGGCACGTTGGTTTGCCGGACGAAAAGCGGACCTCACATGGCGCCTCGTCCGAGGCAAGCGCACAAGCAAATGGGCGCCCTGCCTTGGCCGCAAAGCCGCCACGAAGGGTTCAGCTCTCATTCAAACGGCCGGAGCGAGGATCGCGCCGGTCAGGGGTTTCGCCCCGCAACAGGAGATATCGCCATGATGTCTTTCAGGAACAGGCTTTTCGTGACGGCTCTCGCCGCCAGCGTCGCGGCCGGCGGGATGGCCGTGCCCGCCATGGCGCAGAGCGCGCCATCCTTCGATGCCGCCAGGCTGGACAAGGCCCCGGCCGGTTACAGCCAGTATCGCTATCGCCATTGGCGCGGCAATCGCGGCGCGGCCGTGGCGGCCGGCGTCATCGGTCTCGGCATTCTTGGAGCGGCCGCCGCTGCCGCCAATTCCCGCTCGGCCGATGCTTATTATGATGGGTACTACGCCGCTCCCCCGCCGCCGGTCTATTACGCGCCGGCCCCGGCCTATGGCTACTATCGCCAGCCCTATGATTTCCGCGATTATCGCTGAGGCAAAGATCCCTGGTTGCTTGAACATGGCCCGCACCGAGAGGTGCGGGCTTTTGCATGCGGCGCCGAGCTTTCACGGGCCCGCGTCGAGATCCTCGACTCGCTCGGGCCCGAGCCGGTCGAGCCGGTCGAGCGCGCTTTGCAGGATATAGGCGGCCGCCATCTTGTCGACGACGGCGGCGCGCCTGGCGCGGGAAGCATCGGCTTCCAGCAAGGTGCGCGTGACGGCGAGCGTCGACATGCGCTCGTCCTGCAGCACGATCGGAAGGCTCGTCAAAGGCGCCAGATTGCGCACGAAGGCGCGGGTGGACTGCACGCGCGGCCCCTCCGTGCCGTCCATGTTGAGCGGCAGGCCGATCACCAACCCGGCGACCTCGTATTTTGCGATCACCTTGAGAAGGGCGGCGGCGTCGATCCCGAACTTGACCCGCTGGATCGTCTCCAGTGGCGTCGCGATCTGGCGCTGCACATCCGAAAGCGCGAGGCCGATCGTCTTGCTGCCGAGATCGAGCCCGAGCAGCCGCGCCAGTGGCGGCAGCGCCAGAAAGGCTTCCAGCGGGACGATGGGGCTGGCGGAACCGTCTTTGCCGGTCGGATTGGGGCTCATGCCTCCGGGCTAGAGCATTGCGCCCGAAAGGGGAATGATTTTCGCGCGCGGCAGCGCACGCTTCTCGCGAAGGGGCCTGGCCCGCGCTATAGCCGGAGGGAAAGATGGCGCGGCGCGGGCCGCGGGGAGGGCAGCGCGGATGCAAGGACGGACCGGGCCGCGGATCAGGCTGGAGACACCGCGGCGCAGCCTGCTCGGCGCCTATGAGGCGGCCTTGCGCGAGGACTGGTCCCCCAACACCGTGCGCAACGTCGCGCCCGAGCAGCTGGCCGCCATCGCCGCCGACCCGGACGCCTTCCTGGCGGGGCTGACGAGCCGCGGCGGGCGCATCCGCATCGACGACGGCACGGAGGTCGACAAGATTCCCGACCGGGTCCGCTGGATCCTCGCGCTGGACCAGCCCGGCGAGCCTTTCGTCGGGGCCATCAATCTGCGCTGGCTCGAGGATGGGAGCGGCCGGCCGGTCGTGGATCTGCCGGCCCATGTCCTCGGCCATGTCGGCTACAGCATCCGCCCCGCCTTTGCCGGCCAGGGCTATGCGACGGCCGCGCTTGCCGCGATGCTCGCCGAGGCGCGCGCGCTCGGCCTGCCCCATCTCGTCATCACCTGCGATGCGACCAATCTGGCCTCGCGCCGGGTCATCGAAAAGAATGGCGGCAGCCTGGTGGAAAATTTCGTCGCGCCGCTCTACGGAGCGCAGGAGCGCCTGCGCTTCGCGATCGATCTTTCGGCGCAGCCGGCGCCGGGCGCCGCGGCAGGACAGACATGACCGATATCGTCATCTCCGAATTCATGGACGAGGTTGCGGTCGAGAGCCTCCGCGCCCGTTACGACGTTCATCACGATCCGGAGCTTTATGCCCGGCCGGACGATCTCGCGCGGCTGATCGAGCAGGTGCCGGCCGTCATCATTCGCAACCAGACCGTGATGCGCGGCCCGCTGCTGGAGGCGGCAAAGGCGCTCAAGGTGATCGGCCGCCTCGGCGTCGGCCTCGACAATATCGACATGGGCGCCTGCGCCGATCGCGGCATCCGGGTCTTCCCGGCGACGGGCGCCAACAGCCTCTCGGTGGTGGAATATGTCATCGGCACGACGATGACCCTGCTGCGCGGCGCTTATTTCGCCAATGCCGCGATGTTGGCGGGCGAATTCCCCAAGACCAAGCTGATCGGCCGCGAGATCGCCGGCAAGCTGATGGGCATCGTCGGCTTCGGCGCCATCGGCCAAGACCTCGCCCGCCATGCCCGCGCCATCGGCATGGAGGTCGCCGCCTACCATCCGCGCCTGCCCGCTGACGATCCCGCCTGGAGCGGCGTGCGCCGGCTCAGCCTCGACGCTCTGCTCGGAGAGGCCGATGTCGTCAGCCTGCATGTTCCGCTGACCTCGGAGACGCGCGGGTTGATCGACGCCAAAGCCATCGCCCGGATGAAGCCCGACGCGATCCTGATCAACACCGCCCGCGGCGGCATCATGGAAGAGGCGGCCCTGGTCGCCGCGCTCAAGGCCGGTCGGCTCGGCGGCGCGGCGATCGACGTCTACGAGCAGGAGCCGCTGGGCAAGGGCGCCGCCAAGGTCTTCGCCGGCGCGCCCAACCTGATCCTCACGCCGCATATTTCGGGAAATACGGTGGAGTCGAACGGGCGAGTCTCGGGGCTGGTGGCTGAGAAGGTCATGGCGGCTCTGGAGGAGCGAATCTGAAAGGATGATTGGACGAACGAGGGAGTCTGCTCCAGGCCCATACCCTGCATTGGCATGGCGGAGATTTCGGAAGATCTTGACCGACGGAGATTGCAGGGGCGTCTGTGAGATTTGGCATCAACTTTCGCGGCGATCTCGCCAAGCTGAGCGATGACGCCCTGACTGCGCACCTCGAACAATGCTTCGCGTACCGCGAATGGCTTTCGGCGCGCGCCGCCGACGGTCCTAACCGATGGCTGTACAAGGCCGGCTTCGGGATGCCCTTTGGCAGAGGCCCTATTCACGCGCGCATTTTTTATCGCGTCATGGGCCTCCTGTATGGGGGCCTCTTGAACGGGCGCTCTCTAGGCGACCTCTACGTACTGGATTGCGAGATAAAGGACATCATGGACGAATTGAAAGGCCGAGCACGCTCTGATCAGCGGCATCGTCTCAGCCAATGAGGCAAGTCTTGGCCGTTGCAGAAGCAGGTTGATTTCAGCGGATTGCACGGATGCTGGTTAGAAAATCTTTCGCTCTCTCGGCGGTCGTCTTCATCGTTTGCGCAATGCCCGCTGGCGCTCAACATCCCAGCGAGGTTGATCGGCTTGGCTGCTGGGAGACACAGATGACGTTTGTGCCACGCCGTGGCAACTTCCATACTGCATTCTGCTTCCTTAAAAGCGGCCGCCTCTCAGGAGTTGACCTCCACGGCGTGTCAGGCAGCAGCATCGAGGATAAGTGGCAACGGCTGGATAGGAAGCGCGTCGCGATAGGCGGTGAGGTATGCTCACTAAGGCCGGCCCATAACGGCGCGTTGATGCAGATTACCGGCTGTACCAAATTCGCTCGCGAGTGGCACAGCGCCGACCCGAAATCTGTTCTGATCGCCCCCCGATAGTTGCGTCAGCTCCCGGCCCGTTGCGGACACGCGAGGTTTCTCGTCCTCACACCAGCGCAAACGCATCCACATCCACCAACCCCTTATCCGTGATCTTCAAATGCGGGATCACCGGCAGGGTCAGGAAGGCGACCTGCAGGAAGGGCTCGGCCAGCACGACGCCCAGCGCCTTCGCCGCCGCGCGCAAATGCTCGAGATCATGCCGCACTGTCTCGAAGGGCTCCTCGCTCATCAGCCCGGCGACGGGCAGAGCGAGTTCGGCGACCACCTCCTCGCCCTCCGCCACGGCAAAGCCGCCGCCGATCGCGATCAGCCGGTTCACCGCCGCCGCCATCGCGACATCGTCCACGCCGACGACGCAGAGATTGTGGCTGTCATGCCCGACCGATGAGGCGATCGCGCCGCGCTTCATGCCGAAGCCGTGGACGAAGCCGCTGGCGACGCCGCCCTCGCTCTTGCCGTGCCGCTCGATCACCGAGACCTTGATCGCGTCCTGCGCCAGATCGGGCAGGGCCTGCCCGTCGCGGGAGGGCAGGGCCATCGAGAGCCTCTCGGTGATGATGCGCCCCGGCACCACGCCGATGACCGGCGTCTGCCCCTCGCGCGCCGCGACCTCGAAAGCCGCCGGCGTCACAGGCCGGCATTTCACGCTGCCATGGCCGACACTGGGCACGGCCGCGCGATCCGCGAACAGCGCCTCCTCCACCAGCCGCCCGCCGGCAACCACCTGCTTCACCGAACAGGCGGCGAGGTCATCCACCAGCACGATATCGGCGCGCTTGCCCGGCCCGATGAAGCCGCGGTCGAACAGGCCGAAGTTCCGCGCCGCCGAATGCGAGGCGACGCGATAGGTCGCCAGGATATCCGCGCCATGGGCGATCGCCGTGCGGATCATATAGTCGAGATGGCCTTCCTCGCCGATATCGAGCGGGTTGCGGTCGTCGGTGCAGAAGGCGAGGAAGGGTGAGGCGTCGCGCGTGATCAGCGGGATCAGCTGGTGCAGATCCTTCGACACCGAGCCCTCCCGGATCAGGATCGCCATGCCCTTGGCGAGCTTTTCGCGGGCCTCCTCGGCTGTCGTCGTCTCATGGTCGGTGCGGATGCCGGCGGCGAGATAGGCGTTGAGATCCAGGCCGCGCAGCAGCGGCGCATGCCCATCGATATGGCGGGCGGAAAACGCTTCGAGCTTGGCGAGGCAGGCGGGGTCGCGATGGATCACGCCGGGAAAGTTCATGAATTCGGCGAGCCCGATCACCTTGGGATGGTTCATGAAGGGCACGAGGTCAGCGGCTTCCAGCCGCGCGCCGGCCGTCTCCAGATGGGTCGCGGGCACGCAGCTCGACAGATTGACCCTGAGGTCCATCCGCATGGCCTCGGCGCAGGCAAGAAAATAGCGGAAGGCCTCGGCGCCCAGCACATTGGCGATCTCATGCGGATCGCAGATCGCGGTGGTGACGCCGTGCGGCAGCACGCAGCGCTCGAATTCCAGCGGCGTCACCAGCGAGGATTCGATGTGCAGATGCGTGTCGATGAAGCCGGGCACGGCAATCAGCCCGGGCGCGTCGATCACCCTGCGGCCTTGATAGCTGCCATAGGTCCCGACGATGGTGTCGCCGCAGATCGCGATGTCGGTCTCGACCAGCCCGACGCCGACGAGGTCGAGCAGCTTCGCCCCCCGGATCACGACATCGGCCGGCTCGTCTCCGCGCCCTTGCGCGATCCGGCGGGCGAGTGTGGCGGCGTCGGTCATGGCGGCGGTCCGTGCAGTGCTCATCGCCGCAAACTGCCCTGCCTCGCTCGTCCCTGTCGATCCCCCGCGCGCGACTCGTCCCGGACGTCGCGCAAAATCGCCCTCATCGAGCGTGCCAATCCGGACTGGAATGACCTATATCCCGTCACGCATCTCGACTGACCGCCTCGCAGGAGCCTCCCCATGAAACTCACCTGGTACGGCCATTCCGCCTTCCGCGCCGAGATCGCGGGCGCGACCATCCTGATCGACCCCTTCTTCACCGGAAACCCGGCCTTCGAGGGCAATGTGGCGGCGGTCTCGCAGGGCGTCACGCATATCGTCGTCACCCATGGCCATGGCGACCATGTCGGAGACACGATCGAGATCGCGGCCAAGACCGGCGCGACGGTGATCACCAACTACGACCTCGCCATGCATCTGGTCTCCAAGGGGCTGAAGAATTTCAATCCGATGAACACGGGCGGCACGGTCGATCTCGGCCCCTTCACGGTCACGCTCACCCGCGCCGATCACTCGGCCGGGCTCGGCGAGGCAGGTGTCAACGTCCCCGTCGGCAGCCCGAACGGCGCGATCCTCAAGGCCGAGGGCGAAAAGACGCTCTGGCACATGGGCGACACCGACATCTTCTCCGATATGGCGCTGCTCGCCGAGATCCATGGCGTCGAGGCCTGCATCTGCCCGATCGGCGACCGCTTCACCATGGGCGGCAAGGTCGCCGCGCTCGCCATGACACGCTTCGTCAGGCCGAAGGTCGCGATCCCCTGCCATTACGGCTCCTTCCCGATGATCGACGCCAATGCCGACGCCTTCGTCGCGGGGCTCGCCGGCAGCGAGGTGAAGGCGCTGGTGCCGAGGAAGGGCGAGGCTTTCGAGGTCTGAACGACGGCTTGCGACCACCGCGCCGTCATCCCGGATCGGCGCGGCTTCGCCGCTTGTCGGGGATGACCGCCGAGAGAAGTCGGCCCTTACTTACGCGCCGCCATCTGCTATAGCGCGGCGAAACCTCACCCGGCGCGCGCCGCGCCCTCAACCCGGAGTCCGCCATGTCGGTCGATCTCGCCACCGTCAAGCGCGTCGCGCATCTCGCGCGCATCGCCGTTCCGGAGGCCGATCTGCCCAAGCTGCAAGGCGAGCTCAACGCGATCCTCGGCTTCGTCGAGCAGCTGAACGAGGTGAATGTCGAGGGCGTCGAGCCGCTGACCTCCGTGACGCCCATGGCGATGAAGCAGCGCGAGGACGTCGTGAACGATGGCGAGATCGCGGACCGGATCGTCGCCAACGCGCCCGCCTCGGACGACAACTACTTCATGGTGCCGAAGGTCATCGAGTGACGGCGCGCTGTCCTCCCGTCATTGCGAGCGAAAGCGAAGCAATCCAGGGGGATGCCAGAGCGCTGCCGCTCCTGGACCGCTTCGTCGCTGCGCTGCTCGCAATGACGGTTCCAACGACCTGATTTCATACGGATATTGCCCGTGACCGATCTCACCCGCCTGACGCTGACCGAAGCCCGCGACGCCCTTAAGGCCAAGCAGTTCACCGCCACCGAGCTGACGCAGGCGCATATCGCCGCCGTTGAGAAGGGCCGTGGCCTGAACGCCTATGTGCTGGAAACCCCTGAGCATGCGCTGAAGCAGGCCGCGGCCTCTGACGAGAAGCTGGCCAAGGGGCAGGGCGGCCCGCTCGAAGGCCTGCCGCTCGGCATCAAGGACCTCTTCGCGACGCAGGGCGTGCGGACCACCGCCTGCTCGAAGATCCTCGGCGACTTCGTGCCGCCTTACGAGTCCACTGTCTCGGGCCAGCTCTGGCGCGACGGCGCCGTCATGCTCGGCAAGCTCAACAACGACGAATTCGCCATGGGCTCGTCCAACGAGACCAGCGCCTTCGGCAACGTGGTCAATCCGTGGCGCCGCAAGGGCTCCAACGTTTCCCCCGGTCAGGGCGGTTCCGTCGAGGGCACGCATCTCGTGCCCGGCGGCTCCTCGGGCGGCTCGGCGGCCGCTGTCGCCGCCGATCTCTGCCTCGCCGCCACCGCGACCGACACCGGCGGGTCGATCCGCCAGCCCGCCGCCTTCACCGGCACGGTCGGCATCAAGCCGACCTATGGCCGCTGCTCGCGCTGGGGCATCGTCGCCTTCGCCTCCTCGCTCGACCAGGCCGGCCCGATCGGCAAGACGGTGCGCGACACCGCCGCCATGCTGCGCTCCATGGCCGGCCACGACCCGAAGGACACCACCTCGGTGGACATGGCGGTGCCGGATTACGAAGCGGCGGTCGGCCGCTCGATCAAGGGCAAGAAGATCGGCATTCCCAAGGAGTACCGGCTCGACGGCCTCAATGCCGAGATCGACGCGCTCTGGCAGAAGGGCATCGACTGGCTGAAGGCGGCCGGCGCCGAGATCGTCGAGATCTCGCTACCCCATACCAAATACGCCCTGCCGGCCTATTATATCGTCGCCCCGGCCGAGGCCTCGTCCAATCTCGCCCGCTATGACGGGGTCCGTTACGGCTTGCGCGAGCAGGGCAGGGACATTGTCGAGATGTATGAGAAGACCCGCGCCGCCGGCTTCGGCGCCGAGGTCAAGCGCCGCATCATGATCGGCACCTATGTGCTCTCGGCCGGCTATTACGACGCCTATTACGTCCGCGCCCAGAAGATCCGCACGCTGATCAAGCGCGATTTCGACGAGGCCTATGCTGCCGGCATCGATGCGGTTCTGACGCCCGCCACGCCCTCCGCCGCCTTCGGCATCGGCGAGAAGGGCTCGGCCGATCCGGTCGAGATGTATCTCAACGACGTGTTCACGGTGACGGTGAACATGGCTGGCCTGCCGGGCCTCGCCGTCCCTGCCGGTCTCGATGCGCAGGGCTTGCCGCTCGGCCTCCAGCTCATCGGCCGCCCCTTCGACGAGGAGACGCTGTTCTCGCTCGGCGAGGTGATCGAGCAGGCCGCGGGCCGCTTCCCGGTCGCCGAGCGCTGGTGGGGCTGAGCCAGACCGGCTGCGGTCCTGCCGCAGCCGGTGCGAAAGCTTGATGCTCAGGGAACGGCACGGCCGAAGCCGAGCAGCTTGTCGATCTGCCCGAGCGTATAGGAAAAGGCGGAGACCTTGCTGGGATAGGGCCCGCGATTGCCCTCGATCGTATAGACGATGCCGTCGCGGTAATCCGAGACGATGCCGATATGGCCCATCCAGCCGTCCCGCGGGCCACGATACCAGACGATGATGTCGCCGGTCGCCGGCGGATTGTTCACCGAGGCGTTGAAGTCCCAGCCCTTCGCCTTGAAGCGAGCCAGCGTTTCGCGCGCGCCGGCCGTGGGCTGATAGGGCGCCTTGCCGCCATTTCCTTCCTTGAAGCAATAGGCGACGAAGGAGGCGCACCAGCTGTCGCCCTTCGACGCGCCGGTGACCGCATGGTAGCGCATGACATCCGGCCCGGCATTGTCGCCGCCCTGTTCGCCGGCGCCGTTGGCGAGTTCCTGCTTGGCGATCTGGAGCGCGTTCCAGCCGCTCTTCGAGCCGGCTTTTGGGGCACTGCCCGGCAGGATCGGCGCACGGGCAGGCAGGGAAGGGGCTTTGATCTGCCCCAGAGCCACATCGATCGCCCATT
Organism: Allobosea sp.; assembly: GCF_048595345.1. Lineage (GTDB taxonomy): Bacteria > Pseudomonadota > Alphaproteobacteria > Rhizobiales > Beijerinckiaceae > Allobosea. Next base: position 24,901 of record NZ_JBMDWH010000058.1, read on the forward strand.
GCGTCAGCGGGCCGACCTCGCCGTCCAGCACCAGCGGGATCTCGTTCGGCCCGATATGCTGCGACTGAAAGGCGAGCACCGCCTTCGCCACATCGGCGTTGAAATTGGCGCCGGGCAGGCCGTCCGGCGCATAGCCGAGCCTGGTCAGGTCTTCGATCAGCTTCTTCACGGTCTCGCCGACCGCGCCACGCTTCAGGATCATGCTTCGTCTCCTCCGCCCCTAGGAACCGTCCTGTACGGGCCCGATGGCGCGCACGGGATCAGGACGGCGCGTGGACACGCCGTCTCGCCGCATCGTTCAGGATGGGCGAAGCAAGGATCACGGGGATAAGCCTGCCTGACCGGTGGCACCGGGCCGCACCTTCCGGTGCGAAAGCGATGATAGCGCGACGACTTTAGGTTGCAATAAGGAGTTCGATGCAACCTTCTTTTTTGGGCTGGTGCCGTTGCGGCAAGAGCCGTTTGACAGCTTCGCTCAAACCGGGCAGATCGCGGCGGTCGAGAGCGGCGAAGGGCGCCCTGCCATGCCAGCCGCGCGCGATTGGCCGGGGGGCTCCGTGACGACACCGCTTCATCCGCTGGCGACCCAGCATCTGCCCAGTTTCGTCAGCGCGCCGGGCGAGACCGACACCCTCTTCCTGATCTGCTGCGCCTTGCTGATCGGCGCGGTGTTGGCCGTGGGCCTGCTCTTCCTGCATCTGCACACCCTGCCAGAGCGGATGGCGCATCGCACCCACAAGCTGCAGTTCGAGATTGTGGCCGTGCTCGGCCTGCTCGCCCTTTTCACCCATATGCACATCTTCTGGGTCATCGGGCTGCTGCTCGCCTTGATCGAGATCCCCGATGTCTGGACGCCGCTGCGCCGCATGGCGGGAGCGCTGGAAAAGATCGCGGGCATCCCGCCTGAGCCGGAGGAAGAGCAGGCGCCGGAGCCCGCCGCGCCGATCGCCACCGCGCCGCCGCCGGCGGCAGCCGCCACGTTGCCGGCCGAAGCCGCTGCCCAGGGAGGCGCGAGCCATGCTTGAGGTCCTGCTCTGCTCGCTGGTCACGCTGCTGCCCGACTACCTGTTCCGCCGCTACGGCCAGGGCAAGCGCATCACGCTCTATTCGGTCTGGTTCGAGCTGCGCTGGGGCATCGTCACCTGCCTCATGCTGACGGTGATGCTGCTGACGGTTGTGTTCTACTTCCATCCGGCGACGCAGATCGCGACGCTCTCCTTCCGCACCGTGCCGATCGTTCCCGAGGTCGGAGGGCGTGTCGCGGAGGTCTATGTCCGCATCGGCCAGAAGGTCGAGGCCGGCGCGCCGCTGCTGCGGCTGGACAGCGCGACACAGGAGGCTGCCGTCACCGCGGCCCGTGCCAAGATCGCCGAGGCCGAAGCCGAAATGGCGGTCGCCCGCGTCGATCTCCAGACTAGCGAGGCCCGCATCCGCGAGGCGCGTGCCAACAACCAGCAGGCGCTGGACGAGCTCCAGACCAAGCAGGAGCTCAAGCGCCGCAACGACAATGTCGTCTCAAACCGTGAGCTGGAGCGGCTCGAGAACACCGCCGCCGCCGCCCAGGCAGGGCTCGCGGCCGCCATCGCCCAGCAGGAGACGGCGCAGGCGCGCATCGCGGTGCAACTCCCCGCCGCGAAGGCGAGCGCCGAGGCCGCTCTGGCGCAGGCGCAGGTCGAACTCGGCAAGACGGTCATCAGGGCCGGCGTCGCCGGCCATATCGAGCAGTTCGCCCTGCGCGTCGGCGATCTCGTCAATCCGTTCATGCGCCCGGCCGGTATTCTGATCCCGGTCGATGCCGGCCGCCGCGCGATCCAGGCCGCCTTCACCCAGATCGAGGCGCCCTCGCTGACGGTCGGCATGATCGGCGAGGTCACCTGCCTGTCCAAGCCCTGGACGATCATCCCGGTTGTCGTGACGGATGTGCAGGATTTCGTCGCGACCGGCCAGTTCCGCACCACTGACCAGCTGGTCGATCTCTCGCAGTCGATCCGCGTCGGCTCGGTGCTGGTCTTCATGGAGCCGCTCTATGAGGGCGGGTTCGAGGGGCTGATCCCGGGCTCCAACTGCTCGGCCAACGCCTATTCGAACCACCATGACGAGATCGTCTCGGGCAAGCTTTCGGCGCTCGGCCGCTTCGCCCTGCACGCGGTCGATGCCACAGGCGTCGTCCATGCCGCGATCCTGCGCATCCAGGCCGCTCTGGCGCCGATCAAGACGCTGGTGCTGAGCGGGCATTGAGCGGCGGGGGAGCCGTAACGAGGCAAGCCCTGCCCGCATTCGGCGGCTTTCCCTGAGTTCATCGCGCGTCCGGCAGGGCCACGCTGAACCGAGTGTGCTGTCCGTCCTGACCGAACCGTCCTTGCGAGAAACGGAGCGACGAAGCCATCCAAGCGGGTGGGCGAGGGTCGCACCTGTTCCCTGGATGCCTTCGCTCCGCTCGCAGTGACGTTGCCGCCCCGGTGCTCGAGCGTAAGTCTCGACAGCATGAAGGCCGCGAGGATCGCGGCCTTCATGCGTTCGCGTCGTCAGCCTTCGGCCGAAGCCGCCGTCCTCAATGCGCGCCGGTCGGCTGCACGGGCGGCGTACCCTCGGCCCGGCGCTTGGAACCGCGCAGATCGGCCAGCCAGCGCACCACGACATAGAACACTGGCGTGAAGATCAGGCCGAAGACGGTCACGCCCAGCATGCCGGAGAACACCGCGATGCCCATCGCCTTGCGCATCTCGGCGCCGGCGCCGATCGAGATCGTCAGCGGCAGCACGCCGAGGATGAAGGCCATCGAGGTCATCAGGATCGGCCGCAGGCGGGTCTTGGCGGCGGCGATGGCGGCGTCTCGCCGGTGCATGCCCTCCTCCTCCGCCTGCTTGGCGAATTCGACGATCAGGATCGCATTCTTGGCGGCGAGGCCGACGAGCACCACCAGGCCGATATCGACGAGGATGTTGCGGTCGAGCCCGGCGAAGTTCACCCCGATCATCGCCGCGAAGATGCACATCGGCACGATCAGGATCACCGAGAGCGGCAGCAGCCAGCTTTCATAGAGCGCCGCCAGCAGCAGGAACACGAACACCACCGCCAGCCCGAAGGCGACGATCGCCGTGTTCCCTGCCAGCTTCTCCTGCAGCGCGATCTCGGTCCATTCGAAACCGAACCCGGGCGGCAGCACCTTCTGCGTCAGCGCCTCGACCGCAGCGATGCCCTGGCCGGTCGAATAGCCGTGCTTCATCGACAGCTGCACCTCGGCCGCGGGATACAGGTTGTAGCGCGGCACGCGATAGGCGCCGGTCGTGTCGTGGAAGGACGCGACCGAGCCGATCGGCACCATCTCGCCATCCGCGTTGCGGGTCTTGAGATTGGCGACGTCGCGGGTCGTCAGGCGGAACGGATTGTCCGCCTGCGCGGTGACGCGATAGGTCCGGCCCAGCAGGTTGAAGTCGTTGATATAGGCCGAGCCCATATAGACCGAGAGCGTCTCGAAAATGCGGGTGATCGGCACGCCGAGCATCTCCGCCTTGGTGCGGTCGATATCGGCATAGATCTGCGGCGTCTTGGTCGAGAACAGGGTGAAGGGCTGGGCGATGCCCTCGATCTGGCCGGCGGCGCCCGCCACCATCCAGGTCGCGCCTTCCAGTGCCGCGAGCCCGCGCCCGCCGCGATCCTGCACGTAGCCCTTGAGGCCGCCGCCATTGCCGATGCCGGAGATCGCCGGCGGCTCGATCACGATCGGGAAGGCGTCAGTGATATTGGCGAACATCTGCCCGCGCAGATCGTTGAGGATGCCCTGATAGCTCAGTCCCTTCTTGGCCCGCTCCTCGAAATTGCCGAGCGTGACGAAAATCACGCCCGCATTGGGCGCGATGGTGAAGGTCGCGCCGTCGAGGCCGGCGAAGGCGACCGCATGCTCGACGCCGGGCCGCGAGAGGGCGAGATCCGCAGCCTTGCGTACGACCGCATCCGTCCGAGCGAGCGAGGAGCCCGGGGGCAGCTGGAACACGAGGATGAAATAGCCGCGGTCGAGCTGCGGCACGAGGCCGGTCGGCGTCTTGCGGATGTCCCAGACGGTTGCCGCGATCAGCCCGCCATAGACCAGCAGCAGGATCGCCGAGAGCCGGATCAGCCGCGAGGTCACGCGCCCATAGGTGCGTGAAAGCCAGTCGAAACCGGCGTTGAAATAGTGAAAGAACCAGCGCAGAGGCGCGCCGAGCTTGTAGGCCAGCCCGTGCTTCGCATTCGGATCGTGCTGGGCGTGCGGCTTCAGCAGCACCGCCGACATCGCCGGCGAGAGCGTCAGCGAGACGAAGCAGGAGATCGCCGTCGAGGCCGCGATGGTGACCGCGAACTGCTGGTAGAACGTGCCCTGCAGGCCGCTGATGAAGGCGGTCGGCAGGAAGACGGCGCACAGCACCAGCGCGATCGCGATCAGCGCGCCGCCGACCTCGTCCATCGTCTTGTGCGCGGCCTCGCGCGGGCTCAGCCCCTGCGCCAGATAGCGCTCGACATTCTCGACCACGACGATCGCGTCATCGACCACGATGCCGATGGCGAGCACCAGCGCCAGCAGCGAGATCGTATTGAAGGAGATGCCGACGGCGGCCATGATCAGGAAGGTGCCGATCAGCGACACCGGGATCGCCACGATCGGGATGAGCGCCGCCCGCCAGGTCTGCAGGAACAGGATCACCACGATCACCACCAGCAGCACCGCCTCGAACAGCGTATGCACCACGGCATCGACCGACTGGGCGATGAACTCGGTGGGATTGTAGATGATGCGGTAGTCGACGCCGGAGGGGAAGCTCGCCGCCATGGACTTCATCTCGGCGACCAGCGCGTCCGACGTGCGAAGGGCGTTGGAGCCCGGGCGCTGGAACACGCCGATCGCAACCGCCTCGCGGTTATCGAGATAGTTGTTGGTGGTGTAGTCCTGCGCGCCGAGCTCGACGCGGGCGATGTCGCGCACGCGGATCGTGCTGCCATCGGCATCCGAGCGCACGACGATGTTCTCGAATTCGGCGACATCGGTCAGGCGCCCGAGGGTCTGCACCGAGAGCTGGAACGCCTCCTGCGACTTCGCCGGCGGCTGGTTGATGGCGCCGGCCGCGACCTGGACGTTCGCCGCCTGCAATGCTGCGACGACATCGCCCGCCGTGAGGTTGCGGGCGGCGACCTTCGCCGGATCGAGCCAGACGCGCATCGAATAGTCGCGTGCGCCGAAGACCATGACGTTGCCGACGCCGTCCACGCGGGTCAGCGAGTCCTTCACATAGAGCGTCGCGTAGTTGGAGACGTATTGCTGGCTGCGCGAGCCGTCCGGCGAGATCATCTGGATGAACATCAGCACGTCCGGCGAGGCCTTGCGGACCTGCACGCCGATCTGGCGCACCGCCTGCGGCAGGCGCGGCTCAGCCGAGGAGACGCGGTTCTGCACCAGAACCTGCGCCTGGTCGACATCGACGCCGGCCTTGAACACGACATTGATGGTGACGATGCCGTCGCCCGTCGATTGCGACGAGATGTAGAGCATGTCGTCGACGCCGTTCACCTCCTGCTCGATCGGCGTCGCCACCGTGGCGGCGACCGTCTCGGCCGAGGCGCCGGGGTAGGTCGCGGTGATCGAGACGGTGGGCGGCGCGATCTCGGGATATTCCGCGATCGGCAGCGTGCGCATCACGACCGCCCCCGCGATCGTCAGCAGCACCGACAGAACGGTGGCGAAGATCGGCCGGTCGATGAAGAAATGGGCGAAGCGGAACATGGAAAGGGTCCTGTCCGGAAAAGGCGGGCGCAAGGCCCGTGGTTCGAAAGGCGATCGGAGCGCGCTGCGGCCCATTCAGGGTGCGTCGTCATCCCGGGCTTGTCCCGGGAGCCATCGTCGGGCGCGGCGTCCTTCGATGGCTGCCGGATCGGCGCCGCTTGGCGGCTGATCCGGAATGACGGCGAGCTCCTTGAACGGGCGCTGCCCGCGCTCCTCGGCGCGTCAGTTGGTCGTCGCGACCTTGATCTCGCCGGGCTGCGGCGTGACCGGCACGCCGGGGCGCACCATCGGATTGGCGTTGCCGCCGACGATGACCTTGTCGTCGGGCGTCAGGCCCGAGCGCACCACACGCAGCCCGTCGCTCAGCGGCCCGAGCACGATGGTCTTGGGCACCACCTTATTCTCCGGCCCCACGGTCAGGACGATCTTGTTGGCCTGATCGGCGGAGATCGCGGTGTCGGGGATCAGCAGCGCGTCGGCCTCGCCGGCGAAGAAGCGAAGCCGTCCGAACACGCCCGGCGTCAGGAACTGGTCCTTGTTCGCGAAGACGGCGCGGCCGCGAATGGTCGCCGAGCGCGCGTTGAGGGCGTTGTCGAGGAAGTCGACCTTGCCCTTGCGCTCCCATTTGGTCTCGTCCGACAGCTTCACCTCGACCGGCGTTCCGGAATCGCGGCTGGCCGTGTCGCGGACATTGCTGCCGCGCGCATAGCGCAGATAATCGGCCTCCGAGACGTCGAAGGTGAAATAGATCGGGTCCGTCGCTACGATGGTCGTCAGCAGCGTCGCGCCGGACTGGCCGCCCGCGATCAGATTGCCGGCATCGACGCGGCGGTTGGAGATGCGCCCCGCGATCGGCGCGCGCACCTCGGTCCATTCCAGATTGAGCTCGGCGTTCTTCAGATTGGCTTCCGCGCCCTGCTGGCTGCCGATCGCGCTGTTGAGATTGGCCCGGCGCTGATCGACGTCGCGGGCCGTGATGGTGCGGTTCTGCGTCAGCCCCTCGGCGCGCTCGACCTCGTTCTGGGAGAGCTCGACCTGCGCCTTGGCGCGCGCCACATCGGCTTTGGCCACATCCACCGCCAGCTTGTAGGGCCGCTGGTCGATGGTGAAGAGCAGGTCGCCCTTCTGGACCATCGCGCCGTCGCGGAAATGCACCTTCTCGATGAAGCCGGAGACGCGCGCCCGAACCTCGACCTGGTCGCTGGCCTCGAAGCGCCCGGTAAACTCGTCCCAATTGGCGACGCGCTTGGCGAGCGGGTTCGAGACCTGGACCGGCGGGGCCGGAGGCGCGCCTTGGGCGGAAGCCTCCTGCGCGATGAGGACCGTCGACGCCGCGGTGAGCACCAGGCCGAAAAGGCGGCTGCGTGACATGAAGAGAACTCCGGATTGCACGGCAGGTGGCATCATGCGACGCTATCCTCCGCCATCATGGGCGTTAGAAGGGGTGAGGACTGACGAATGTCAAGATCCATCACTCCTCATCGGGCCTGATCTGGCCGCATTCTAGCAACATTCCCGCCATCCGGTTGCAGGAGCGCAACGGATCGTGACCGGGCGGGAGGCAGGGAACTGCCGCGAAGGCCCACTCAGCCCTCATCCTGAGGAGCAACGGCACGCCGCGTCTCGAAGGGTGCTCCTGGTCGCTCGGCATCCTCCTGCAGCATCCTTCGATACGCGACCCTGCGGATCGCTACTCAGGACGAGGGCTCGCAGATTGCCGGCGCTTTTGTCGCCGGCGAGCCTCCCACACTTGCCGCCTTCGCGCCGACATCGTAACGCATAGGCACGTTTTAACGCCGGAAGAGTCTCGTATGAACGCGCATGTCCGCCCCGCCGACCCCAAGAAGCTGATCAAGGGCGCGACCGGGGATTGGGAAGTGGTGATCGGCATGGAAATCCATGCTCAGGTTACCTCCAACGCCAAGCTGTTCTCCGGCGCCTCGACCGGCTTCGGCGCCGAGCCCAACGCCCATGTCAGCCTCGTCGATGCGGCGATGCCGGGCATGCTGCCGGTGATCAACGCCGAATGCGTCAAGCAGGCGGTCCGCACGGGCCTCGGCCTCAACGCGCAAATCAACAACCGCTCGGTCTTCGACCGGAAGAACTACTTCTATCCGGACTTGCCGCAGGGCTACCAGATCACCCAGTACAAGAGCCCGATCGTGGGCGAGGGCGAGATCGTGGTCGATCTCTCGCCGACCGAGCAGATCACCGTCGGCATCGAGCGGCTGCATCTGGAGCAGGATGCCGGCAAGTCGATCCACGACCAGCACCCGACCATGAGCTTCGTCGATCTCAACCGCTCGGGCGTGGCTCTGATGGAGATCGTCTCCAAGCCGGATCTGCGCTCCGCCGACGAGGCCAAGGCCTATGTCTCGAAGCTGCGCACCATCCTGCGCTATCTCGGCACCTGCGACGGCGACATGGAGAAGGGCAATCTGCGCGCCGACGTCAACGTCTCCGTGCGCAAGCCGGGCGACGGGCTCGGCACGCGCTGCGAGATCAAGAACGTCAACTCGATCCGCTTCATCGGCCAGGCGGTCGAGACCGAGGCGCGCCGCCAGATCGGCATCCTCGAGGATGGCGGCACGATCGACCAGGAAACCCGCCTCTACGACCCCGGCAAGGGCGAGACCCGCTCGATGCGCTCCAAAGAAGAGGCGCATGACTACCGCTACTTCCCCGATCCGGACCTGCTGCCGCTGGAATTCGACGACGCCTTCGTCGCCGCGCTGAAATCGCATCTGCCGGAACTGCCGGACGCCAAGAAGGCCCGCTTCATCGCCGAATACGGCCTCTCGCCTTATGACGCCTCGGTCCTCGTCGCCGAGCGCGAGCAGGCCGATTATTTCGAGGCCGTGGCGAAGGGCAGGGACGGCAAGGCCGCCGCCAACTGGGTCATCAACGAGCTGTTCGGGCGCCTTAACAAGGAGGGCAAGGACGTCACGGCCTCGCCGGTCTCCGCCGCCCAGCTCGGCGGCCTCGTCGATCTCATCGGCGAGAACGTCATTTCCGGCCGCATCGCCAAGGACCTGTTCGAGATCCTCTGGACCGAAGGCGGCGACCCGCGCGAGATCGTCGAGAGCCGCGGCATGAAGCAGGTCACCGACACCGGCGCGATCGAGAAGGCGGTGGACGAGCTGATCGCCGCCAA
>NZ_JBMDWH010000059.1:0-83942 GCF_048595345.1 Allobosea sp.
CCGGGCGTTCGCCGTCGAGCACGCGGGCGGTGTCCAGCAGAAGATGCGCGACATCCGCGCGCAGCGCCTCGTCCTGCGCGCCGGCCAACGCCGCGACCACGGGGTGGCGCGGATTGATCTCGAGGATCGGCTTGGCGGCGCTGGCGACGCGGCCCGCGGCGCTCAGCATGCGCTCGAACTGCCGGTCGGGGCCGGAATCGGCAGCGACGAGGCAGACGGCGCTTTCGGTCAGCCTGTCCGAGGCACGCACATCGGCGACCTCCCCGGCCAGCGCCTCCTTCATCGCTGCGATCAGCGCCTGCGTTTCCGGCGTCGTCTCGGCCGCCGGCGCGGCGCCGTCGAGCAGGGGCACGAGGCCGAGATCGGCGGCGCCCTGCGTGACCGATTTGAACGGCTTGCCCTGGAAGTCGAGCCCCGCGGAAACCCAGAAGCTATCGACCGGATCGGACAGGAGCAGCACCTCGATCCCCCGCGCGCGGAAGCCCTCCAGCTGGGGCGAGGCGGCGATGCGGGCGGCATCGTCGCCGGCGATGTAGTAGATCGCCGTCTGGTTCTCCTTCAGCGCCGCGACGTAATCGGCGAGGCTGCGCCAGCCCTCGCCCGACGCCGTCGAGCGGAAGCGGGAGAGGCCGAGCAATTGCTCGCGACGTTCGAAGTCCTCGTAAAGGCCTTCCTTGATGACGGCGCCGAAATTCTCCCAGATCTTGGCGAAGGTCTCGCCGTCCTGCTCGGCGAGCTTGGCGAGGTCGGAGAGCACGCGGCTGGTCACGCCCTTCTTGATCGCGCCCAGCAAGGGGCTGTCCTGGATCATTTCGCGCGAAACGTTCAGCGGCAGATCGGAGGTGTCGACGATGCCGCGCACGAAGCGCAGATAGCGCGGCAGCAACTCCGCCTCGTCGGTGATGAAGACGCGCTTCACATAGAGCTTGATGCGGCCCTTGCGGTCGGCATCGAAGAGATCGAAGGGGCGCGAGCCGGGGACAAAGGCGAGCGCGGTGTATTCGTGACGGCCTTCGGCGCGGAAATGGACGGTCGCGGCCGGCTCGTCATACTGGCCGGCGAGGCCGCGATAGAAATCCGCATAATCCTCTTTCGTGATCTCGCTCTTGGGCTTGGTCCACAGAGCGGCGCCGTAGGCGAGAGTCTGGGCTTCGGCACCCGGCTTGTCGATCAGCGTGATCGGAACCGGCACGTGACCGGACTGCTCCTTGACGATGCGCTCCAGCGTCCAGCGCTCGGCATAGCTCTTGGCATCCTCCATCAGATGCAGCGTCACGCGGGTGCCCCGCGCCGGGGCCTCCTCCGCGGCGACGGGCGAGACGGTGAAGGCGCCCTTCCCGTCGGAGGCCCAGGCCCAGGCCTCCTCGCTGCCGGCCCGGCGGCTGACGACCTCGACCTGGTCCGCGACCATGAAGGCGGAGTAGAATCCGACGCCGAACTGGCCGATGAGCTGCGCGCCTTCCTTGCCTTCCGCCGAGGCAACCTTCTCCATGAAGCTGCGCGTGCCGGAGCGGGCAATCGTGCCCAGCGCCTCGATCATCTCGTCGCGACTCATGCCGATGCCGTTGTCGGAGAGGACCAGCCGGCCGGCTTCGGGATCGGCTGCTATCGCGATCGCCAGCTTCGGCTCCTCGCCGAGCAATTCGGGCTTTTCGATCGCCTCGTAGCGCAGCTTCTCGCAGGCATCGGCCGCGTTCGAGATCAGCTCGCGCAGGAAAACGTCCCGGTCGGAATAGACCGAATGGACCATCATGTGCAGGAGACGGGAGACGTCGGCTTCGAAGCTGCGCTGCTCGGTGCTGGCGGTGGTCATCATGGTTTCCGGATAAGCGATCGAAACGGCGATGCGAGGTTTTGCCGGACATCCCGGCGGCGCTGATCTGGTTGCCCGTTCGTCGAGTTCAAGGGCCGGGCGCGGTCTTTCGCATAGCCGGGCACGGATGGGCCGGAATCCGCAGGCGGGGGCGGACGCTTCAGGAAGCGGGCTGCGTCGCGCCGGCGCCCAGCGAGCGCTGCACCATCACGCTGTCGCACCAGCGGCCATAGCGATAGGCGACGCCGGGCAGCAGGCCGACGCGGGCGAAGGCGAAGCGCTCGTGCAACGTGAGCGAAGCCGTGTTCTCCGCATCGATATAGCCGATCATCTGGCGGAAACCGGCGGCCGCGCAGGCATCGATCAGGGCCTGCATCAGCAGCCGGCCGACGCCGCGGCCGAGATGCTCGTGATGCACGTAGATCGAGTGCTTCACCGCGAAACGATAGGCCGGGCGCTTGCGGAAGGGCACGACATAGGCGTAGCCCACGACCTCGCCGCCGCGCGTCGCCACCAGATGCGGCAGGCGCCGGTTGCGCAGGTTCTTGCGACGGTCGCGCAGATCGTCCGGCTGCGGGGAACCTGTATCCTCGACGCCAGCCTCGACGCCGCGGCGGATATGGCGGCGGTAGATCGCCAGCATCGGCTCGACATCGTCGTCCCGCGAGGGACGCACCAGAACGGGAAGATCGCTATCCATATCGCGCCTGGCCTCAGCGCCCGTCGGTCTCGCTGACGACATAGGTGTGCAGCCGCACGCGGCCCTCCGCGTCGAACTCGCGATAGACGCCCTGGATTTCCACCTCGAAGCCCGGGAAGGCGTTGAAGCAGGCCTCGAACATCTTGAGATAGTCGATCATGGGCTTGGCACGCTCGCTCAGGCGCTCACCGGGGACGATGGTGGCGATGCCCGGCGGGTAGACCACGAAGGGCGTCGTGGCAATGCGCCCGGCAAGGGCGTCGATCGGCAGATAATCGACATCGTTGCGGGTAAGGCAGCGGGCCGCGTCATGCGGCGACATCGCCATCTCCGGCAGATGCTCCGGTGAGAACTGGCGGTTCTGCAGGCCGCTGACGTCGTGATCGCGGAAGAAGCGATGCATCTGGCCGCACAGATCGCGCAGCCGCACCCCGGCATAGCGGCCGGGGCGGCGGCGGTAGAACTCCGGGATCGCCTCCTCGAGCAGGGCATTGTCGTCATGGAGCTTCTTGAAGGCGACGAGCCCACTGATCAGTGTGCCCGCCTTGCTCGCCTCGACGCCCGGCGTCAGCAGAAAGAGCAGGGAGTTGAGGTCGTTCTTCTCGGCGACGATGCGGTTCTCGCGCAGGAACTGCGCGACGATCGGCGCGGGGATGCCGTGCTCCTCATAGGCGCCGGTGAGCGGGTCGAAGCCGGGCGTCAGCAGTGTGAGCTTGTTGGGGTCGGTCATGGCGAAGCCCGGCTCCATGCCGGAAAAGCCATGCCAGCCGGCCTGCGGCGCGAGCTGCCAGTAGGAGGGGTCGCTGGCGAGGCGGTCGGTGGCGACCATCTCCCAGGCAAGGTCGTGGACGCCGCCCTCGCGCGCGGCATCGGCGATGCTGACCCGGTCCGGCACGAAGGGCTCGAAGAACCAGCGCCGCTCCGGCCGCGTCTCCTTTTCCTCGAATTCGCGGCGCACGGCGCGGATCTTCTTGCGCAGCTCGATGCCGAGCCGGATCGTGTCGTCCCAAAGCACCTCGCCGGAGCGGCCCTTCATCATCTGCGCGCCGACATCGAGCGAGGCGAAAAGCGGATAGAAGGGCGAGGTCGAGGCGTATTGCATGAAGCTTTCATTGAAGCGGCGATGCTCGACGCGCCGCTTCTGACCCTTGATGTGCCGGTCCTTGATGTGGATCTGCGAGGCCTGGCTGAAGCTCGCCAGCTGCTTGTGCGTCGATTGCGTGGCGATGATGCCGGGCGACTCGGGGCCCAGCCCGGTCAGGCCCATGGCGAAGCGCCCGGCATAGAGCGGATGGAACTTCATGAAGCCGGCCCAGGCCTCGTCGAAGAGGATGTATTCGCAAAGATGCCCGATCTTATCGAGGATCATCTGGGCGCTGTGGATCGTGCCGTCATAGGTGCATTGCTCGACCACGGCGACGCGGAAGGGCCGCGGCTTCTGCCAGGCATCCTTGTCCTTCACCAGCGGATTGGTGCGGATGCGCTCGCGCAGCGCCTCCTCGTCGAAGGCCTCCCAGCGCATCGGGCCGATCAGACCCCAGGCGTTGCGGGCGGTGGGGATATAGATCGGGATGCCGCCGGAGATCAGCAGCGCGCCGTGATGGGCGGCCTTGTGGTTGTTGCGGTCGAACAGCACGAGGTCGTCGTCGGTGACGAGCGCGGCCAGCGCGACCTTGTTCGAGGTCGAGGTACCGTTCAGCACGAAATAGGTCTTCTCCGCCCCGAAGATCTGGGCGGCTTCCTTCTGCGCCTTCAGCGCGGGGCCCTCATGTGTCAGAAGGTCGCCGAGATCGAGCACGGAATTGTCGAGGTCGTCGCGGAACACCGCCTCGCCCAGATGCTCCATGAAGACCCGGCCAATCGGGCTGCGGCTGTAGAACACGCCGCCATTATGGCCCGGGCAGGTCCAGAGGTGGTTGCCCTCCTCGGCATAGTCGACCAGCGCGCCGAAAAAGGGTGTCTTCAGCGTCTCGGCATATTGCTTGAGGCGGCTGATGAGGCTCTTGGCGATGAAGGGCGGGGTTTCCTCGGAGAGGAAGATGTAGCCGTCGATGAAGTCCAGCACCTCGACCGGCACGTCCTCGAAGCGCTTGCGGCGGATCAGCAGGATGATCGGGAAATCGAGGCCGCGGCGCCGCATCAGGTTGATGAGCGCGGCGGTCTTGCCCTCGAGGCCCTTCTTGCCCCAGTCGACCACCATGCAGCCGATGGCGGCGTCGGTCTGCACCGCGATCTCGGCATCCTCGAGCTTGCGGGCCTTCACGACCTCGAAGCCCGAGCGTTCGATCTCGTCGATGATCTGGTGAAAGCGGATGCCTTCGAGATCCTCGGCATCGAAGTTCGGCGTCGCGAACAGGAAGGTGAAGCGCCTGAAATAGTCCATGCCGGCTCCGCGGGCCGCCTCTCGCCCGGGCGGGCGCGTCCTGGGCGGCCGATATCCTCGTTATGGCAGCCCTTGCGGTCAAAGGGGCTCGCGCCCTCCTGCGACCCGCTGCCGCCTTCTCAGAACCGCAAGCCATGGAGGAAGGTTGCGACAGTTCCGCGACAATCAGCAAGGACCGCGCCGCAGGCCCGGCCCCGTCAGCGCGGCCGGCGGGCCAGGCTCAGCCGCACCCGCGTCAGCCCCGCCTCGCGCAGCACCGTCAGCTCGCCCTGATGGGCGCGTGCAACCTCGGCCGCGATCGACAGGCCGAGGCCGGAGCCGGTGGACTGCTCGCCCTTGGCGAAAGCCGGAAGCAGGGTTTCCGGCGGCGCGGGAAAGCCATCCCCGTCATCGGCGACCTCGACCCAGCCCATCGCCTCGTTGGAGCCGATCGCGACCGTCAGCCGGCCGCGCGCGCCGTGCTTCAGCGCATTGTCGATAAGGTTACCCAGCGCCTCGCGCAGGCTCACGGCGTCGCCGGCCACCACCGGCTCCGCCGCATCCGGGAGGAAGGCGATATCGACCTCGCGCGGCAGCGAAAGCGGCACCGCCTTGGCGAGCACCGACTTGGCGAGCGGGTTCAGTGCCACCGGCTGGGCCGCCATCGCATCGCTGCGGTGGATCACCATCGCATGATCCAGCAACTGGCCGGTCAGCCGGCCGAGCTCGGCCGCCCGCTCTCGGACACGCTGGATCGCCTCGGCCTTGCGCCTGGCCGAGGGCGTCGCCTGCAGGATCTCCAGCTGCGCGTCGAGCGCCGCGAGCGGCGTGCGGATCTGGTGCGCCGCGTCAGCGATGAAGCGCTGCATCAGCGCCATACGGTCGGACAGGCGGCGCATGAAGCCGTCGATGGCATGGACCAGCGCACTGATCTCGACCGGCGGAGCGACGCCGATGGGCCGCAGGTCATCCGGCTTGCGTCCGGCGATCTCGCGCTCGATCCGGGTCAGCGGCTCCAGCGCGAGGCCGAGCGCCCAGGCCGTCGCCGCCAGGGCGCACAGACTCACCACAGCGATGATGGCGAGGGCCTTGAAGGTGAGGTCCCAGGCCAGCGCCCGGCGCGCCTCGACCGTCTGGGCGATGACGATCGTGACCCAGCCGCGCGAGTCGGGCAGATCCACTTCGCGGGCCAGCGTCGCGATCCGAACCGGCTGGCCCAGATACTGCCCATCCTCCAGCACCGTGCCGCGACGGGCCGCGACGGGGTCGGCATCGGAGGCGAGATCCTCATAGCCGGCGATGACGACGCCGCGCGGATCGACCACCTTGTAGAAGACGAGATCATAGGCGGAGAGGGTCGCGATGGCCGAAACCGGCGGCTCGACAGCCACGGTCGCGCCCTGCACGAAGACGTTCTCGGCGATCTGCACCGCCCCGCCGCTGAGCAGCCGATCATAGGCCTGCTGCGCGGCCACGGCGGCGGAGTGCCAGGCGACGACCCCGAGCGCCACCGCCCCGCTCACGAGCACGGCCGCCAGCACGGCGACGATGCGGAACCGCAGCGAGAGCTGGAGTTCAGAGCGGAGCAAGCTGATAGCCCAAGCCGCGCAGGGTGCGGATCTCGACCGGCGCGTCGCCGAGCTTGCGCCGCAGCCGGGTCACGAACTGCTCGACGGCATTCGGGCTCGCCTCCTGGTCGAAGTTGAAGAGCTGTTCGACGAGCTCCTCCTTCGGCACGATCCGTTCCGGCCGCATGGCGAGGATCTCCAGCACGGTGAGTTCCCGCCGCGTCAGATTGAGCGGGCGCCCTTCGATGGTGGCGACGCGCCCGGCGCGGTCGATCGCCAGCGGCCCGACGCACAGCAGATTGTCGGACTGGCCGGCGCTGCGGCGCAGGAGGGCGCGGGCGCGCGCTTCCAGCTCGCCGTAATCGAAGGGTTTGACCAGGTAATCGTCGGCGCCCAGATCGAGTGCGCCAATGCGCTCGTCGACAGCCGAACGCGCCGTCAGCACCAGCACGGGCGTTTTGAGCTTGCGCGCCCGCATCCCCTTCAGGATCGCCAGGCCGTCCTGTCCCGGCAGGCTGAGGTCGAGGATCACCAGGTCATAGCCCTGCACCGCCAGAAGCTCGGCGGCGACCGCGCCGTCCCGCTCCCAATCGACGGCGTGGCCGATCTTTTCGAGCCGCATCACCACAGCCTCGGCGATGTCGGCAGTGTCCTCGACGACGAGCACGCGCAAGCGAAATTCCTTCGGGATTTCAGGAGTCAGTTTCAAGTCAGTTGCGGATGCTACTGCATTCGCCAAGCGCCCTTAAGTGCGCTGGGAAACGATCGTCAAGGGAGGTCCGATGCTGCAGTCGACCCACGCCACAGCCATGTCCGCTTCAACCGCCGCTACTCCGGCGCTTTCGCCGCTGCTCAGCGTGGACGGGGTTACGCTGCAATACAAGACGCCAGATGCGATCGTCACCGCGACGCGGCGCGTCTCCTTCGACGTCTACCCGTCCGACCGTTTCGTGCTGCTGGGGCCCTCCGGCTGCGGCAAGTCCACTCTGCTGAAGGCGATCGGGGGCTATCTGACGCCGGTCGAGGGGCAGATCAGCCTGAAGGGCCGCAAGGTCCACGGCCCCGGCCCGGACCGCATGATGGTGTTTCAGGAATTCGACCAGCTGCTGCCCTGGAAGACGGTGCGCGAGAACGTCGTCTTCGCGCTGACGGCATCGGGCCGCGCCGGCGCGGCGGAAGCCGAGGAGCGCGCCCGCTCCTATATCGACAAGGTCGGCCTGACCAAGTTCATCGACAGCTTCCCGCATATGCTGTCCGGCGGCATGAAGCAGCGCGTGGCGATCGCCCGCGGCATGGCGATGGAGCCCGACGTGCTGCTGATGGACGAGCCCTTCGCGGCGCTCGACGCCCTCACCCGCCGCAAGATGCAGGACGAATTGCTGCGGCTCTGGGACGACACGAAGTTCACCGTGCTCTTCGTCACCCATTCGATCGAGGAAGCGATCCGCATCGGCACGCGCATCCTGCTGCTCTCGCCGCATCCCGGCGAGGTCAAGGCCGAGCTCAACAGCGTGCCGGCAGAGAAGATGGGCACCGGCGAGCAGGCCGCGCTCGAAACCCGCATCAACGACATGCTCTTCGCGCATCACTGACGGGACACACATCATGACCGATCTCGTCAGCTTCCGCCCTGAAATCATCCGCGACGTCCATTCCAGCGACGCGCCCGTCATCGCCAAGACCCTCGGCTGGTTCGAGCGGATTTATCGCCTCGGTTTCGTGCGCAAGGGCGTGATCCTCGCCGCTCTCGCTCTGGCCTGGGAGCTCTATGGAAACTGGCTCGGCAATCCGCTGCTCTTCCCCACTTTCGGCCAGACGGTCGAGGCTTTCATCGGCAATATCGCCAACGGCGTCATTCCGGCGCGCATGATGGTCTCGCTGCAGACGCTGGTGATCGGCTACGGCATCGGCATCGGGCTCGCCGCCGTGCTCACCACGCTCGCCATCGGCTCGCGCATCGGCGCAGACCTGCTGGAAACGCTCACCTCGATGTTCAACCCGCTGCCGGCCATCGCCTTGTTGCCGCTGGCGCTGATCTGGTTCGGATTGGGCACCGGCAGCATCATCTTCGTGCTGGTGCATTCGGTGCTGTGGGCGATCGCGCTCAACACCCATGCCGGATTCCGCTCGGTCTCCAACACGCTGCGCATGGTGGGGCTGAACTACGGGCTGCGCGGGCTGAAGCTGGTGCGCCTCATCCTGATCCCCGCCGCTTTCCCGGCGATCCTGACCGGGCTCAAGGTCGGCTGGGCCTTCGCCTGGCGCACCCTGATCGCCGCAGAACTCGTCTTCGGCGTTTCGTCCGGCTCTGGCGGGCTGGGCTGGTTCATCTATGAGAACCGCAACCAGCTGGAGACCGCGAACGTCTTCGCCGGCCTGTTCACCGTCATCCTGATCGGCCTCTTTGTCGAGAACGTGATCTTCGCCACGATCGAGCGCAAGACGATCCGGCGTTGGGGCATGCAGCACTGATATCCGCATTCAACAGGCCGAACGGCCGTCACCCAGGGAGGACCACCATGTCACTGAAAATCGTGATCCGCAGCGCCGTCGCCGCGCTCGCCATCGGCGCGGCGCTCGCCTCGCCCGCCAAGGCGGAGGTCTCCGAAGTCCGCATCTCCAAGGGCTTCGGCATTCTCTACCTGCCGCTCATCGTGATGCAGGACCAGCAGTTTCTCGAGAAGCGCGCCAAGGCCGCCGGCCTCGGCGACATCAAGGTCAACTGGCTGATGCTCGACGGCGGCAACGTCATCAACGACGCGATGATTGCCGGCACGCTCGACTTCGCCGGCACCGGCGCGCCGGGCTTCGTCACGCTCTGGGCCAAGGCGAAGGGCATCCCGGGCGTCGAGGTGGTCGGCGTCTCGGGCATGAGCTCGACCTCGCAATGGCTGATGACCAACGATCCCAAGATCAAGTCGCTGCAGGACTTCACCGCCAACGACAAGATCGCCCTGCCCGGCATCAAGACCTCGCTGGCGGCGGTGACGCTGCAGATGATCTCCGCCAAGGTCTTCGGCGATGCCAACTATGCCAAGATGGACCCGATGACGGTCTCGCTGCCCCATCCCGAGGCGCTGGCCGCGCTGATCGGCGGCAAGACCGAGATCAAGGCCCATTTCACCTCGCCGCCCTTCCAGTACATCGAGGCCAAGGCGCCGAACGTCCACCGCGTGCTCAACTCGGTCGACTATCTCGGCAACATGACGCTGGACGTGACCTTCGCGCCGAAGAAATTCGTCGATGCCAACCCGAAGATGACGCAGGCGTTCATCGACGCGATGGACGACGCCAACGCCCTGATCGAGAAGGACAAGAAGCTCGCCGCCGAGATCTACGCCAAGAGCTCGAAGGTGAAGGTCGACGCGGCCGAGATCCAGCAGATGATCGAGGACAAGGATTCGCGTTTCACCACGACCCCGGAAGGCGTGCTCCAATACGCCGAATTCCTGCACAAGGCGGGCTCGATCAAGCTGAAGCCCGCCAAATGGAGCGATATGTGGGTGCCGCAGATCGCCGCCCGTCCGGGCAGCTGATCGCGGTCTTCGCCGGCTGCGACGGCCGGGCTTCTGCGCGGTTGGACCGGGGCTGATGGGGGGCCGGCCGGACGTCTCCGCCGGCCGCGCAGCGGCGCTCCTCTTCGGGAAAATTCGGAACCCGCGCCATCCGGCAACCGTTCTCCCCTCGTCTGACGGGAGAACGGAGTGCTGTTTTGGCCAGCCCATTGCCGCAGGAAGACGCTGCGCACACCCAGCGCGCGCGCCGCACCGGGCGTGCCCGCCGGCTCTATTATCTCCATCCCTGGATCGGTCTGGACATCGGTTGGGACGAGGCCGCCCGGGCCGCTCAGGAGCTCGGGTTTTCGCATATTCTGCTCGGCTGGCCTTTCGGTTCCTCGGCCGATCTGCTGCTGACGCAGGATCTGGGCCGCATCGCTGGCGAGGCTGCCGATGAGCGGCTTTCCGCGCTGGCGGGGACTTGCCGCGAACTCGGCCTCGAGCTGTGGATCGACCTCACCATCGCGCGGGCGGCCGCGGGCGGCGTGCTCGCGCAGGACCAGCCGGATCTGTGGCACCGGCCGCAGGCTTCCGGCCTCGACCCGCGCAGCCTGACGAACCCAGAGGCGACACAAGCCCGCTTTGACCACGCGCCCGAACGCGAGCGGCTCGCGGCCGTCTGGGCCGAGCGCGTTCTGGCGTGGCAGCGGCTCGGAATATGCGGCGTGCGCTGCCACGAGGCCGGCACGCTGCCGCTCGACATCTTCGCCGCGATCCTCGGCCCCGCCCGCGACCGGGGTCTTTTCGAAGCCTTCGGCTGGATGGACGGCGCCTCGCCGGAGGGCTTCTCGGCCGCGGCGGATCTGTTCGATTGGGTGAGCCCGCGCACGGATTTCGCCGGCGAGGACCCGGCGGGTCTGATCGAGGCCTCTCACACGGCGTCGCGAAACGGCGGCGCCGGTCTCATCGGGGTCGTGGGCCATCCGTTCGCAGCGCGCAGCCCGGCGCGCCGGCCCGGCGATTGGATCCGCCGCGCCGAGATCGCCTGCGCCACAGCAGCCCTGCTGGCCGATGGGTGGCTGCTGCCGATGGGCTTCGAATACGGGATCGAAAGCCCCTTCCAGCACGCCGCGCCTGAGGATTTCGCGGTGGCGCGCGCCGGAACCGCGGATCTGCGCGGCAGCGTCCAGGGGGTCAATGCGCAGGCGAGCGCGCTGGAGCTGGAGGCGGACGGGCAAATGCGCCCGCTGCGGCTCAGCGAGCGTGTCAGCGTGGTGCTGCGGCAGGGCGAGGAGACGGCGCCCCGCCTGATCGTGATCAATCGCGATCCGGTCAACGCCTTGCCGTTCGCGATCGAAGCACAGGCCGCCCGGCTCGGGCTTTCTCCTGCCCCGGCCTCGGAGATGCTGCAACTGCCGCCCGCAAGCGCGGCGAGCGTCGATCTGCGCCCCTCGAAGCCCGTTCTGGCAGCAGAACCCGTCCCCCTCCCGGAGCGGGCAACGGTGGCGCGCCAGCGCATCGCGATCGAGGCCGTGCAGCCGGTGGTCGAGGGCGGGCGCTTCCCGGTGAAGCGCTGCATTGGAGATATCGTGACCGTGACGGCCGATATCTTCGGCGACGGGCATGAGGTGCTGGCGGCGGAGCTGCGCTGGAAGCCGCGCGACGAAGAGGCTTGGTCACGCGCGCCGATGCGACCGCGCGGCAATGATCGCTGGCAGGGCGGGTTTCCCCTGCTGCGGGTGGGACCGCACGATTTCTCCATCGAGGCCTGGTGGGACGAGTTCGGCACCTTCCGGCGCGACTTCGCCAAGAAGCGCGAGGCGGGGCTCGATCTGAGGCTCGAAATCACGGAAGGCCGGATGCTGCTGGAACGTTTCGCGGCGGGGTCCGGGCCGGACGAGCGCGCCGTCATCGAAGCACATCTGGCCCGCCTCGGCGCCTCGCCCGACGAGGACAGCGCGCTACTGCTGGCCGACCCGCTGGCCGGCGCGATGGCGAAGGCCGACCCGCGCCCGCATGCGACGGGGGCCGAGCGCGTCTTCACGGTGGAAGCGGATCGCGAGGCCGCCGGTTTCTCCAGCTGGTACGAGCTGTTCCCGCGCTCGATCACCGATGATCCGGGCCGGCACGGCACCTTCCGCGACGTGATCGGACGTCTGCCCGCGATCCAGGCCATGGGCTTCGACGTGCTCTACTTCCCGCCGATCCATCCGATCGGGAAGACCAACCGCAAGGGCCGCAACAACAGTCTCGTCGCCGGCCCCGACGATCCCGGCAGCCCCTATGCGATCGGAGCGGCCGAGGGCGGCCATGACGCGATCCATCCCGAACTCGGCAGCCTCGAGGACTTCCTTGCTCTGGTGAGGGAAGCCGGCCGGCACGGGCTGGAAATCGCGCTGGATTTCGCGATCCAGTGCTCGCCCGACCACCCCTGGCTCAAGCAGCACCCGGATTGGTTCTCGTGGCGGCCGGATGGCTCGATGCGCTATGCCGAGAACCCGCCCAAGAAGTATCAGGACATCGTCAATGTCGACTTCTATGCGCCGGGTGCCGTTCCCGATCTGTGGCTGGCGCTTCGGGACGCGGTGCAATTCTGGGGCGATCAGGGCGTGCGGATCTTCCGCGTCGACAACCCGCACACCAAGCCGTTTCCGTTCTGGGAGTGGCTGATCGCGGATATCCGCTCGCGCGATCCGGGCGTGCTATTCCTCGCCGAGGCCTTCACCCGGCCGAAGGTGATGTACCGTCTCGGCAAGGTCGGTTTCTCGCAGTCCTACACCTATTTCACCTGGCGCAACACCAAGGCGGAGCTGACCGAGTATCTGACGGAGCTCAACGCCGCGCCGGCGCGAGAGAT
This sequence comes from Allobosea sp., assembly GCF_048595345.1. Classification (GTDB taxonomy): domain Bacteria; phylum Pseudomonadota; class Alphaproteobacteria; order Rhizobiales; family Beijerinckiaceae; genus Allobosea. The sequence goes on from NZ_JBMDWH010000059.1 coordinate 12,798, forward strand.
CTATCGGCCGCATTTCTTCGTCAACACGCCGGACATCAACCCCGTCTTCCTGCAGACATCCGGCCGACCGGGCTTTCTCATCAGGGCGGCGCTGGCGGCGACGCTGTCGGGCCTCTGGGGCGTCTATTCCGGCTTCGAGCTATGCGAATCCGCGCCGGTCCCCGGCAAGGAGGAGTATCTTGACAGCGAGAAATACGAGATCCGGCCGCGTGACTGGCAGGCGCCAGGCAACATCGTCGCCGAGATTGCGAAGCTCAACGCGATCCGCCGGGCCCATCCGGCTCTGCAGAGCCATCTCGGCCTCACCTTCTACAACGCCTCCGACGACAACATCCTCTATTTCGGCAAGCGCGACGCCGATTCCGACGAGATTATTCTCGTCGCGGTCAATCTCGATCCGCACAACGCCCACTCGGCCATGATCGAAGTGCCACTCTGGGAGTTCGGCAGTTCGGACGACGCGGCCGTCGCCGTCGAAGACCTGATGCTGGGCCATCGCTTCACCTGGCACGGCAAGACCCAGACCATCCATCTCGATCCCCATAGCGCGCCGTTCTCGATCTGGCGGATCACCATGCCCGGGGGAGCACTGTCATGAACGCGCCGTTCAATGCCGAGACGATCGCATCCGCGCCGCAGCCCGATGCGCGCGATCCGCAATGGTACAAGGACGCGATCATCTACCAGCTGCATGTGAAGTCGTTCTTCGATGCCAATGACGACGGCATCGGCGACTTCCCGGGGCTGATGGCGAAGCTCGACTATATCGTCAGCCTCGGCGTCAACGTCCTGTGGCTCCTGCCCTTCTACCCTTCGCCGCGGCTCGACGACGGCTACGACATCTCCGCCTACAAGGCGGTGCATCCCGATTACGGCTCCGTCGCGGATGTGAAGCGCTTCATCAGGGCGGCGCATGAGCGCGGCCTGCGGGTCATCACCGAGCTCGTGATCAACCACACCTCCGACCAGCATCCCTGGTTCCAGCGGGCGCGGCTGGCCAAGCCCGGCTCGGCGCATCGCAACTTCTACGTCTGGTCCGACAACGACCAGCTCTATTCCGGTACGCGCATCATCTTCCTCGACACCGAGCGCTCGAACTGGACCTGGGACGCGACGGCGGGCGCCTATTACTGGCACCGCTTCTATTCGCACCAGCCGGACCTCAATTTCGACAATCCGGCGGTGCTGAAGGCGGTGCTCGGCATCATGCGCTTCTGGCTCGATCTGGGTGTCGACGGGCTGCGCCTCGATGCCGTGCCCTATCTGATCGAGCGCGACGGCACCTCCAACGAGAACCTGCCGGAGACCCACGACATCCTGAAGAAGATCAGGGCCGAACTCGATGCCGCCTATCCGGACCGGATGCTGCTGGCCGAGGCCAATATGTGGCCCGAGGACACGCAGGCCTATTTCGGCGAGGGCGACGAATGCCACATGGCGTTCCACTTCCCGCTCATGCCGCGCATGTACATGGCGATCGCGCAGGAAGACCGCTTCCCGATCACCGACATCATGCGGCAGACGCCCGACATTCCCGAAAACTGCCAGTGGGCGATCTTCCTGCGCAACCATGACGAGCTGACACTCGAAATGGTGACGGACAAGGAACGCGACTATCTCTGGAACTTCTATGCGGCCGACAAGCGCGCCCGCATCAATCTCGGCATCCGCCGGCGGCTCGCCCCGCTGCTGGAGCGCGACCGGCGCCGCATCGAGCTCATGAACAGCCTGCTGCTCTCGATGCCCGGCACGCCGGTGATCTATTACGGCGACGAGCTCGGCATGGGCGACAACATCTTCCTCGGCGACCGCGACGGCGTGCGCACGCCGATGCAATGGTCGCCGGATCGCAATGGCGGGTTCTCCAAGGCCGACCCCGCGAGCCTCGTGCTGCCACCGATCATGGACGCGCTCTATGGCTTCGACGCCGTCAATGTCGAAGCGCAGATGCGCGACTCCCATTCGCTGCTGAACTGGACGCGGCGCATTCTCGCCGTTCGCAAGGAGCACAAGGCTTTCGGCCGGGGCACGCTCCGCTTCCTCTATCCGAAGAACCGCAAGGCCTTCGCCTATTTGCGCGAACATGACGGCGAGACGATCCTGTGCGTGGCGAACCTGTCTCGCTCGGCGCAGGCTTTCGAGCTCGATCTGGCGGAGTTCGCCGGCCAGCACCCTGTCGAAATGCTGGGCAACGCCGTCTTCCCGGTGATCGGCCAGCTGAACTACCTCATCAGCCTCCCGCCCTACGGCTTCTACTGGTTCGTGCTGGCGAAGGACGCGCAGGTTCCGTCCTGGCTCAGCCAGGCGCCCGAGCCGATGCCGGATTTCATGACCTTCGTGCTGCGCGGCGGCGCGGAGGAGATGATCACACCGCAGCACCGGCGCGATTTCGAGACGCAGATCCTGCCGCCCTACCTCGCCAAGCGCCGCTGGTTCGCCACCAAGGACCAGCCGATCGAGGAGGCGTGCGTGGCCTACACCGCCCGAATCGGCGCGGGGCGCGAGGCGGCCCTCGTCGCCGTCGATGCCCGCCAACCCGGCGGAACCGATCGCTATCTGCTGCCGCTCGGCATCGGCTGGGACGATCAGGTTAGCACCGCGCTGCCGCAGCAGCTGGCGCTGGCGCGGGTGCGTCGCGGGCGGCGCATCGGTTATCTGACGGACGCCTTCACCCTGCCCGAGTTCATCCATCAACTGCTTTCGCTTCTCAAGAGCAATGAGACGATCGAAAGTTCGGCGGGCCAGGTCTCGTTCCGGCCGACGGCAGCCTGCGACGCCCTCGCGATCGGATCCGAGGATCCCGTCCGCTGGCTCTCGGCCGAGCAGTCCAACTCCTCCGTGATCGTGGATCACAAGCTGATGCTCAAGCTGTTCAGGCGGCTGTCGCCGGGGCAGCATCCGGAAGCGGAGATGACGCGCGTCCTCACCGCGCGCGGCTTCGCCAACGCCCCTGCTCTCATCGGAGAGATCGTCCATGTGCCGGCGCAGGGCGAAGAGGAGGTGATGGCGGTCGTCCAAGCCTATGTGCCCGGCGAGGGCGACGCCTGGGAATGGACCATGTCCTATATCGGGCGGGCGCTCGACGAGATGGCGCGAGAGGACCACGAGCTCGGCGATCTTCTGGCGATCTATGATGGGTTCTCGCGGCTGCTCGGGCGGCGGCTCGGAGAGATGCATCTGGTGCTGGCGCAACCGAGCGAGGATCCCGCGTTCAGCCCCGAAACCGCCGGAGAGGCTCAGGTCGAGCGCTGGCGCGAGCGCATCCTCGGCCGCATCGACGCGGCTTGTGCGGGGCTGGCTCGCCGGCGCGAGACGCTGGGGCCGGACGAGGCGGGGCTGGCCGAGCGCGTGCTGTCGCGGCGGGACGCGCTGATGGCGCATGTCGAGGCGCTGTGCCGCCGGGCGCGCGGCAGCCTGCTCCACCGGGTCCATGGCGATTTCCATCTCGGCCAGGTGCTGGTGGCGAGCGGCGACGTCTACATCATCGATTTCGAGGGCGAGCCGGCGCAGCCTCTGGCGGAGCGGCGGGCGAAGGACAGCGGCTGGCGCGATGTCGCGGGCATTCTGCGCTCCTTGGATTACGCGCTCGCGGCGGGGCGGCGCCTCGGTGCCGCATCGGGCCGCGAGGAGCGCTACGACCAGCTGGCGGCGCGCTTCCGCGAGACGATGCCGGCCGCGCTGGTGGAGGCCTATCGCGAGACGATCGGGGCCGCGATTTCGGATGGCGAGGACGAGAGGGCCCTGCTCGATCTCTTCCTGATCGACAAGGCGGCCTACGAGATCGGCTATGAGCTGAACAACCGGCCGGATTGGCTCGCCGTGCCGCTGCAGGGGCTGGCACAGCTTCTCGACACCATGCTGCCGCAGGAGGAGCCGCGATGACCGACGCGACGATCGACCGGGTTCCGGCCCTCGACGCGACGACGGCGGAGGCACTCGCGGCCGGAAGGCTCGGCGATCCCTTCGCCGTGCTTGGTCCGCATCAGGGTGAGCGCGGGCGCTATCTGCGGGTCTTCGTGCCAGGCGCCGAAAGCGTTTCAGTGCAGGCGGACAGCGCGAAAGAACCGGTCCGCTTGCGGCGCTCCGAGCCGGAGGGTCTCTTCGTCGGCGACATCGAACCGGGCCCTTACCGGCTGCTGATCCGCTGGCCGGGCGGTGAGCAGGAGACCGAGGATCCCTATGGCTTCGGCGCGCTTCTGGGCGACCTCGACATCCATCTGATCGCCGAGGGCAGCCATCTGGATCTCGCCAGCGCACTCGGCGCCCGCCCGGTGGCGGTCGATGGCGTGCGCGGCGTGCGTTTCGCCGTCTGGGCGCCGAATGCCCGCCGCGTCTCGGTCGTCGGCGATTTCAATGTTTGGGACGGGCGGCGCCACCCGATGCGCCGGCGCGGCGGCAGCGGCGTCTGGGAGCTCTTCATCCCCCGGCTCGGCAGCGGCGAGCTCTACAAATACGAGTTGGTGGATGCGCAGGGCTATCTGTTGCCGCAGAAGGCCGATCCGGTAGCCCGGGCGGCCGAGCTGCCGCCCGGCACCGCCTCGATCGTGCCGCGGCAGGAGCCGCATCGCTGGAACGATGCCGAGTGGATGGCCGGCCGCGCCGCCCGCCAGCAGGCCGAGGCGCCGATCTCGATCTACGAGCTGCACCCGGGGTCCTGGGTGCGAGAGGCCGGGGGCGAGAGCCCGGATTGGCGCGGCCTCGCGCGCCGGCTGGTGCCTTATGCCAAGGCGATGGGCTTCACCCATGTCGAGCTGCTGCCGGTGAGCGAGCATCCCTTTGCCGGCTCATGGGGCTATCAGCCGCTCGGCCTGTTCGCGCCGACGCGGCGCTTCGGCGAGCCGGAGGATTTCGCCCTCTTCGTCGAGGCCTGCCATGAGGCCGGCATCGGCGTGATCCTCGACTGGGTGCCGGCGCATTTCCCGGCCGACGCCCATGGCCTCGCCCGTTTCGACGGCTCGGCCCTCTACGAGCATGAGGATCCGCGGGAGGGATTCCATCAGGATTGGAACACGCTGATCTACAATCTCGGCCGGCGCGAGGTCGCGAATTTCCTGTTCGCAAGCGCGCTCTACTGGCTGGAGCATTTCCATGTCGACGGCCTGCGCGTCGATGCCGTCGCCTCGATGCTCTATCGCGACTACAGCCGCCAGCCCGGCGAATGGGTGCCGAACATCCATGGCGGGCGAGAAAACCTGGAAGCGGTAGAGTTCCTGCGCCGGCTCAACACCATCGTGGCCGAGCGCTGCCCCGGCGCCGTGATGATCGCGGAGGAATCGACCGCATGGCCCGGCGTGACCGCGCCCGTGCGCGATGGCGGCCTCGGCTTCGCCTATAAATGGAACATGGGCTGGATGCACGACACGCTGCATTATGTCGAGCGTGACCCGATCCACCGGCGCCATCACCATCAGGCGATGACCTTCGGGCTCGTCTACGCCTATTCGGAGCGTTTCGTTCTGCCGCTCTCGCATGACGAGGTGGTCCACGGCAAAGGCTCGCTGCTGGAGAAGATGCCGGGCGACGACTGGCAGAAATTCGCCGGCCTGCGCGGTTACCTCGGCTTCATGTGGACGCATCCCGGCAAGAAGCTGCTGTTCATGGGTGGCGAGATCGCCCAAAGGCGGGAGTGGAACCATGATGGAGAGCTCGACTGGGACCTGCTGAAGGATCCGCGCCATCGCGGCGTGCAGCAGCTGGTCGGAGACCTCAACCGCCTCTACCGCGACCTGCCTGCGCTCCATGTCGGCGATGCGCGTCCCGACGGGTTTCGCTGGCTGATCGAGAACGACGCCGAGCAGAGCGTCTATGCCTATCTGCGAACGGCGCCCGGCGCCGAGCCGGTTCTCGTCCTCGTCAATATGACGCCCGTGCCGCGCTGGGGCTATCGCGTCGGAATTCCCGCAGGCGGCTGGTGGCGCGAGGTCTTCAACAGCGATGCCGACATCTATGGCGGCTCGGGGCTGGGCAATGGCGGCGGTGTCGACGCCCGCGAGGGTGGGCATGGCGGCGAGCCGGCCTTCCTCGATCTCGTTCTGCCGCCGCTGGCCACGCTGATCCTGGTCGGCCCGCGCGACTGAGGACTCACAGCTCCAGGACGAAGATCGCCGCCACTCCGGGTCACCGCGCCAGCGATGAGCCTGGAATGACGGCGATTGTTTTGGAACCGCGCCTGCGGCCCGAGCCCGACGTCCTTCAGACGCGGGCGAGCACGGCGACGGGAAGCTGTGACAGCAACTCCGCAACCGGAGCCTTGTTATCCTCCAGCCGCCACTGCTGCCCGCTCAGCAGATCGCGGTAGTCGCCGGCCGGGAGCGCGAGGCTGGCACTGCCGGCGGCGCCCTGGCCGGCGTCGGCGGGCGCAGCCGCGTTCAGGCGCGTCACCAGCACGATGCGGCTTTCAGTCTCCAGAGCGCGCTCGAAGGCCAGGAACCGTTCGGCACCGGCTCCATCGAGCGTCAGCGGGCGGTAGCCCGCCTGCGCATAGAGATGCGGGACGGCCGCGCAATCGGCCAACAGCAGGCGTGTAAGCCGCTGCTTGATGTGCCCATCCTTCCAGCCCGCCAGCAATTCGCCGATCGGACGCTCCTGCGCCAGAGCTGCGGCTGCACCGGCGTAGTCGACCGGCCGCCGATTATCGGGATCGACGAGTGCCAGATCCCAGAATTCGGTGCCCTGATAGAAATCCGGCAGGCCGGGCAGGGTCAGCTTGAGCACGGTTCGGGCCAGACTCTTCACCATGCCGCGCTGCGCGAGCTCCTGCGCGAGCGGGCGAAAATGCTGGAGAAAGGCGCTGCCGGGCTCCAGCATGCGGGCGATCATATCCTTGGCCGCGGTCTCATAGGCCTCGCGCGGATGGGTCCAGCTGCTGTGGCGCTTAGCCTCGCGCAGCGCCTTCTCGACCCAGCCCTGCAGCCTGTCTCGATAGGCGGCGAGTTCCCCGGCATCGTCCTGATCGAGCAGTGCGACCGGCCAGGAGGCCAGCACCTGCTGCAGGATCATCAGCCGGTCCGTGGCATCGGGGCCGCCCTGATGCGACGCCGACTGCCCGCGGGAGCTGGCCCACAGCCGGGCGATATCGCTCCAGCGCTCCGGCATTTCCGAGAGCGCCAACAGCCTCGCGCGGCCATCCTCGCCGCGCTTGGTGTCGTGCGTGGCGGTCGCAATCATCGCATGAGGCCAGTGGCGGGCATGCTCGGCATTGGCGGCGTGGAACGCCTCGGGCGAGAAGCCGAAATCGCCGGGTTCGCCGCCGACCTCGTTGAGCGCGAGCAGGGGCACATAGCGGTAGAACAGCGTGTCCTCGACGCTCTTGGCGGTGACCGGCCCGGTGAGCTGCTGGAAGCGCCGTCGGAAGCGGGCGCGGTGCTCCACCATCGCCGCCGGCATGGCCTCGTCCTCGCCATCGCCCATCAGCACGGCCGCGATGAAGCGATGCAGGGTCCGGTCCGGCAGGGCGGTCGCCTGGGCGGCGGCCGCGACCGTCGACTCGATCAGCGCCCTGTCCTGCGGATCGGCCCGGTCGACCACATAGCTGCGATAGACCGGAAAGCGCTCGACGATCTCGATGAGCGCCCGGCGCATGGCATTCGGGGTGTAGTCGCGGGTGCGCCGATCGGCGAAGGCGATGCGGGCGAGATCCGAGACGATCACCTCCAGCTCGCTGGCGAAGCTGTTCTCGATGATCTCGCGCTTGGCACGGCGCAACTGCGCGTCGTAGTCCTCGGTCTGGCGCGAAACCTCAAGAAAAGTGGCGCCGATCGAGTCGGCAGCGGCCCGATCGACCAGCACGCCGTCGATGAGGTTCAGCGTGTCGTAGCCCGTGGTGCCGGAGAGGGGCCATGGCCGCAGACGCTCGTCATGGCCGAGAATCTTTTCGGCGAGGATGTAGAAGCCCGGCCCGATCTGTGCCTGAAGCGTCGCGAGATAGCCTGCGGGGTCCGCCAACCCGTCGATATGGTCGATGCGCAGCCCCTGGATGCGGCCCCGGCGGACGAGATCGAGGATCAGCGCATGCGTCGCCCGGAATATCTCGGAATCCTCCACCCTGACGCCGGCCAGGGTGTTGATGTCGAAGAAGCGGCGATAATTGATGTCGCTCGCCGCGACCCGCCAGAAGGCGAGGCGATAGCTCTGCATTTCCAATACGCGGTGCAGGGTGTCGAAACTTTCGGCGACGCCCGCCATGCCGTTGATCAGGGACAAGGCCCGGCGCAGCGCGTCCTGAAGGCCGTTCGAGGCGGAGACGGCGGCCGCGAAGCGCTGCTTCAGCGCCTCGCAGGTCTCGACCACGCCGGCTTCGGTCGCGGCCACCTGATCCTCGGCGAGGCTGCGCAGACGGGCGGAGACCGCCAGCACCTCGCGAAAGCCCGGATCATCGGGCTCGGCCACCATCAGCATGCGGTCGAGGATGATCGGATAGCTCAGGGGCGAGATCGGAAAACGATGCTCGAAATGCCAGATCGAAAAGCCGCCCTGCGCCTCATCGAAGGCGAGTTCCAGCTCCCCCTGCTCCAGCGCCTCGCCATAGCGCTTGCCGAGGAAAGGCAGGACCAGCTTACCCTCGGCACCGCTGCGCTCCCAGTCGATATCGAAGGCGGCGGCATGGGGCGAGAGCCGGCCCCATTCGATGACGGAGAGCCACCAGGCATTGTCGGCCCCGCCGATGCCCATGTGATTGGGCACGATATCGAGGATGAGGCCGAGCCCGCTGGCCTTCAACGCCTCGCAGAGCCGCTCGAAGCCGGCTTCACCGCCTAGTTCGGGATTGATCGAGCCATGGTCGACGATGTCGTAGCCATGAGTCGAGCCCGGTCGCGCGGTCTGGATCGGCGAGGCATAGAGATGGCTGACGCCCAGCTGCGCCAGATACGGCACGATCGCCACCGCATCGTCGAAGCCGAAGCCCTTGTGAAACTGGATCCGGTAGGTCGCGCGCGGCGGCGCCTCCCCTTGCACCCTGCTTTGGCCGGAGCCTGCGGACGAGCCGCCATGGAGCGCTTGCGGGTGGCTGCTGGGCCCTGAGGTCATGGTTGCTTCCGGAAGGCCCTGAGGCACGGGTTGAGAACGGTGTCGGGTGGCCGAGATGCGGCCCTGAACGAGCCCGCCGCGCAGGCCCGCCTCCATAAGCGCGCGAATGGCGCCCGTGTTCCTCGCGGCCGGGGAAACCGGCGCGCAGCGTCAGGGCCGGCGGATCAGCAGCGCGCCGCTCCAGGGCGTGAGCGTCACCGCCTCGGCAGGAACGATGCCCTCGCTCGCCCAGGCGATGTCCCAGCCGGAGGGGACAGGAACCTCGCACGCGCTCTCGCCGAGATGGATCAGAAGCCTCATCGACCCGATCGCGAAATCCCAGGAGACGTCGAGCAGATCATCGTCGGAGCGGGTCCAGCGGCCACCACGATAGGGCGAGGCCAGCAGCGGCGCGATGGACTTCGCCCGCACCGCGAGGAGGCGCCGGGTCTCCTCCAGCACGCCGCGATGGGCCGGCTCCTCGCGCTCGTCCCAGTTCAGCCGCGAATGCGCGAAGGTGGTGTCCGCGGTCGGGTCGGGAATGGCGTCGCGCAGCGCTTCGTCGCTGAACGCCCCGAAACCGGCGAACTCCCGCGCCCGCCCTTCCCGAACCGCCTTGGCGAGATCGCTGTCGGTGAAGTCGACGAAATACTGGAACGGGGTGGTCGCACCCCATTCCTCGCCCATGAACAGCATGGGGATCTGTGGCCCCAGCAGCAGTGCGGCGCGGGCGAGGGAGAGGCGCTCCGGAGGCGCCAGCGTCACCAGCCGGTCGCCGCTGGCGCGGTTGCCGATCTGGTCGTGGTTCTGCAGAAAAGAGATGAAGGCGGAGGGCGGCAGATGGGCGGAAGGCTCGCCCCTATGGCCGCCATCGTGCCCCGAGGCCTCGCCCTGATAGGCGAAGCCCTCGGCGAGGCAGCGGCCGAGATGGGCGGCCGGGTCCCGGTAATCCCCGTAATAGCCTTCCTCCTCGCCGGTCAGGAGGCGGTGCCAGGCATGGTGGATATCGTCGTTCCACTGCGCCGTGTGCAGGGTCGGCTCGAAGCTCTCGCCGCGTTCGAGCCAGCGGGCCTCGTTCGCGTTGTTTTCGAGGATCAGATGGATGTGTCGCCCCGGCAGCTCCGAGCGGATATGGCTCGCCAGTTCTGCGATGAAATGCGGTTTGCTGTCGTCGGCGATGGCATGCACCGCGTCGAAGCGCAGCCCATCGAAATGGTACTCGTCGAGCCAATACAGGGCGTTGTGCAGGAAGAAGTCGCGCACGATGCGGCCATGCTCGCCGTCGAAGTTGATTCCGGCGCCCCACAGGGTCTGATGGCGCTCGGTGAAGAAGGGGCTGGCATAGCCGGGGAGATAATTTCCCTGCGGACCGAAGTGGTTATAGACCACGTCCAGAAACACCATCAGCCCCAGCTCATGGGCATGGTCGATCAGCGCCTTGAGGTCGGACGGCGCGCCATAGGCACTGTCGGGCGCATAGTGCAGCACGCCGTCATAGCCCCAGCTGCGCGAGCCGGGGAAATCCGCGATCGGCATGAGCTCGATCGCGGTGATGCCGAGATCGCGGAGCCCTTCCAGTCGCCGCAGCGCGGCCCGATAGGTGCCTTCGGCCGTGAAGGTGCCGACATGCAGCTCGTAGATGACCGCTTCCTCCCAGGGGCGGCCGCGCCACTCGCCGTCCGACCAGCGATAGCCGGCAGGATCGACGAGCATGCTGGGCCCGTCGATGTCGTCCGGCTGAAAGCGGGAGGCCGGATCGGGCACCATGAGGTCGCCGATGCGGAACCGGTAGAGCATGCCGCTTGCGGCATCCGCCACCCTCGCGCTGTGCCAGCCCTGCGCATCGCGCTCCATCGTGTGCTCGCCCTGGGGGGTCCAGAGTCGCACCGTGTCGGCGGATGGCGCCCAAAGACGGAACAGGGCGCCATCGCCCGTCAGCCTGGCCCCGAACGGATAGTCGTGGACGCGGAACATCGTCTTCCCCCAATGCCGAACGCAGGCATAACGCCACGGCTCCACGGCGGTTTCCCATCGGGCCCCTTGGTCCGGGGCCGACCATGCGGCGCCTGGCCGCCCGCTCGCATCGGCGCAGCCGAACATGGCGTCGGAATGGGCAAAACGGCACCGAAAGGGTGCCCCTGACGTCCCGCATCGCCGCCAAATGCACATCGGGGAGGCTGAGTGGAAAATTCCTGCGCAACCGCCCGTCGAAGTAACATTTTACTAACCGACCCAAGGGAACTTGATTGACGACAGGTAAATGCCTCTGACCAGGACAGCACAATGGGTTTCTTCGGAAAATCGGGCCGGCAGGCGGAGGCTGAAGCCCGCTCGATCCGGCGCTGGCAAGCCGTGATCGAATTCGATCTCGACGGCAAGATTCTCGACGCCAACGAGATGTTTTTGCAAACCGTCGGCTATGAGCGCGGCGAGGTGATCGGCCAGCACCATGCGATCTTCGTGCCCGCGGAGGAGCGGAACAGCGAGGCCTATCGCAGTTTCTGGTCCGACCTGAAGAGCGGCAAGGCGTTCCAGGCGCAATTCGCCCGGGTGGCGAAAGGCGGCAGGCGGGTCTGGCTCCAGGCCACCTACACGCCGATCTGCGGCACGGACGGGCAGAAGCCGTTCAAGGTCATCAAATACGCGACCGACATCACCCCGATCAAGGAGGCCGTCGCCAATGCCGAGGGGCAGCTGGCCGCGATCCGAAAATCGCAGGCGGTGATCGAATTCGACCTTCTGGGCAACGTTCTCGACGCCAACGACAATTTCCTCAAGGTGATGGGCTACACCCTGGCCGAGATCAAGGGCCAGAAACACGCGCTGTTCGTCCAGCCTTCCGAGCGCGGCGGCGAGGCTTATGCGCAGTTCTGGCAGAAGCTGGGGCGCGGCGAGCATGACGAAGCCCAGTATCTGCGCATCGCGAAGGGCGGGCGGCAGGTCTGGCTGCAGGCGAGCTACAACCCCATCCTCGACTCGGTCGGACGCCCCTACAAGGTCGTCAAATACGCCACCGACATCACCGCCACGCGCATGGCCGCCGCGACGCTCGAAACCGCTGTCGCGGAGACGCGCGCAGTGATCGCCGCGACGCAGGCCAATGATCTGACGCAGCGCATCCCGCTCGCCGGCAAGACGGGCGAGGTCGGGCAGCTGTGCAGCGGCATCAACGATCTGCTCGACAGCTTCTCGACCGTGATCCAGACCGTCGGCGGCATTTCCGAGCGCATCAGCTCCGGCTCGAACCGCATCGGCGCCGACAGCAAGGATCTGGCGCAGCGCGCGGAAGAGCAGGCCGCCTCCCTCGAAGAGACCGCCGCCACGACGGAGGAGCTCGCAGCGTCGGTGAAGCAGAGCTTCGAGCGCGCCTGCGAGGCCGCCAATCTCGGCAACACCGCCAACGGCGTCGCCCATCGCGGCGGCAGCATCGTCGGCGAGGCCGTGAACGCGATGGAGCGCATCGAGAAGGCGTCGAGCGATATCGGCGAGATCATCCGGGTCATCGACGACATCGCCTTCCAGACCAATCTGCTGGCGCTCAACGCGGCGGTGGAAGCGGCCCGCGCCGGCGATGCCGGCAAGGGCTTCGCCGTCGTCGCCTCGGAGGTGCGCACCCTGGCCCAGCGCTCCAGCGACGCCGCCAACGACATCAAGAAGCTCATCATCAACTCGACCGACCAGGTCGCCGGCGGCGTCAAGCTGGTGCAGCAGGCCGGCGCGGCGCTGTCCGAGATCGTGACCTCCTCGACCAGCGTCTCGGCCGCTCTCGACGAGATCAAGAGCGCGTCCCGCGAACAGGCCAACGGCATCGAGGAGGTGGCCAAGGTCGTCGCCCATATGGACGAGATGACCCAGCGCAACTCTTCCATGGCGGACCAGAGCGCGAGCGTCGCCGCCGAACTGCAGACGGCGACCGGCGCCCTCCAGAGCCTGGTCGCGGGCTTCACCGTCAAGGGCATGACCGGCGCGGCCCAGCGCCCGGCCGAGGGCGTCAAAGAGCTGCGCCAAGTCGCGGCCCAGATGGCCCGCGTCACGCAGCCCCGCGCCGCGGCCCGCACCCCGGCGCCCGCGCCGCAGCCGCGTCGCACGGCGTCCGGAGGCGATTCCGGCTGGGAAGAGTTCTGATCGCCGGCTCGGGCAGATTGCCCCCCTGTCTCGGCGAGGGCCTGGCTTCGGCCAGGCCTTTCGGCTTGCGCAGACCTATTTCACGGCCCCTGCCGTCATGCCCCTGATGAACTGGCGGGACATCGCGATATAGACCAGCGTCAGCGGCAGCGCGGCGATGGTCAGGCCGGCGAAGAGCATGCCCCAATCGGTGGTGTATTCGCCCATGAAGACGGACAGGCCCTGCGGCAGGGTCTTGCGCCCGTCCGATTGAATGAACACAAGCGGGAAGAAGAAGTCGTTCCAGGTCGGCACCGCGTTCTGGATCGCCGCGATCACCATCGGCGGGGCCGAGAGCGGCAGCATGATCGAGAGCATGATGCGCGGCTCGGAAGCGCCGTCGATCCGCGCCGCCTCCTCCAGCTCGACCGGAAGCGTGCGCAGGAAGCCGGTCATGATGAAGATCGTCGAAGGCAGCCCCATCGCCGTGTAGATCAGGACGAGGCCGGTGCGCGTGTCGAGCAGGCCGAAATCCCGCATCTGCAGGAAGAGCGGGATCACCGCGAGCTTCAGGGGCAGCATCAGCCCCGCGAGGAAGAGCATGAAGATCGCGGAATTGCCAGGGAAGCGGTAGCGAGCCAGCGCATAGGCCGCCATCGTTCCCAGGACGAGCGTCAGCGCGATCGAGCTGGCGGTGATCGCGACCGAGTTGAGGAAATAGCCCGGCAGGCTCGTCTCCCCCCAGATCCGGCGGAAATTCTCGATATAGGTGAAATCGGGCGCGGCGAAGGGGGCGTCGAAAATCTCCGCTGTGGTCTTGAAGGCGGAGAAGACCATGATGACGATCGGGTAGAGCATCAGCACGGTGTTGCCGGCCAGCACCACGGCGGCGAGCAGACTGCCGGCGCCGGCGCGCGGAAACAGCGGATCGTTGGCGTCCCGGCGCCCGCTCACAGCGCGATCTCCCGCTTGCGCAGATACTGCGTGATGACCGTGGCCACGGCGGCGATGAACAGGAACATCAGCACGGCCAGGGCATTGCCATGGCCGAAATCCTGGATGCCGCCGGCCTGGTTGCCGAAGGCGGTGCGGTAGAAATACAGGCCCAGAACATCGGTGGCGCCATAGGGCGAGCCGTCGAGCCCGGCCATGATGTAAGGCAGCTCGAACCAGTTGAAGGCGCCGATGAAGAGCAGGGTCAGGGTGATGGTGGTCGAAGGCACCACCAGCGGCCAGACCACGCGGGTCAACGTCTGCCAGCCGGTGCATCCGTCGAGCTTGGCGGCCTCCAGGATCTCGCGCGGAATGCGCTGCATGCCGGCGAGATAGACCAGGGCCGGAAAGCCCACCCAATGCCAGGCATTGGCAAGGATCAGCGCCGGCAGAGCCGTGCTTTCCTGCCCGAGCCAGGGCTGGCGCAGCGCGCCGAGCCCGGTCATCTCGAGAAGCTGGTTCACCAGCCCGAAATTGGGATCGAGGAACAGCTTCCAGAGAAAGCCGACGAGCACCGTCGACAGGATGACCGGCAGGAAGATCGCGATGCGGTGGAAGCGATAGCCGAAGGGCTCGCGGTAGATCAGCCAGGCGAGCAGGAAGCCGGCCGTGTTCTGGACCAGGAACAGCGCGGCGAAGACGAAGAGATTATGCCCGAAGGCGCGCCAGGTCAGCGCCGCGAAATGGTCGCCGACGAGCACGTCGCGGAAATTGGCGAAGCCGACGAAGGCGCCGCGCGCCATGCCGTCCCAGCGGTAGAACGCCGAGCTCAGCGCGGTCAGCAGCGGCCAGACGACGAAGAGCAGCATCGTCGCCAGGGCGGGGGCGATGAGGAAGCCGATCCAGGCGGCGCGGCGGCGCCGCTCGCGGTTGCGGTGGGATGTCGTCATGCGCTCGCTCGCCGGACGCGAGGGCGCAGCAGCCCCGTGGGGCTTGCTGCGCCCGGCCGATCACTTCCTGAAGGGCGGATAGTAAGTCGCGATGCCCTTGGTGATCTCGGCGCCGATCTCGGCCGGCGTCGCCTTGCCGGCGAGCATCTTCTGCACGCCCGCCTGCAGCAGCACGGAGCCGCTCGGCTCCTGATAACGGAAGTTCACGAGCATGATGTAGGACATCGCGCTCTGGTTGAGCGTCGAGACCTCCTTGAGGAGCGGATTCTCGAAGGCGACGCCCTTGATCGGCGAAATGTTCTGCAGCTCGTTGGAGAACAGCGTGCCGAATTCGGGCGTGCCGAGAAAGCGCAGGAATTTCAGCGCCGCGTCCTTGTTCTTCGAGGCCGCGTTGATGGCGTAGCCCCCGTCGTAATAGAGCGCGACGAGGCGCGGATCGCCCGCCTTGGCCACCGGAGAGGCGAAGAGACCGAGCTTCAGCTTCGGATTCTGGCGCAGGAAATTGGCGATCTCGAAGGAACCGCCGGCGAACATCGCCGCCCGGCCGGTCGCGAAGAGCTGCTGCGAGGCGGCATAGTCCACGCCGGAGAAGTTGGGGGCGAAATAGGTCTTGATCTCGTCGAGCTTCGTCAGCGCGCCGACGAAGCGCGGATCGGTGAAATCGGCCTTGCCCGCCAGCACATCCTGCTCGAAGGCCTTGCCGATCTGGGAGGAGAGCAGCGCCCCGACGATGGTCTCGTTCTGCCAGGCGGTGGCGGTTCCGTTGCCGAAGGGGGTGATGCCCTTGTCCTTCAGCGTCTTGGACACGGTCACCAGTTCGTCCCAGGTGCCGGGCGGCGTCACCCCAGCTTTCTCGAACAGCTCCTTGTTGTAGATGATCAGCATGGTCTGCGAGGCCAGCGGCACCGCATAGAGCTTGCCGTCGGCGCGCATGGTTTCGGCGGCGAGCGCCGAGTCCGGAAAGTTCGACAGCTCCGGCACGGCGCTCTTGTCGAGCGGCACCAGATAATCGGGCTTGCCGACGCCCAGCGTTCCATAGGAGCGCGCCTGGACGATATCGGGCCCGGTTCCGCCGGCGAGCGCGGTGGAGAGCACCGTGTTGTAATTGGCGGCCTCGAAAGCCTCGAACTTCACGTTGATGTCGGGATGCTGCTTGCGGAAGGCGGCGATCAGCTTGGCATAGGCCGCCTTGTCCTCCTGCCGCCAGCTCCACATGGTGAGATCCTGCGCGCGCGCCGGCGCCCCCAGCAGCATAGCGCCGGCCAGCGCGCCCAGCGCCAGCCCCGCCAGAATGCGCGTCTTCAGCCCCGCTTTGAGTGTGGTCGCGATCGACATGCCTCTACTCCCCGTTCTGTTTTTCATGGGTGGTTTCGTCAGGCCCGGCGCGGCCGGGGCGCAGCATGAGCGCGGTGGCGTCGTCATGGAGCTTCACCCGCGCGAAGCGTTCGGCCCGGCCGTCTTCGCGCTCGATGTCGCGCAGCTCGGCGATCATCGCCGCCGCACCGCGCTGCGTCGTGGCCGCCAGCAGCCCGCCATCGTCATAGCGCTCCATCATGTCGACGAGGCGCATGAAACCGTCCGTCGCCAGCAGCAGCGTCGCCTCTGCGGACAGGTCGAGGGAGAGGGTGCGCAGCCCCTGCCGCCAGGGCTGCCCCGGCGCAATGGCCCAGTAACCGCCATCGCGGTTGAGCGAACGGCGATTGGCGATGACCTGCGCCAAGGCGTCCGGAGCGATCGCTCCCGCCTCGGGGCGGCCGGCGGCGCTCGCAGCCGCGATGGTGCGCGCCTCGAAGGGCTGGGCCCGTTCATCGGTCCAGCGGGCGACCCGGTCCCGGTCCGCGATCAGCACGCAGACGTCCCCCACCAGCATGGCCTCGGCGCGAAAGCCCTCCCCCTCGGCCGTCAGCCGCAGCAGGGCAAAGACGGCGGTCGGGCCCTGCCCATCGCCGCGCTCGGACGCAGCCGGGCCGAGCGCGGCATCACAGTCCGTCAGATGGGCGTCCAGCCGGGCGGCGATCTGCGGCAGGGTCAGCGGCGCGAGTTCGGTGTCGCGCAGCCAGCGGTCGATCGTGGAGACGAGCCATGCCCCCTCGGAGGTGCCCGCGAGGCGCGAGGGGCCGGTGAAGAAGGCGGAGCCGTCGATGATCCAGGCATGCGCACCCCGCACGCCCACGCCATCCTCGTTGAAGGGCGCGCTGCCCTGCGCGCTCGCCGCCGAGACAACGTGCCACGCCGACGGGCGAGCCGCACTCTCGGCGCCGCTCTGGGCGCGCAGCGTAGCCGGCGGTGCGGTCATCGCCTGCCGTCCTGAGGCAGATTCTGCGCGGCGGATAAGGTCCTCATAGGACCACTATAGAACCAATTGAGACGGGAGAGTCCAGCCCGCCCTGGAGCGCACCGCAGAAAGGCGGACTGGACTTGTTGAAAAATCCGATGCTCCACCAGGACCTTATATACTGGCAGCAGGCCCGTTCGGAGGCGCGATGGCCCAGGTTCCGGTCGCCGGGTCACCGACGCGGCGCGGAATCCCTTTCGGGGTCCTGCCGGTTCAGCCCTCGTTTGCCGCGGAGCCGATCATCGGAGACCAGGGGAATGCGATTCGGCAGACAAGGCCGGACCCAGACCAGTCAAGCCCTGTCTCGGCGCCGAATTCCTCCCGGAGCACAGGGCCGAGCATCTCCATGCCGAAGCCGGTCGTGGCCGGGGCGGCGGTGGGCGTTCCCCCGGTTTCGCGCCAGAGCAGGCTCAACCGCTCGCCCTCGAGACGCCAGACCACATCGAGCAGGCCATCTCCGCCCAGGGCGCCGTGCTCGATCGCATTGATGGCGAGCTCGTGGATGGCGAGCGCCATGACATGCCCCGGCCAGGGACGGAACCAGAGATCCGGCCCTTCCAGCCGCAGCAGCTCGCCTTCGCGGATCCGGAAGCGCAGCATCTGGTCGGCGATCAGGGCCTGCAGGCCGATGCGCCCCGTCGGCTCCGCCGCAGCCTGCGCCCGGGCCAGCGCGTCCAGCCGATCGACCACCCGGCCCGCATAAGCCTCGACATCGGCGCAGCCCCCGGGACGCGCGAGCGACCGGCGCAGCAGCGCGAGGGCCGAGCCGGAACGTCCCTGGCCGCCAACGCCCTTGGCCAGCGGCCGGGCCTCTGCGGTGCCGGAAGCGCGCAGCCTATCGGCGGAAGGGGGCGGGCGCCGATCGTCATCCATTCCCGGCGGCTTTCGTCGTTTGGCTACAAGCCCCTTTCTACGCAGCCGGGACCGAAACGGATCAGGCCGATTCGCCGCAACGGGGCGCCTGGGACCCCGCCGAACAGCTCGCCACATAGTGCGAGCGCGCTTGCCGCGTATCGGGCCGAGGGCCGAGCCAGCGGTGATAGGGGCCGGCCCGCACGGTGACGAGGTCGACCGCGCGCCCTGCCTCCAGCAGGGCAAAGACGCTGCTCGTGGCCTCCGTCCGCCATGCCGAATAGGCGGGAGGGACGCTAGTGGCCTGCCCGCGTCCATCGCAGCCGGACAGGCAGAGATAATCGTCTTCTTCGTACCAGGCGATGCTGACGACGTAAGGTGACGCACGCTCCATCATAGGCCAGGCTCCTTCCATAAGGGGTTGGACCGTAGCCACACCAGTTTCATCGGATCGGGAGCGCGCGCCTTATCCCATGACAGGCACCTCCCGCTCTGTCCGGCCGCGCACAATGGCCTGGACGGAGGCATGCAAGACGGTATTCTCGCGCGGTTCGTGCTGCCGACGGGGATGGTTTGCCTTTTTCTTCACTGAGGAGTCCGGGGGAGATCGCGCGCGCTCAGGCGGCGGTGGACGCAGCGTGGGCTGTCGTCAGCGGAGCGCTGCCCGACGACCCTGCCCTGCGCGAGCGGGCCCGGCTTCGCCTCGCCTATATCGTCGCAGGGCTGCTGCAGGCGGGGCAGGAGGAGCAGGATCTGGCGGCCAAGGCCGTAGCCAGGTTCCGCGACGCGGCCGAGCCGGACAGCTTAGCCTGACCCCGCGCCGGACGCGGGGCAGCCACGCGGCCCCAAGACAAAAAGGCCGGGCCGGCATAACGCATGTTAATGTGAGAGCTGCAACGGCGGGGCAGGATGACGTTTCCCAAGAGGAGGCGCCTTGTGACTTGCGAACCCCGGGGGGGTTTTCCGCGTGACGAACTGGCCGAGAGGCTGGCCCCGATCGCAAAAAGGCTGAACCTGCGTGCCGGTGCGCAGCTCGCCATCGACGAGATGGTGTATTTCCCGGTCGATGGCATCGCCACATTGGTGCTCCAGCGCGAGACGACCCGCTTTCAGGTGGGTTTCGCCATGCGCGGGGATGTGATCGGCCTGCAGCGGCTGTTCACCGGGCAGTTCCCGCCGATCCTCGCCGAGGTCTTCCGGCCCGGCGGCTTCATCTGCGTGTCGCTGCGCCAGCTGCGCGAGGTGGTGGCGACCGACGGCAAGCTGCGCGAGCGGCTCGCGGTCTACGCCCTGAAAGCGACCGCCCAGTTCCTCGAAGAGGCGGCCGAGACCGTAGCCCTGACGCTGGAACGCCGCGTCGCGCGCTGGGTCGCCCGCTGCAGCGCCATCCTCGCCAGCGATCTGATCGTGGTGACCCATCACGACCTGTCGCGGGCACTGGGCGTGCGGCGCTCTGGCGTGACCGTCGCCCTGCATGTCCTGGAAGGCGAGCGCCTGATTCGCTCCAAGCGCGGCCGCATCGAAGTTCTCGATCGGCCCGGACTCCTTGCCTTTGCCCAAAGCTGGAGCGGGGCCTCGCCGCAGACGGTCGAGCCACAGGCGATCATGTCCCCGAACGTGACGGCGCGACGCATCCCTGAGGACAACCATTCCGCGTTAACATAGGTTAGCCTGGGCGTGAGCCGGAGCGCTTAGCGTGCGCCTCGATTTCGAGGTGACTTGATGGACAGCCTGGGCCCATTGCTGCATCTGCTGAGGGCGAGGGTCCCGCTGACATCCGGACAGGAGGCGCTCCTTCTGTCGATGCGGCGGAACCACCGCTCCTATCGCAGGGGCGCGCCGATCATCTTCGGCCGCTCGCGCCTCTCCGAATCCTGCGTGATCGTGGACGGCATCGCCGCGCGCGAGACCATCAACGGCGAGGGCAAACGCCAATTCACCGCCCTGCACTTCGCCGGGGATTTCGTCGATCTGCATGGCTTCATCCTGAAAGAGATCGACCATGGCGTGACCGCCCTGTCCGACTGCGTCGCGACCTTCATCCCGCATGGCGAAATCGCTCGCGTGATCGACACCGAGCCGTCGCTGGGGCGCGTGCTGTGGCTGCTCACCGCGGTGGACGCGGCGATCCAGCGGGCCTGGATCGCCTGTCTCGGCCGCAGCCGGGCGCTCGCCCACCTCGCCCATCTGCTGTGCGAGACCTATCTGCGGCTGCGGCTGGTGGATCGGGCGCGCGACTGGCAGCTCAATCTCGCGATCACCCAGGGCGAACTCGCCGACGCGCTCGGCCTTTCGCCAGTGCATATGAACCGCACGATCCAGGAGCTGCGCGCCACCGGCCTCGTCAGCTGGGAGGGGTTCGAGATCGTCATCCATGACTGGGACGGCCTGCTTCGGCTGGCCGAGTTCGATGGCACCTATCTCAATCTCGACCAGAAGATCCTCTGACCGAGGCTGCGGGCCTCCAGCGTCCGGTTCCGACCCCGGCGGAACGGGCTCGGTCGCGGCTGGTTGCCCCGTCAGGCGCCGGGGGGCGTCCTCACCGACAGGGAGATTCCGGAATGGGTTGGTTTTCCAAGGACATCGCGACGATGGACGATCTGTTCGTCCATACGCTGCGGGACATCTACTATGCCGAGCACCAGATCACGAAGGCGTTGCCGGACATGATTGCGAAGGCGACCGCGCCCGAGCTGAAGCAGGGCTTCGAAATGCATCTGCGCGAGACCGAAGGGCAGATCGAGCGGCTGCGCCAGGTCTTCCGCCAGCACGGCGTCGAGGAGAAGGGCGTCACCTGCCCCGCCATCGACGGGATCATTTCAGAGGCCAACGAGATCGCCGGGGAGGTCGAGGACAAGCAGGTGCTGGATGCCGCGCTGATCGCTGCCGCACAGGCTGTCGAGCATTACGAGATCACCCGCTACGGCACGCTGGTGGCCTGGGCCAAACAGCTCGGCCGGGAGGATTGCGCGGCGCTGCTGCAGCAGAATCTCGACGAGGAAGCGGCCACCGACGAGAAGCTGACCTCGCTTGCCACCGGCGGCATCAACCGCCGCGCGGCCTGATCCGAGCGGCGCGCTCCGACCGCCGACGAAAAGAGAGCCCCGCCGGTGCGAGCCGGCGGGGCTTTTTGCTGGGCCCTCGCGAGGGCAAGGCGATTCAGATGATAGGCTGCCCGCCGGTCACCGCGATGGTCGCCCCGGAGACATAGCTCGACAGCGGATCGGCCAGCATCACATAGGCGGTGGCCAGTTCCGCCGGCTGACCCGGGCGCTGCATCGGCACCTGCTTGCCGAAGGAGGTGACGGCCTCGCTCGGCATGGTGGAGGGGATCAGAGGCGTCCAGATCGGCCCGGGGGCCACCGCATTGGCTCGAATGCCCTCGCCGGCCAGTAACTGGGCGAGGCCGGCGGTGAAGTTCTGGATCGCGCCCTTTGTCGTGGCGTAGGCGAGCAGCGCCGGGCTCGGCTTGTCGGCATTGATCGAGGCGGTGTTGATGATGCTGCCGCCCTGCTTCAGATGGGGCACGGCCGCCTTGGTGAGATAGAACATGGCGTGGATGTTCACCGCGAAGGTGAGCTGCCACTCCTCGTCGGAGATGTCGCCGATCTTGGCGAAGCTCGCCTGATGCGCGGCGTTATTGACGAGGATGTCGAGCCCGCCCAGCTCCGCCACCGCCTTGTCGACGAGCGCGCGGCAGTGCTGCGGATCCTGGATATCGCCCGGCACCAGCACGGCCTTGCGGCCGGCCTTCTCGACCCATTCGGCCGTCTCACGGGCATCCTCGTCCTCATTCAGATAGGAAATGAGGAGATCGGCCCCCTCGCGGGCGAAGGCGATCGCGACGGCGCGGCCGATGCCGCTGTCGCCGCCGGTGATGAGGGCGCGCTTGCCGGCCAGCCGGCCGGAGCCGACATAGCTTTCCTCGCCATGGTCCGGGCGCGGGTCCATCGCGCCGGTCCGCCCGGGCATGGGCTGACGCTGGTCCGGAAAGGGCGGCTTGGGATGTGCGTTCATGTCGGCTTCCTCGTTTCGGTTGATCGGGTTCACGACCCGCTGTCCACGTGCTCGGGCTTTCCCTTGCGCTTGGTCGAGGCCATCTCGTCGAGTTCCTTCTCGCTCATGGTTTTCTCCATCTCGCGAGAGGCGCCCTTGAGTTCGCTTTTCTTGATGTGGCCGCGCTTGGCGGCGAGCGCGGCACCGGCGGCCTTCTGCTGAGCGGCGGATCGGGCGGGCATGGCGATCTCCCTATTGGCGAGCGGCGGGGTTGCGGCCGACAGGGCCGCGCATGCCCGGCCAACGGCCCGCGCTCCGGACCGGTTCCCTGCGGTGCGATGACGGACGCGCTGCGTGCGGGATGCGGCAAAGGGCGCGCGCGGTGCGGCCGGCCGGAACTCCTCCGCGCGCGGCCCGTTCGCTTCGGAACACAGGAGGACGCCATGACGGAGATCGAGAACCGGCAGGCTTTGCCGGACGGAGCACCCGGCCTCGACGGCGACAGTGCCGCGCCGCGCCCGATGGACACGCCGCGCCGTCCCGGACAGCCTGGCACCGAGAGCGAGACGCGGCCCGGACCCAATCCGCGCTCGGGCCATGTCACCGGGCCGCACGCGCCCTATGAGCCGGGTGAAGAGCAGGGCCTTCCGGCCAACAAGCATCGCTGATGGCGGGCAGACGGAGCGATCAGGAGATGATCATGACGCAGCATAGCGACGAGACCGACCGCAAGCTGAAGCGGGATGCCGCAAGCGGGACCCCGGCCCAGAAGGATGCGCAGGGCCAGTACGCGCCGACGCCGGCCAAGCCCAATGCGGGCGGGCTGCACAGCGCGAACCCGGTCGTGCTCTCCGGCGATGGCGATGCCACGCAGGGCAGCGGCCATGGCCGCGAGCGCGACCCCAAGGGCCCGAAATCGGGCTGACCGGCTTTCGCGCGAGGGGCTATGCCATCCCTCGCGCGAAGGGTTGTTCCCGCGCGCTGACGATGTCCGCGCGAGCCTCGCTCTCAGTCCTTGTGCAGCCTGCCCATGAATTCCGGAACGCCAGAGAAGGGCAGATCATCGGCGTTCAAATCCCCGCGCGGCAGGTCCCTCGTCGGCTTGTCCGCCAGAAGCGACTCCGCCGCCTGAGCGATCGCGGGCGGAGGCTCCATCTCCTCCTGCAGATGCCATTCCACCTTGTCGCGCGGCTCGCCGCTTCGGCGCGCGAGCTCCGCCATCCAGTCGGTTCCCTGATAGCGCTCGGCCAATGCGAGCGCCCATTCCCTGCCGGTCATCGCCTGTCTCCTTCCGCTGTCATCCAGACAGAACGGAGCGGAGCGATCCCCGCCCCGGCTCGGTACGCCCACGCACCCGCACCGGAGCCCCCCGAACGGCAGCGGGAGCCCGGCGGTTGCCCCTCCGAACGACGGGGCGCGGCTGCGCGACAGAGGGAAGCGATCGATGAGGGCACTGCGCTGGCACGGAAAGAGCGACATTCGCTGCGACACGGTTCCCGATCCGCAAATCGAGGATGCGCGGGACGTGGTCATCAAGGTCACCGCCTGCGCCATCTGCGGCTCCGACTTGCACCTCTATGACGGATACACGCCGACGATGGAGGCCGGTGACATCGTCGGCCACGAGACCATGGGCGAGGTCGTCGAGGTCGGCAGCGCGGTCGGCAAGCTCAAGGTCGGCGACCGCATCGTGGTGCCGTTCAACATCGCCTGCGGGGAATGCTTTTTCTGCCGCAAGCAGATGTTCTCGCTCTGCGACCGCTCCAATCCCAATGCCGAGCAGGCCCGCAAGCTGATGGGCCAGTCGCCCTCCGGCCTGTTCGGCTATTCGCATATGCTCGGCGGCTTCGCGGGCGGGCAGGCTGAATATCTACGCGTGCCTTATGCCGATGTCGGGCATGTGAAGATTCCAGATGGCATTCCAGACGAGCAGGTGCTGTTCCTGTCCGACATCTTCCCCACCGGCTACATGGCCGCCGAGAACGCCGAGATCGAGCCCGGCGACACGGTCGCGGTCTGGGGCTGCGGGCCGGTCGGGCAGTTCGCCATCCAGTCGGCCTGGATGCTGGGGGCGGGCCGGGTGATCGCCATCGACAACGTGCCGGAGCGGCTGGCGCTTGCCGCCGGGGCCGGGCGGGCGGAAATCGTGAATTTCGACGATGCGGATGTCTATGACCGGCTGATGGAGATGACCAAGGGGCGCGGGCCCGACCGCTGCATCGACGCGGTGGGCGCGGAGGCGCATGCGGGCGGCTCGGTCGACGCCGTCGTCGACAAGGTCAAGGCCAGCCTCTATCTCGGCACCGACCGGCCGCATGTGCTGCGGGAGGCGATCATGTGCTGCCGCAAGGGCGGCACGATCTCGATGCCGGGCGTCTATCTCGGCTTTCTCGACAAGGTGCCGATGGGCGCCTTCATGAACAAGGGGCTCACCCTCAAGACGGGGCAGACCCATACCCACCGCTATCTCGAGCCGCTGCTGGCGAAGGTTCTGAACGGGGAGATCGACCCGTCCTTCGTCATCACCCACCGGGCCGGGCTGGAGGACGGCCCCGAACTCTACCGCACCTTCCGCGACAAGGCCGATGGCTGCATCAAGGTGGTGATGACGCCCTGACGCCTTTGCGCGAGCCGGCGCCGGAACTCGCCTTTCCGGCGCAGGCCCTTGTCCCAGATCAAAGTGTGCCACATCGGCCTGGCGTATCGCTCGTCGAGATCTCTCAACGATGCGGTCCCCGATGCGCCCGGCTTCCTATCGCGACGAACGGCTTCCCCGCTATACGAGCTATCCGACCGCGCCGCATTTCGATGCCGCGATCGGGCCCGAGGATTACGGCCGATGGCTCGCGCAGCTGCCCGGCGGGCTGGACGCTTCGATCTATGTGCATGTGCCGTTCTGCCGGTCGATGTGCTGGTATTGCGGCTGCCACACCACGGTGGCGCTGCGCGGCGGGCCGATCGCGGATTATCTCCACGCGCTGCATGACGAGATCGACCTCGTCGCCGAGCGGGCCGGCCGCAGGCTGCCGGTGCGCCACCTGCATTTCGGCGGGGGCACACCGACGATTCTCTGCCCGGAGCAATTCACGGCGCTGATGGGGCGCCTGCACCGAGCCTTCGACTTCGCCGCCGATGCCGAGATCGCCATCGAGATCGATCCGCGCCGGCTTGATCCGGCGATGATCACGGCCCTCGCCGAAAACGGCGTCAACCGGGCGAGCCTCGGCGTCCAGAGCTTCGACCCGCAGGTTCAGAAGGCGATCAACCGGGTCCAGAGCGTCGAACAGACGGCCGGCACCGTGGCCGGACTGCGGCAGGCGGGGATCGCTTCGATCAGCCTCGATCTGATCTACGGCCTGCCGCTCCAGACCGTCGCCTCCTGCCTCGACACGGTGGAGCAGAGCCTCGCCCTTTCGCCGGACCGGATTTCGGTCTTCGGCTATGCGCATGTGCCGGGCTTCAAGAAGCATCAGCGCCGCATCAACGAGGCGCAGCTTCCGGACGGCGCGGCGCGCCAGGAACAGGCGGAGGCGATCGCGGGCCGGCTCGTGGCGGCCGGCTATCGCCGCATCGGCCTCGACCATTTCGCCCTGCCGGGCGATGCGATGACGCGGGCGCTCGACGAAAACCGGCTGCACCGCAATTTCCAGGGCTACACCACCGATGCCTGCGAAGTCCTGATCGGCCTCGGTGCCTCGGCGATCGGCCGGCTGCCGCAGGGCTATGTCCAGAACGACACCGTGCTCGCCCGTTATGCGCAGGCGCTCGCGCAGCGGCGCCCAGCCACGGCCAAGGGCTATCGGCTCAGCGCCGACGACAGGCTCCGGGCGGAAGTGATCGAGCGGCTAATGTGCGACCTCGATGTCGATATCGGCGCGATCTGTGCCCGCCATGGCGCGCCACGCGGGCTGCTGGACGACTCGCTGCTCAAGCTCGCGCCGCTCGCCGCGGAAGGCTTGGTGACACTGCAGGGCAGCCGTATCCGCCTCCACGACGAGACCCGGCTGATGGCACGCAAGATCGCCTCGGCCTTCGACAGCCATCTCGACCAGGCCGCGCGCCGCTTCAGCCCGGCCGTGTGAGGAGGCTTCGCCATGGCACATTCCTTCGATGCCGCCGGCCGGACCGGCACGATGACCCGCAGCGATTGCGCCGCCTGCCTCTGGCGTGACTATGGCCCGGCGCAGCCGCTGCCGCAGCGCCTGGCCGCACCGGGCACGATGATCTTTCGGCAGGGCGAACCCGCCGGGCCTGTCGCGATCCTGTGCAGCGGGACGGTGCGCCTGTTCCAGACCCTCTCCGGCGGGCGCCGCCAGATCGTCAGCTTCGCCGTCGCGGGCGACGCGCTCAATCTCGACGAGGGGCTCAACGATCTCAGCGCCGAGGCGATCGACGCGGTGAGCCTGTGCCTGATCGACCGGTCCGCGCTGGCGGGGCTGCTGGCGCGAGAGCCGGTGCTCGCCGCGCAGCTCCTGGCGCGCACGGTGCGGGACCTGTCGCGGCTGCGGCGGCAGCTCTCCTGGATCGGCCGGCAGACGGCGGATGAGCGGATTTCGAGCTTCCTGCTCGATTTCCACAAGCGCAGCACCGGCAGCGAGTCCGAGCCCATGCTCAAGCTGCCCATGAGCCGGCAGGATATCGCCGACCATCTGGGCCTCGCCATCGAGACCGTGAGCCGCGTGCTGGGCCGGCTGTCGGCGGAAGGTTCGCTCGGAGTCGTGCCTGGCGGGGTGACGTTGCTCGATCCGCAGCGGCTGAGCGCGGCCGTGGTGCCCCACCGGCCCGGCCAGGCGCCGCGCTACCGCTCCTGGAAGCGGCCCGGTTGATCTGCATCAAGGCCACGGGAAGCAGCGAGGCCTAAGCCCCCTATCAGGACAAACAGGGTATGCGGGGCGAGACGATGGCAGGGATCGGATATCCGGTCAGGCGGTTGACGGCCGGGGAAATGGTGGGAATCGCGCTCGCCGGCACCGCGGCCATGGGCCTGCTGCCGATCGCCAGCCTGACCGAGAGCGGCGCCTTCGCCTTCCACGCCGTGGTCGGCATCCTGGCCGCACTCGGCACCATCCTCTTCATCGGCAACCGCGCCTTCGACGGGCGCAGCCTGCCGGTGCCTCAGGAGATCGACGGCAAGCCCAACTACAATATGGAGCCGGTGAAATTCGCGACGGTCGCGGCGATGGTCTGGGGCATAGCCGGCTTCGCCGTCGGTCTCCTGATCGCCTCCCAGCTCGCCTTTCCGGCGCTCAACCTCGACCTGCCCTGGACCAATTTCGGCCGGATGCGGCCGCTGCACACTTCGGCGGTGATCTTCGCCTTCGGCGGCAATGTCCTGCTCGCCACCTCGTTCTACGTGGTGCAGCGCACCTCCCGGGCGCGGCTGGCGGGCAATCTGTCGCCCTGGTTCGTCGTGCTCGGCTACAATCTCTTCATCGTCATCGCCGGCACCGGCTACCTGCTCGGCATCACCCAGGGCAAGGAATACGCCGAGCCGGAATGGTATGCCGATCTGTGGCTGACCATCGTCTGGGTGGTGTATCTGCTGGTGTTCCTGGCGACGCTCGCCAAGCGCAAGGAGCCCCACATCTATGTGGCCAACTGGTTCTATCTCGGCTTCATCCTGACCATCGCCGTCCTGCATCTGGGCAACAATCTGACGATCCCGGCCTCGGTGCTCTCGCCGAAATCCTACATCGTCTGGTCGGGCGTGCAGGACGCGATGTTCCAGTGGTGGTACGGCCACAACGCGGTCGGTTTCTTCCTGACCGCCGGCTTCCTCGCGATCATGTACTATTTCGTGCCCAAGCGCGCGAACCGGCCGGTCTACAGCTACCGGCTCTCGATCATCCATTTCTGGGCGCTGATCTTCCTCTATATCTGGGCCGGCCCGCATCATCTGCACTACACCGCCCTGCCCGACTGGGCGCAGACGCTGGGCATGACCTTCTCGATCATGCTGTGGATGCCCTCCTGGGGCGGCATGATCAACGGAATCATGACCCTCTCGGGCGCCTGGGACAAGCTGCGCACCGACCCGGTGCTGCGGATGATGGTGGTCTCGCTGGCCTTTTACGGCATGTCCACCTTCGAAGGCCCGCTGATGTCGATCAAGGCGGTGAACGGGCTGTCCCACTACACCGACTGGACCGTCGGCCATGTCCATTCCGGCGCGCTGGGCTGGGTCGCCTACATCTCCTTCGGCGCGATCTATTGCCTCGTTCCGTGGCTGTGGAACCGCCGCGAAGTGTATTCGCTCAAGCTGGTCAACTGGCATTTCTGGATCTCGACGCTCGGCATCGTGCTCTACATCTCGTCGATGTGGGTCGCCGGCATCATGCAGGGCCTGATGTGGCGCGCCTATACCGCGCTCGGCTTCCTTGAATACTCCTTCATCGAGACCGTGGCGGCGATGCACCCCTATTACGTCATCCGCGCGCTGGGCGGGGCGCTCTTCCTGATCGGCGCGCTGATCATGGCCTTCAACCTCTGGATGACCGTGCGTTCCGGCGAGGCCGAGGCCTCGGAGCCCGAGGCGCGGATCCAGCCGCAGCTCGCCGCCGCCTGAGGATCGCACCCATGTCCAACATCGCGACACAAGCCGGCCGCCGTTCGCTCTGGTCCCGGCACAAGGTCTTCGAGACCAACTCGATCCTGCTGATCATCGGCGTGCTGCTGGTGATCTCGGTCGGCGGCCTCGTCGAGATCGCCCCACTGTTCTACCTGAAGAACACGATCGAGAAGGTGGAGGGCATGCGGCCCTATACCCCGCTCGAACTGGCGGGCCGGGCGATCTATGTCCGCGAGGGCTGCTACAACTGCCATAGCCAGATGATCCGGCCGCTGCGCGACGAGGTGGAGCGCTACGGGCATTACTCGCTTGCCGCCGAGAGCATGTACGACAAGCCCTTCCAATGGGGCTCCAAGCGCATCGGGCCGGATCTCGCCCGCGTCGGCGGCAAGTATTCGGACGAATGGCACCGGCTGCACCTGACCGATCCACGGCTGATCGTGCCGCAATCGATCATGCCCGGCTACGCCTTCCTGTTCCGCAACGAGCTGAAGGCCGGCGACATCGCGGCGGAGATGAGCGCCAATCGTCTGGGCGGCGTGCCCTATACCGACGCGATGATCGGCGCCGCGCTGGTCGACCTCAAGGCCCAGGCGGCGCCTGACCATCCCGGGCAGGACGATCTCGCCAAGCGCTACCCCAAGGCGCAGGCCCGCGATTTCGACGGCGATCCCGGCCGCATCACCGAGGCCGACGCGCTGATCGCCTATCTGCAGGGCGTCGGCACGCTCGTCGATTTCAAGCTCTACGACGACAAAGCCAATATCCGCTGAGCGAGGCCGCGATGGATTCCACCTACCACATGCTGGCCCGTTTCGCGCAGTCGGCCGGGCTCCTCTACTTCGTCGGCATCTTCCTCGGGGTCTGCGCCTACGCCTTCTGGCCGAAGAACCGCAGCCGCTTCGAACAGGCCGCCTTGCAGCCCCTGCAGGAGGATTGAGCGATGGACCCGAAGACGCACGCCCCCGAGATCGACGCCCAGACCGGCATCGCCACCACCGGCCATGAATGGGACGGCATCCGCGAGCTCAACACGCCGCTGCCGCGCTGGTGGCTCGGCATCTTCTACGCCTGCATCGTCTGGTCGATCGGATACTGGGTCGTCTACCCGGCCTGGCCGCTGATCGACGGCGCGACCAAGGGCGTGCTGGGCTACGCCACCCGCATCGAGATCGAGAAGGACATGGCGGCGCTGCAGGCCACGCGCGCGGCCCAGGCCGCGGGGCTGGCGGATGCGTCCCTCGCGCAGATCAAGGCCGATCCCAACCTCTTCCGCCTCGCCATGGCGCAGGGCAAGGCCGCCTTCGGCGACAATTGCGTCGCCTGCCACGGGGTAGGCGGGGCGGGCGCCAAGGGCTTCCCGAACCTCAACGACGACGACTGGCTCTGGGGCGGCTCGCTGGAAACGATCCAGCAGACGCTCCAGCACGGCATCCGCGCTGCGACCGATCCCGACACCCGCATCGGCCAGATGCCGGCCTTCGGCAAGGACGGCATCCTCAAGCGCGACGAGATCGCGGCCGTCGCCAACCATGTCCGCACGCTTTCGGGCCTCTCGACCGAGCCGAAGGCGGATCTCGCCCGCGGCCGCACGATCTTCGCCGAGACCTGCGCCGCCTGTCACGGCCCGCAGGGCAAGGGCAATCCGGAGCTGGGCGCGCCCGATCTCAGCGATGCGATCACGCTCTATGGCAACGACCTCGCCTCGATCACCGAGACCATCACGAATGGCCGCGGCGGCGTGATGCCGGCCTGGACCACGCGGCTGGATCCGACGACGATCAAGTCGCTTACCGTCTATATCCATTCGCTCGGCGGAGGGCAGTGAGGTGTCGATCGGCGAGGCCGAGGACCTGCCGCTCTTCGCGGCGTCGAAGAAGGTCTATCCGCAGAGCGTCTCGGGCCCGTTCCGGCGCCTGAAATGGGCTCTGCTGGTCCTCTGCCTCGCGATCTACTACCTGCTGCCCTTCCTGCGCTGGGATCGCGGGCCGAACCTGCCGAACCAGGCGGTGCTGCTCGACCTCGCGAACAACCGCTTCTACTTCTTCTTCATCGAGATCTGGCCGCAGGAGGTCTACTACTTCACCGGCCTGCTGGTGATGGCGGCCTTCGTCCTGTTCCTGATGAACGCGGTCGCCGGGCGCATCTGGTGCGGCTATCTCTGCCCGCAGACCGTCTGGACCGATCTCTACCTCGCCGTGGAGCGCGTCTTCGAGGGCGACCGGCGCGAGCGCATGATCCGCGACGGCATGGCCTGGAGCCTCGACACGCTCTGGCGCAAGGCCGCCAAGCATCTCAGCTGGGTCATGATCGCCTGGTGGACGGGCGGCGCCTGGGTGCTCTACTTCGCCGATGCGCCGACGCTGGTGCGCGAGCTCGCCACGTTCCATGCGCCGATGATGGCCTATGTCTGGATCGGAATCCTGACCTTCACGACCTATGCGCTCGCCGGGCATATGCGCGAGCAGGTCTGCAAGTTCATGTGCCCCTGGCCGCGCATCCAGGCGGCGCTCACAGACGACGAGGCGCTGAACGTCACCTATCGCTACGATCGGGGCGACCCGCGCGCCTCGGTGAAGCAGGCGGCCCGGCTGCGGGCCGAGGGCCGGCCGGCGGGCGACTGCGTCGATTGCCAGCAATGCGTCGTCGTCTGCCCGATGGGCATCGACATCCGCGACGGCGCCCAACTCGACTGCATCCAATGCGGGCTTTGCATCGACGCCTGCGACACGGTGATGGACAAGATCGGCCGCCCGCCCCGGCTGATCGGCTTCGACACGGAGGCCAACATCCAGCGCCGGCAGGCGGGGCTGACCCCGATCTACCGCATCGTGCGGCTGCGGACGCTGATCTATCTCGGGCTCATCGCGATCGTGGGCGGCGCGATGCTCTGGCAGCTGGCGACGCGCGCCACGGCGGGTCTTTCGGTGCTGCACGAGCGTGCGCCGCTCTTCGTGCGGCTGCAGGACGGCTCGCTGCGCAATGCCTACAGCCTGCGCATCCTGAACAAGCGGCCCGAGGAGCGCCCCTTCGCCCTTACCGTCTCCGGTCTCTCCGGCATCGCCATCGAGGCGATCGGGGTCGCCGCCACGGCGGATCTGCGCCCGATCGTCAGCGTCGCCCCCGATTCCTCGCGCGAGGTCCGGGTGCTGGTGACGGTGCCGCACGACACCCCCCTGGCGCAGAGCCAGACGATCACCTTCACGGCGTCGGACCTCTTCGCGGGTGAGGTCGTCCGCACGCAGGATCATTTCATCGCCCCCTGAGACGAGGACAGCATGTCCTGCTGCGGAGCCTTCATCATGCCGATCGAGCTGCCGGCCGGCCCGGCCGAACCGCGACGCCCCTTCGAGGTGACCGGGCTCCTCGTGCTGGCGAGCCTCGTCGGCTTTTTCCTCGTGGTCGCCGGCGTCAACGCGACGATGATGACGATGGCGATCCGGACCATGCCGGGGCTCGACGCCAAGAGCGCCTATGAGACGAGCCAGCGCTTCAACGGCGAGTTCCAGCGCATGCGCGCGCAGGATGGTCGCGGCTGGTCCGCCGAGGGCGATGTCCGGCGCGTCGATGGCGGTGTGCGCATCGCCCTATCCATGCGCGACCGGCTGGGGGCGCCGGTCACTGGGCTGCGCGTCTCGGTCGTGCTCGAGCACCCCGCCACCCATGGGCTCGATCGCGCCGCCCTCCTGACCGAGGAGGCGCCCGGGCTCTACGGCATCGCGCTGGGCGAGGTCCATGCCGGCCGCTGGGGGCTCGGCATCACCGCCCTCCAAGGCGAGGAGACGGTCTTCGTCTCGCAGAACCGCATCGCGCTGAAGGACTGACCATGGCCGCCATGCAGGATCTCTCGGTGTTCGTGCGCCACGGGCCGGAGGGCACGGCCGGCATGGAGCTGGCTGTCGACGGCATCCGCTGCGCCGGCTGCATGCATGCGATCGAGGACGGGCTCCAGCGCGAGGCCGGATTGCTGACGGCGCGGGTGAACCTCGCGCTCAAGCGCGTCACCGTGGAATGGCGCGAGGGAGCGCTCAAGCCCGAGACGGTGATCGAGCG
Source organism: Allobosea sp. (assembly GCF_048595345.1). Taxonomy (GTDB): domain Bacteria; phylum Pseudomonadota; class Alphaproteobacteria; order Rhizobiales; family Beijerinckiaceae; genus Allobosea. Next base: position 45,595 of record NZ_JBMDWH010000059.1, read on the forward strand.
GCTGGCAAGCCTCGGTTTCAAGGCCTATCCCTTCCTGCCCGGCGGGCAGGAGGACGCCGATGCGCGGGAAGAGCGGCGGCTGCTGCGCTGCCTCGGCGTCGCCGGCTTTTCGGCCATGAACATCATGCTGCTTTCGGTCTCGGTCTGGTCGGGCAATGCCAGCGATATCGAGCCCTCCACGCGCGATCTCTTCCACTGGCTGTCGGCCCTCATCGCGCTGCCGACCGCCGCTTATGCGGGACGGCCCTTCTTTGAGAGCGCCATGCGGGCGCTGCGCGCCAGCGGCGTCAATATGGACGTGCCGATCACGCTCGGCGTCGTGCTGGCGCTCGGCATGTCGGTGGTCGAGACCTGGCATCACGGCCAGCACGCCTATTTCGACGGGGCGGTGATGCTCCTCTTCTTCCTGCTGATCGGGCGGTATCTCGACCAGCTGATGCGGCGCCGCAGCCGCGACCTCGCCGGCAATCTCGCCGCGCTGAAGGCGGAAACCGCGACGCGGCTCGATGCGGATGGCAGCGCCGTCTCGCTGCCGATCGCGGCGATCCGGGCCGGCGATCTCGTCATGGTCGCCCCGGGCGAGCGCGTCTGCGTCGACGGGCTGGTGGAGGATGGCCGCTCGGCGCTGGACCAGAGCCTCGTCACGGGCGAGACGCCGGCTCTGCCGGTGGCGCGCGGGGCGCGGGTCTATGCCGGCACGCTCAACCTCTCGGGCGCCTTGCGGGTACGGGTCGAACGGGTCGGCGCCGGCACCTTGCTCGACGAGATCGACCGTCTAATGGCGCAGGCGGTGGAAAGCCGCTCGCGCTATGTCCGGCTGTCGGACAGGGCCGCGCGCCTCTATGCGCCGATGGTGCATGCCACGGCGCTCGCCAGCTTCCTCGGCTGGCTCGCCCTCGGGCTGGCTTGGCAGCAGGCGCTGGTGATCGCCATCACCGTGCTGATCATCACCTGCCCCTGCGCGCTCGGGCTGGCGATCCCCGCCGTGCAGGTCGTCGCCGCCTCTGCCCTGTTCCAGCGGCGGGTGATGCTGAAGCAGGGCGATGCGCTGGAACGTCTGGCCGAGGTCGACACCGTCGTCTTCGACAAGACCGGGACTCTGACCCTGCCCGAGGCCGAGATCCTCAATCCCGAGGCGCTGCCGCCGGAGCAGCGCGCGGCCATCGCCTCGCTCGCTGCCGCCAGCCGCCATCCGCTGGCTCAGGCGCTGGTCAGGGCGCTGGGCTCGGGCCGGCCGGCCGGCGGCGTGGTCGAGGTCAGCGGCCAGGGCCTCGCCGTCACGGTCGAAGGCGCGGAGCGCCGGCTCGGCAGCGTCTCCTTCTGCGGAGCGGAGCACGAGGCCGAGGCGGCGCTCGCGGCCTATCCGAACGCCTCGCTCATCGCCTATCGCGATGGGCAGACCCGGATCGCGATCGCCATCGGCCAGAAGCTGCGGCCGCAGGCCCTGGAAACGATCGACCGGCTGAGGGCCGAGGGGCTGCGCGTCGCCATCTTCTCCGGAGACAGGCCCGATGCGGTGGGGCCGGTCGCCACCGCCCTCGGCGTCGAGACCGTCCGCGCCGGGCTGCTGCCGGGCGAGAAGCTCGCCCTGCTGGAGGAACTCGCAGCGAAGGGCCGCAAGGTGCTGATGGTCGGCGATGGGCTGAACGATGCTCCAGCGCTGGCGGGGGCGCATGTCTCGATGTCGCCGATCAGCGCGACCCATCTCGCCCAGGCGGCGGCCGATGTCGTTTTCATGGGCGATGGTCTGCTGCCGGTGGCGCAGGCGCTTGCCATCGGTCGCCGCGCCCGCAGGCTGATGGTGCAGAATCTCTGGTTCGCCGTTCTCTACAATCTCGTCGCCGTGCCGGTCGCCGTGGCGGGGCTGGTGACGCCGCTCGTCGCCGCCGCCGCGATGTCGGGCAGCTCGCTCGTGGTGACGCTCAACGCGCTGCGCGGCCGCCCGGCCCGGAGCACCGGGGAGGAACCGGCATGAACATCATCGTGATCCTTCTGCCGCTGGCGCTCGGCCTCGGGCTGGCCGGGCTCGGCGCCTTCTTCTGGTGCATGCGCACCGGGCAGTTCGTCGATCTGGAAGGGGCCGGCTGGCGGGTGCTGCGCGACGACGACATCGGACCGCAGCCGGACGAGCCTGTTGCGGCTGACAGCCTGCGTCGGCCGCGCTGATCGGGCGCGCTGCCCATCCGACATCCGGGAACCGGAAGCCCGCTCGTCGCTTTCGTTCGCTGGACGGCGCTGCTAAAGGACGCAAGTCGGCAGCGGGGGAAACGGTGCGGCAGCAGGATCCTTTATGAACGCCAGCGACGAGCATGCGCGTATCGACGCGGAAATCGACCGCGTCGGTAAATCATCGGATCCGTTCGCTTCCGCCGTCCGCGCAACGCGGATGCCGATGCTCATCACCGATCCCAACAAGCCCGATAACCCCATCGTCTTCTGCAACGAGGCCTTCATCCGGCTGACGGGCTATTCGCGGCAGGAGATCATCGGCTTCAACTGCCGCTTCCTGCAGGGGCCGGAAACCGACCCGGCCGATATCGACCGCCTGCGCGACGCGATCCGCCGCCGCGCCGAGATCGAGATGGAGATCATCAACCACCGCAAGGACGGCACGAAGTTCTGGAACCGCGTGCTGATCTCGCCGGTCTTCGACGAAGACGGGCGCCTGACCTATTTCTTCGCCTCGCAGCTGGACGTGACGCTGGAGCGCGACCGGCTGGTGCGGCTGGAGAAGGATCGCGATGCGCTGGAGCAGGCGGTGGAGCGCCGCACCCGCGATCTGCGCCTGTCCGAGGAGCGTACCCGCTTCATCCTCACCGGCGCGCGGCTCGGCTCCTGGACGCTGACCTTCCCGGATCTGCGCCTGACCTGCTCGGATATCTGCAAGCGCAATTTCGGCAAGCTGCCGAGCGACCCCTTCGCCTTCGAGGACATGAAGGCCGCTGCGATCGAGGATGACCGCGTCAGGCTGGAGGCCGCGATCATGGCCGCGCGCGACACGGGCACCGATTTCGAGCTGGAATTCCGCGTCAGAACGCCCGCCGGCGAGACCCGCTGGCTGATGGCGCGGGCGCGGCCGCATATCGGCGTGGACGACACGGTCAGCAGCCTGTCCGGCATCATCATCGACCTGACCGACTCCAAGCGCAACGAGGAGCAGCGGCACATCCTCACCGCCGAGCTCAAGCACCGGGTCAAGAACTCGATGGCAACCGTGCAGTCGATCGTCACCCAGTCGCTGCGCAACGCCGAATCGATCGGCGAGGCGCGCTCGGTGATCAGCGCGCGGCTGCAATCGCTCTCCGGCGCGCATGATCTGCTGACGCGGGAGAACTGGAACAGCGCCACCATTCCCGAGATCGTGGCGGCGGCCACCGCTTCCTTCGACATCCCGAAAGGCGAGCGCTTCTCGATCCATGGGCTGGATCTGAAGATGCCGCCGCGCGGCACCATGGCGCTGATGCTGGCGCTGCACGAGCTGGCGACGAACGCAGTGAAATACGGCGCCCTTTCAGTGCCCCACGGCCATGTCGTCGTCGACTGGCATGTGGTCAAGCACGCCTCGACCGATATGCTCGAGTTCCGCTGGCACGAGTTCGGCGGCCCGCCAGTGCCCGGATCGCCGGCCCGGCGCGGCTTCGGCACGAGGCTGATCGAGGCCGTGCTCGCTGCCGAGCTCGACGGCAAGGCTTCGATCGATTTCCGGCCGAGCGGCGTCGTCTTCAAGCTCGTCGCGCCGGTGCCCGACCAGGACAAGACGCCGGTCGCGGCCGAGGACGAGGAGATCTTCCGCCGCCATCTCGCCCAGGATTGAGAAGCGCCCGCCGGGCAGGCCGGATCACCTCAAGCGGCGCTGACCGGGGCGGTCCTCACCGCAAGCGGCGGGGCATCGACGAGATACTCGATATGGCGCCGGCCGGAGACGCCCGGGCGGATGGCAACCGCGACGCCGAAGACCGAGCGGATCATCTCTTCGGTCAGCACCGCCTCCGGCGCGCCGGCGGCGACCAGCCGCCCCTCCTGCATCACCGCGATCTCGTCGCAATAGAGCGCCGCGAGATTGAGATCGTGCAGGGCGATGATGCAGGTGATGCCGAGCCTGCGGATCAGCGTCAGGATCGAGAGCTGGTGCTGGATGTCGAGGTGATTGGTCGGCTCGTCGAGAATGAGTTCGCTCGGCTCCTGCGCCAGGGCCCGGGCGATATGGACGCGCTGGCGTTCGCCGCCGGAGAGCGTATGCCAGAGCTGATCGTGCCGGTGCTGCAGCCCGACGCGGCCGAGCGCCTCGTCCACCGCCGCCTCGTCGGCGGGGCTCCAGGAGGCGAGCGCGGCCCGGTGCGGCGTGCGGCCGAGGCGCACCACGTCGCAGACGGACAGCTGAACCTCGGTCGTCGCCTGCTGCTCGACGAAGGCGAGGCGGCGCGCCAGCTCCCGGCGCGGCACCCCGGCAATGTCCCGCCCGTCGAGCGTCACCACGCCGCTTGCGACGTTGCGCAGGCGGCAGAGCAGCCGCAGCAGGCTCGACTTGCCCGAGCCGTTGGGCCCGATCAGGCCGAGGATTCGCCCCGGCGCCGCTTCCAGCGTGATGCCGTCGACGATCATGCGACCGGCGACCCCCCAGCTGACAGTCCTGGCGGCAAGGGTCACGAGCGCCTCCTGGCACGGTAGAGAATGACCGCGAAGGCCGGGGCGCCGAAGAGCGCCGTCACGACGCCGATCGGCAGGATCTGTTGCGGGATCAGGATGCGCGACAGGATGTCGGCCCCGATCATGAACAGCGCGCCGCCCACGAGGCAAGCCGGCAGCAGCCGTGCATGGCCGGAGCCGACGAGGAAACGCGCCGCATGCGGGATGACGAGCCCGACGAAGCCGACCGTTCCCACGATCGAGACCATCACCGCCGTGATGACCGCCGTGGTGACGAACAGCACCACGCGCACCCGCGTCACCGCCACGCCCAGCGCGGCGGCGGAATCGACCCCGAAGGCGAAGGCGTCGAGCGCCTTTGCGTGGACCATGCAGATGGCGAAACCGGCGAGGGCGACAGGTGTCGCGATCCACAGATCGGGCCAGCGCACGCCCCCGAAGCTGCCCAGCAGCCAGAACATCACGCCCCTCGCCTGCTCGGCGCTGGCGAGCGTCGTGACGATGGTCGCGGTGGCGGCGTTGAAGAGCTGCGAGGCGGCGACGCCGGACAGGATGACCCGGTCGCTCGCGCCGCCCGCGCCCGAGGCCAAGAGCGCGACCACGGCCAGCGCCGCGCAGGAGCCGATGAAGGCGCCGGCCGACAGGCCGAGCGTCATCCCGCCGACCCCCAGGATCAGCACCGCGACGGCGCCGGTGGAGGCGCCGGCCGAGATGCCGAGGATATAGGGCTCGGCCAGCGGATTGCGCAGCAGCGCCTGCAGGATCGCGCCCGAGATCGCCAGCGAGCCGCCGCACAGCGCCGCCATCAGCGCCCGGCTGAGCCTGTAGTCGAAGATCACCCCCTGCTGGATCGCGCTGACCGGCAGGCCGAGATCGAACAGCCCGTTGCCGAGCGCCCGCAGCGCGATGTCGAGGGGGATCCGCATCTCGCCGACCGTGACCGCCAGCGCGATGGCGAGCGCCAGCGCGACGAGCGCGAGGACGCCGGCGCCGATGCGCAACGGCCAGTTCGGCCCATGGGCAGCATGGCTCAAGGCGCGCGCCTCAGTTGACCGGACGGAAGCCGGCGAGGGCGCGCACCAGGGTCTCGATGCCGTCCACCGTGTCGATGCCGGCGCGGGTAGCGGCGACGTCGATCACGGCGATGCGCCCGTTCTTCACGGCGTCGAGCTTGCTGGCGACGGGGTCCGTCTTCAGGAAGTCCAGCTTCTTCTCGATATCGTCGGCCGGGAAGCGGCGGCGATCCATCTTCACCGCCACGATGACGGAGGGGTTGGCGGCGGCGATCGTCTCCCAGCCCACCAGCGGCCATTCCTCGGTCGTCTCGATGACGTTGCGGGCGCCGAGCTTGGCGAGGATATAGCCCGGCACGCCGTTCTTGCCGGCCATGAAGGCATCGCCCTTGATGTCCTTGCTGGAGAACCACAGCGCCACCGACAGATCCTTCGCCTTCAGGTTCGCGACGGCCTCGACCGCCTTCTGCTCCCGCGCCTGCAGGGACGCAACGAGCTGCTCGGCCCGATCGGAGACGTCAAAGATCTGCCCGAATTCGCGGATGTTCCGGTAGACGAGGTCCATGGTGAACATGGTGGTGCGCACGCCGTCGCCGCCGCCGCTATTGTCCTTGCCGACGCAGTCGGTGGGCGAGACATAGGTCGGCACCTTGACCTTGGCGAACTGGTCGCGCTTGCCGACGATGCCGTTGGGGCCGATGTGCCACTCGAACATGGCGGTCACCAGATCGGGGTCCTGCGCCAGCACGGCCTCGAAACTCGGATCATTATCGGCGAGGCGCTTCACCTTGGCGTTGATCGCCTCATAGGGCTTGGCGACGGGCGAGAACCAGACGGCCGTGCCGACGACGCGGTCGCCGAGGCCGAGGGCGTAGAGGATCTCGGTCTGCGTCTGGCCGACCGACACCACGCGCTTGGGCGGCGCGGTGAAGGTGATTGTCTCGCGGCAATTCTCCAGCGTCAGCGGGTAGCGCGTCGGCTCGGCTGACGCGGCGCCGGTGAGCGCGAGGATCAAAAGCGCACCGAGAACCGGGCGGGACGGGATCAAGCGGCGGGACGGCGACATCGGAGGCTCTCGGTATGTAACAATGTTACATTTGCGATAGCGCCTGACGAACCGCCGCGTCAAGCGGAGGGCGGCCTCGCCGCATGACGCTGCCAAAGGCGACTGAATGAATGTGGACATGATGGTCATCGCTCCCCGAGATGAAGGGCGGGAGCAGGCGGACGTGACCATTCGCAAGGCGCCTTGACGCCCCGATCCCGGCACATCCATCGGAGCACCCCGCCCGAAAGACGTCTTCAGCGGTCGGGGCAGGTCTCCTGGCTCGCGGGTCAGCGCCTGTTTCGCCCGGCCTTCCCGGCGCTGCAGGCGCCAGTGGACGATGGACGAAGGGCTCGCCGCTTACAGTTGCGGGGGCAGCTTCGGCTTCGGCGCTGCCGCGCCTCACCGAATTCCCTCTTAGCTTCGGGCAGTGCCCGAAGAACCTCGATCGCCGATCAGCTTAGAGAGTCGCCGGCAGCCGTCAAGGCGGGATCGCCGCGCACCGAAGCTTCAATGACCCAGGGGCGACGGCATGGAGATCGGCCTCGCGAGCCTCGCCTGCGCCGTCAGGCGGATACCTGCATTGGGCGCGCCATAGCCGGCATAGCCGTCGCGCTGGACGATTTCGAAGAACAGCCCGCCATCGAGCGTCTGGGTATAGGCCTGATGGAAGCTGCCGCCGGCATCGCCGTCGTAGAGAATGTTCAGCGCCTTCAGCACGTCGATCTCGTGAGCCGGCAAATCGGATCGAGCCTCGAGGTCGTCGTAATAGTTTTCCGGGATCGGCAGCATGGCGACGCCGTTCGCCACGAGGTTGCGGACCGTGCCGACGATGTTGTCGGTGGTCAAGGCGATGTGCTGCACGCCGGAGCCGAAGAAATCGGTGACGAAACGGGCCGAGAGCGTGCGGTGGCTCTGGGACCCGTTGAGGATGAGGCGCAGCCCATGGCCGTTGCGGCCGTCGAGGCCGCTCTCGACCACCTGGCTCTGGACGACGCCGCCAGGATCGAGCACGGCCTGGCTCGGAGTCTTCCTGGTGTCGAACAGCGAAGAATAGAAGAGCAGCCAGGTCAGCATCTCCTCATATTGCATCGTCTGCGAGATGTGATCGACGCCGGTCAGGCCGGCATCGGGGCCCGCCTCGCCGGTCGGCTCGAAATCGACCTGCGACCAGCGCCCGAGCGCGGAGCCGCCGTCGATGAAGTAGATCAGGCTGCCGCCGAGCCCGCGCACGGCGGGGATGTCGAGTTCGCCCGGGCCGACCGCGCCAGCATGGGGCACGTCGAGCAGCGCCTTGGCGCGGGCGGTCGCAGCCTGCGCATCCGGCACGCGCAGCGCCAGCGCGCAGACCGAGGTGCCGTGCGTGATCTGGTAGCTGTGGGCGAAGCCGTCATCCTCGCTGTTCAGCACGATCCGGATATCGCCCTGGCGCCAGAGCGCGACCTCCTTGGAGCGGTGCGTGCCGGTCTTCGAAAAGCCGAGAGCGCGCAAAAGGCTCTCGAAGCCGGGGCGCTCGATCTCCGCCACCGCGAATTCGATGAATTCGACGGCCTCGACCGGGCCCGGGGGCGGCATCGGCACGGCCCCGGATACAGGCCTGCCGCTCTGCCTCGCGGTCTCATCGAGGAGCCAGATCAGCGAGCGGTGGCCGTCGAGCGCCACCGAGCGGGCGGAGCCGGCGCGGAAGCGGTCGTTGAAGATCTCCAGCGAGAGCACCCCGTCATAGCCGGTCGATGCGAGGGCGCGCATGAAGGCCGCCAGATCCAGATCGCCCTGCCCCGGCAGGCAGCGCCAGTGGCGGCTCCAGGACAGGTAATCCATCTGCAGCAGCGGCGCGTCCGCCATCTGCACCATCGCGATCCTGTCGCGTGGAATGGCGCCGATGGCGGACACGTCGAGCTTGCGCGACAGGATATGGAAGGAATCGAGCACGATCCCGACCTCCGGCCGGTTGGCCCGGCGCACGATCTCCCAGGCGTCGCGATAGTCGAAGATGTGGCGGCCCCAGGCCAGCGCCTCGTAGCCGACCTTGAGCCCGCGACGGCCCGCCCGCTCGCCGAGCTCCGCGAAATCCTCCGCGAGGCGGTCGATGCCGGCCTGCGCCTCGGGCGAGGTGTTGGAGCAGACGAAGAGCATGTCGCTGCCCAGCTCCTGCAACAGGTCGAACTTGCGCTCGGCCCGGTCGAAGACGCGCTGGCGGCGGCTTTCGGGCATGCCCTCGAAATCGCGGAAGGGCTGGCAGGTGACGATCGCAAGCCCGAGATCGGCGCAGATGCGCCTCACCTGCGCGGGCGAGCCGGGAAAGGCGATGAGATCGTTCTCGAAGATCTCGACCGCCCTGAAGCCCGCGGCGGCGATGGCCTCCAGCTTCTCCTGCAGCGTGCCGGAGACGCAGACGGTCGCGATGGAGGGGATCATGCGTCCTGTCCTTCTTCAGCCAAGCTTGGCCACGCTCCTGAGATCCTCGGCCGTGGTGGTAGGAAGGCCGAAGAATTCGAGATAGGCGGGGATCTGCTCGAAAAGCATATCGGTGCCGATCTGGGTTCGACAGCCACGGGCCCGCGCTGCCGCGAGAAAAGCCGTGACGTCCTGCTTCATCACCACCTCGCCGACGAAAGCCTCCGGCGCCAGCCGCGCGACATCCAGCGGCAGCGGATCGCCCGGCTCCATGCCGAGCGGCGTGGCGTTGACGACGATGTCGAAGCCGGCCGGGTCGTTCGAGCCGGTAGCGGCCTCGAGCCGGGGATAGTGCCGGCGCAGGCGGCCGGCCAGGGCCTCAGCGGACGCGGCATGCGTATCGTAGACCGCGAGCCTCGCCGCCCCGGCGCGCGCCAGCGAGGCGGCGATGGCCGAGCCGACGCCGCCGCACCCGACGACGAGCGCCCTGCAACCTGCGACAATGCACCCCTTGCGCAGCAGGCCGCGAACGAAGCCCTCGCCGTCGAACATATCGCCGACGAGACGACCCTCTTCGTCGAGCCGCACCGCATTGCAGGCGCCGGCGATCGCCGCCGTCGGCGAGATGATGTCCACCAGCCCCGCCGTGGTCACCTTGTGCGGCATCGTCACGAGGGCGCCGAGCGCGTTGGAAAGCCGAAACACCAGCCCCAGGAACTGCGGGTAATCCTCTGCCTTGCACCCCATCGGCACGACGACGGCATCGATGCCTTCGCGCTCGAAATAGGGATTGTAGATCAGTGGCGCCTTGAAGCTCCCCGTCGGGTAGCCGAGATGGGCGATCAGGCGGGTGGTTCCGGAGATCATGCGGCCACGCCTTCGGGGATCGCCGGGCTGGCCGCCTCGCCCGTGCGGATCGCGCGCTTCACCGCATCGATGACGGCGAGCGTCTTCAGCCCTTCGCGGCCGGAGGAAATCGGCGCGGCGCCGTTGCGGACGACATCGCAGAAATGCCGGATCTGCACCTTCAGCGGATCGTCCGGCAGGAAGGGCACGCGCTCGCGCTGCAGGGGCTCCCACCAGCCGCGCTTGTCCCGGTTCGACCAGATTTCGAGCTGCGGGATGGAAAGTGCGCCATGGGTGCCGCCGATCTGGTAGCAGGACTGGTCCTGCTGCGGATAGGCGGGGTTCTCGCCGGTGGTGAGCTCCCAGCTCCAGGGCGCGACGACCGAGTCGGAGACCGTGACCGTGCCGAGCGCTCCGCTCTCGAAGCGCAGCAGAATGGCGGCGGTCTCCTCCACGGCGTGGCCGCGAACCGCGTTCGAGCTCAGTGCCTGAACCGAGACGATCTCTCCGCAGAGATAGCGGAAGAGATCGATGTCATGGATCAGATTGAGCAGGATCGGCCCCGCCCCCTCCTCCCTGCGCCAGGGCACCTCGAAATACTCGTCCGGCTTCATCAGCCAGAACTGGCCGCTCAGCGTCAGCACCCGGCCAAGCCGACCGCTGTCGAGGATCTCCTTGGCTTTCGCGACCATGGGATTGTAGCGGCGGTGGTGGCCGGTCAGCAGCGGCACACCGGCCCGTTCGGCGGCGACGACGAGGCGCGCCGCACCGGCCAGGTTGTCCGCGAGCGGCTTTTCGACGATGGCCGGAATGCCGACCTCGATCGCCTCCAATCCGCCCGCGACGTGGAGCTGGTTCGGCGTGGCGATGACGACGCCTTCCGGCCGCCCCGCGGCGAGCATCTCGGCAAAGCTGGCGAACCAGGGCGCCCCGAGGCGTTCGGCCTCCTGACGGCCCGCCGGCGAGGGATCGACGATCGCCGAGAGCGCGGCGCGAGGCTCGCTCGCGACATGCTCGGCATGGCGCCGGCCGATCAGGCCGGCCCCGACGACGGCGATGCGGACCTTCGTCACGCGGAAGCCTTTCCGGCCTCGTCGAGCAGCTTCGCGATGCGGCGCAGGCCGAGCTGATAGCCCTGCGTGCCGAAGCCCGCGATCACCCCGTCCGACCGCATGGCGACATAGGAATGGTGGCGAAAGGCCTCGCGCTTGTGGACCTGCGAGATATGGCACTCGATCACCGGGCCCTCGAAGGTGTTGAGCGCGTCGAGCAGCGCGACCGAGGTGTGGGTGAAGGCGGCCGGATTGATGACGATGCCGGCGCCGTCCTCGCGCGCCTCGTGGATCCAGTCGATCAGCTCGTATTCGCGGTTCGACTGGTGGAAGCGCAGCGTCAGGCCGAGTTCCCCGGCCAGCGCGCGGCAGTCGCGCTCGACATCGGCCAGGGTCTCGTGGCCGTAGATGTGAGGCTGGCGCTTGCCGAGAAGATTGAGGTTCGGCCCGTTGAGGATGTAGACGAGGCGGGACATGGTGGCCGGCTTCCGTGATGCGTTGCGGTGGCGATCTGACGATCAATGCTTGCGGAGGATGTCGCCGAGAAATGTCTGCGTGCGCTCCTGACGCGGTGCGCTGAAGAATTCCTCGGGCGGAGCCTCTTCGACGATGACGCCCTCGGCCATGAAGATCACCCGGTCGGCGACCTGGCGGGCGAAGCCCATCTCATGGGTGACGCAGATCATCGTCATGCCCTCATCGGCCAGGCCGATCATGGTGTCGAGCACTTCCTTGACCATTTCGGGGTCGAGGGCTGAGGTCGGCTCGTCGAAGAGCATGACCTTGGGCTTCATGCACAGCGCGCGGGCGATGGCGACGCGCTGCTGCTGGCCGCCGGAAAGCTGCGCCGGATATTTCCCGGCCTGCTCGAGGATCTTGACCCGCCCGAGCAGCTGGCGGGCGGTCGCCTCCGCTTCCGCACGACCGACGCCGAGCGAGCGCATCGGCGCCAGCATGCAGTTCTGAAGCACCGTCATGTGCGGGAACAGGTTGAAGTGCTGGAAGACCATGCCGACCTCGCGGCGCACCGCGTCGATGGTTCTGCCGTCATCGGCGAGCGTCGTGCCGCCGACCCGGATCTGACCCTTCTGGTAGCTCTCCAGGCGGTTGATGCAGCGGATCAGCGTGGATTTGCCCGATCCGGACGGTCCGCACAGGACGATGCGCTCGCCCTTGCGGACGGACAGGGTGATGTCGGTCAGAGCCTTGTAGCCGCCATACCACTTCTCGACGTGTTCCATGGCGATCATGGGGGTCGCGTCAGCCGGCGCGGCGGAGGTTGCGGTGGCGCTCATGGCCCGGCTCCGTTGCATCTGGGCGATCGAAAACTCCGCCCGGCCGTGGCGCCGGGCGGAGAGAGGCCAGCTCAACCGGCCGTGAACGGAATGCCTTCGAGGCTGTCCGGGAAGGTGTGGACCGGGACCTTCATCCACTTGTCGTAGATCGTCTTCAGCTCGCCATTGGCCTTGATCTTGTCGATGAAGCTGTTGAGCGCGGCATTCAGCTCCTTTTCGCCGAGGCGTGTGCAGGCGCCGTTGTAGAGGTTCTGGAATGCGAGCTTGTTCTCGAACTCGCCGGGGCGGGCCTGCTCGATGCGCTGCAGATAGAAGACGTTGCCGCCCACGGCCTGGACCTGGCCGGAGACCAGCGCCTGGATGGACGGCGCATCGCCGTCATAGCGGCGGATGGTGGCGCTCGACGGGGCGTTCTTGGTCACCTGCGTGTCCTGGGCCGAGCCCTTGGCGACGCCGATGGTCAGGGACCCCATGTCGGCATTGGTCTTGATCGTATCCTTCTTGGCGCCGACGAGCACGATGGTGTTGGCGACATAGGGCTTGGAGAACTGGACCGCCTTGGCGCGCTCGGGCAGCATCGCCATCGTGGCGAAGAGCACATCGACGCGGCCGGTGGTCAGCGCCGGGATCCGGTTGTTGACCTCGAGCGGCACGAATTCGACCTGCACGCCGAGTTCCTTGGCGAAGAGGGCGGCGATGTCGGCGTCGAGGCCGTCCTGCTTGCCGGCGCTGGTGACGAAGCCCCAGGGCGGGTTATCGCCCTGAATGCCGACGATGATCTTTCCGCGGGCCTTGATCTCGGCCGGTGTGATGGCCTGGGCCGGGGCGCCCATCAGGGCCGGCAGCGCCAGCGCGGCGGCGCCGGCGGCGAGCATGAGGCGGCGGGTGGTGTTCATCATGGTTTCTCTCCCTTGGATACGCGGTGATCGCGGTTGGTTTGGTCGACCCTTTGCGGGTTCTCTTCAGCGCGAGGCGATGGCCATGCGCCGCTCCAGATGACTGCCGTAGAGCGAAAGCGGCCAGCAGATCAGGAAGTACAGGATGCCGACGATGCCGAAGACGAGCAGCGGCTTGAAGGTCTGGTTGGAAACGATGTTGCCGGCGCGCGTCAGCTCGGTGAAGCCGACGATCGCGGCGAGCGAGGTGCCCTTGATGAGCTGCACGAGGAAGCCGATCGTCGCCGGCAGCGAAATGCGGATCGCCTGCGGCAGGATGACGTCGCGCATCCGGGCGGTGTAGCGAAGGCTGAGCGCCTTGGCGGCCTCGGTCTGGCCCTTCGGCACGGCCTCGATCGAGCCCCGCCAGATCTCGCCGAGATAGGCGCTCGCATGGAGGGTAAAGCCGATCGCGACGGCGACCCAGGCATCGAGACGCAGGCCGATCAGCGCCAGGCCGTAATAGACCACGAAGAGCTGCATCAGCAGAGGCGTGCCCTGGAAGATCGCGATGTAGCCGGAGGCTCCACGCTCGACCGGGCCGATGCCGCAGGTGCGCAGCAGCGCCACCACCAGCCCGAAGACGCCGCCGCCGGCGAAACCGATGACGGAGAGCAGAACCGTCCATTTCAGGCCGGCCAGCAGGAAGAGGAACTCGCTCTCGCCCATCGCCCGCCTCACTTCACCGGATAGGAGAAATAGCGGCGCGTGATCTCGCCGAAGGCGCGCATCATGATCCAGGAGATCACGAGGTAGAGCACCGTGATGGTGCCGTAGACCTCGAAGGAGCGGAAACTCGACGTCTCGATCTGCTGAGCGACGGAGGTCAGCTCATAGGCCGATATCGCCGAGCAGACGCTGGTCGTCAGGGTCAGCAGCACGAACTGGCTGGTGAGCGAGGGGAAGATCGCGCGCAGGGCCGGCTTCAGCACGATCAGCCGGAAGACCTGCGCCTTGTGCAGCCCCAAAGCGAGGCCCGCCTCGATCTGGCCGACAGGAATCGCCTGCACGCCGCCGCGAATGATCTCGATGGCATAGGCACCGCCATTGATGCCCAGCGCGATGATTGCGGTCGGGGTCGGGTCGAGCCGCAGGCCTGCCAGCGGCAGCGCGAAATAGATGAAGAAGATCTGGACGAGGAAGGGCGTGTTGCGGATCAGCTCGACGAAGGCCTTCACGGCCCAGCGGACCGGAGCGAACGGCGAGTCACGAAGGATCACGCCGCCGATGCCGATGACGATGGCCAGCGCCATGCCGCCGAGTGCGAGCACGAAGGTGCCCAGACACGCCGCGAGCAGCGCCGGCATGCCGTCGATGACGGGCGTGAAATCGAGCTGGTAACCCATTCCTGCTCCCTTGCGGACGACCTTCTGCGGGTCGACTCGCGCTTCCTCGGTCGTCTTCGCCGCGCCGCTTCCGGGCGCTGGGTGCGGCTTGCGTCCTCGCCCCACGGTGATAAATGTACCATCCGGTTAAATTCAGTCAAGCCGCCGGCGCGCGCTTCCAGGGCCGGCGGCCGAGGCGGGATGGGGAGGACCGGAACGATGAGCAAATCGGCGTCCGCGACCGCGTCCCCCCCGGCGCGCGGCAAGCCGCGGCAATCCAGCTGGACGCAGGATCCGCAGGGCGTCCGGCGCAACATCCTCGATGCGGCCCGCCGGGAATTCGTCGAGAACGGGCTGAGCGGCGCGCGCGTCGACGAGATCGCCGCCCGCACCGCGACCAGCAAGCGGATGATCTATTATTATTTCGGCGACAAGGAGGGGCTCTACCGCGCGGTCCTGGAGGAGATGTACGAGCGCATCCGCGAGCTGGAGCGCAGTCTCGACCTCGCCAGCCTGCCACCGGTGGAAGCGATCAGGCTGCTGGCCGGCTTCACCTTCGACTACCATGCGCAGAACGCCGATTTCGTGCGGCTCGTCATGGTCGAGAACATCCATCACGCCCGCCATCTGGCGAGTTCGGACCGCATCGCGACGCTCAACCTCTCCGCCATCGACATGATCCGCGAAGCTTATGGGCGCGGCGTCGCGATGGGGCTGTTCCGGCCCGGCATCGAGGCGATCGACATCCATCTGACGATGAGTGCGCTCGCCTTCTACAACGTCTCCAACCGCGCGAGCATCCGCCAGGTCTTCGGCCACGACATGGGCGCGCCTGACACGATCGCACGGCGCAGGGCCATGGCCATCGAAGCGGTGCTGGGCATGCTGCGGCCCGGGCACTGAGGCGGAAAGCGATATCCTATCTTGGCCGATCGAGACCGCATCCGGTCGGGCATACGATGGTCTAGCGCAGCCAGAACACCCCGATCGCCAGCGTCGCCAGGGTCAGCGGCGCGCCGATCCTAAAATAGGCCCAGAAGTCGATCGTGATGCCGTCCTTCGCGGCGCGCTCGGCGACGATCAGATTGGCGACCGAGCCCAGCAGCGTGAAGTTGCCGGCGAGCGTCGAGGCCATCGCCACGACCAGCCAGGCGCGCTGCGGATCCTGCACCGTCTCGACGAACGGCTTCAGCACCAGCACGGCCGGTACGTTGCTCACGAGGTTCGACAGGACCGCCGTGACGCCCGTCAGCACCGCCACATTGCCGAGGTCGAACTGCGCGGCCTGGGCGATCACATCCTTCGTGAGCACGGCATGCTCAAGCCCCCTCACCACCACGAAAAGCCCGGCGAACATCAGCAGAAGCTGACCGTCGATTTCGGCATAGACCTTCCTCGGCTCGATCCGCCGCGTCAGCAGCAGCAGCGCCGCGGCACAGATCGCGACCTTCGCGACAGGCTGGCCGAGGAAGAACAGGCCGATCATCGCCAGCGAGACCAGCGCCGACTTGGCCGCCAGCCAGCCGTGATAATGCGCCGGCACGGCGGCCTCGGGCAAAGCCTGCCTCGTGACGTATTCGCGCGGGTTCAGCAGCAGGACGAGCAGGATGGTGACGAGCAGGCCGAGGGCGGCGACCGGCACCAGCGCGCCGGTGAAGGCGCCATAGGAGATGCCGGACAGGTTGCCGATGATCATGTTCTGGGGATTGCCGGTGATCGTCGCTGTCGAGCCGACATTGGAGGCGAGCGCGACCGCGATCAGATAGGGCACCGGGTTGCGGTCGAGCGCCCGCGTGAGGGTGATGACGATCGGGGTCATCACGAGGCAGATCGCATCGTTGACGAGAAAGGCGGAGAGAACGCCCGTCGTGACCACGACCGCCGCCAGAAGCAGGGCCGGGTGTCGCGCCCTGCCGACCGCCCAGCCGGTGACCATGCGGACGAAGCCGGAGAGCCTGAGATTGGCGACGACGATCATCATGCCGAGCAGCAGCGTGATCGTGTCGAGATCGATGGCGCGATAGGCGTCCTCAAGCGGCAGCACGCCGCAGGCGACCATCAATGCGGCACCGATCAGGGCGGCTCCGGCCCGGTCCACGCGCAGGCCCGGGACGCGGCCGATCGCGATCGCCACATAGGTCGCGACGAAGATCGCGATCGCGGCAAGCTGCGTGCCGCCCAAACCCCAGCCGGCCATCGAATTCACGCAACCTTCTCGCCCGCGCCGCCCGGGACGGGAGCGGCCTCATGGTCGGTCGGCGGCTGATAGTCCCGCGTTTCCGGCATGGCAACGATGTAGAGCACCAGCCCCGCCGCCGCGATGGCGGCGAGCGTCAGGAAGGCGGCCGAATAGCTCGCCTGCACGATAATGACGCCCGCGAGCGAGGCCGACATCGAGGCCCCCACGCCCTGGAAAGTCGCGACCGCGCCCTGCGAGACATTGAAGCGGCCGGTACCGCGCGTCAGATCGGCCACGACGATCGGGAACAGCGCGCCGAAGATGCCGGCGCCGACGCCGTCGAGCGCCTGCACCGCCACGAGCCAGAACGGATTGTCCGACACCACATAGAGCGCGCCGCGCAGCGCCAGCACACCGAAGGCGAGAAGAAAGAGCGGCTTGCGGCCCCAGCCATCGACCTTGGCGCCGACCAGCAGCGCCATCGGCACCATGACGCATTGCGCCGCGACGATGCAGACAGCGACGAGGGAGGTCGCCTGCTCCTTGCCGACGACACGGGTGAGAAGCTGCCCCACCGAGGTCAGCATGGCCGCATTGGCGAGGTGGAACACGGCGCAGAGCAGCGCGAACAGCATGAGATGGCGGTTCTTGAGCAAGGCTGCGAAGCCGGAGGGCTTTTCATCGTCGACGGCCTCGTCGAGGCCGCGCGCGAGATCGTCGTCGATCTCCTTTTCGGGCACCATCAGCATGGCGCCGATGCTGAAGACGGCCAGGATCGCCATCAGCCAGAACACCACGACCGGGCCGAAGAAATAGGCCGTGCCGCCGGCGATCGCCGCCGAGACCGCATTGCCGAGATGGTTGAAGGCCTCGTTGCGGCCGATGCGCTTGGAGAACATCTTCGGCCCGACGAGACCGAGCGTGATCGCCGCGAGCGCCGGGGGAAAGATCGCACCGGCGATGGCCGCGAGCGATTGCGTGCCGACGACGAGGTAGAAATTGCTGATGAAGGGCAGCACGACGCAGGACAGCGTCACCGCGACGGCAGCGGCGATCACGATGGCCGGCTTGTGCCGGCCGCGATCGATCAGCGCGCCGGCCGGCGTCTGCGCGATCAGCCCGACGATGCCAGCGATGGTCATCACGAGGCCGATCGTCGCCTCGTTCCAGCCCTGCTCCGGCCCGCGCACGGCGAGCAGATAGATCGCCAGATAAGGGCCCAGGCCGTCGCGCACATCGGCGAGGAAGAAATTCAGCGCATCGAGACCGCGCAGGGCGCGCTTCGAGGGGTTACGCCCGCCCGCGGACGCTGCCGCGCCCTTCGCTTCGACCGCCATCGTCATCGTCGGCACCTCGCCTATAGCCGGCGGAGGCGCCGGATCGTCACGTCACGCAACATGCCAGCGCGTGTCCGGTTCCGCACCCTGCCCTGCAAATGTGACGTTGCGTCCGCCGTGATGCCGGACGGCCACGGCGCGGCGGGATTGATCAGCGTGCGGTGCTCTGCTTATGTCGCGTCGCTGCGAAGGCGGCAGGCCGCAGCCCATCATCGATGCGGCCTGGATCATCGCCTCGCACCGCGCCACCGGCCTGCCGGAGGTTCGGATCGCCACCGTGAAGGTTTTCCCATGTCCAGCATGCCGATCTCGAAATACCGCGCCTATGCGCCGGTGAACCTTCCCGACCGGCAATGGCCTTCCAAAGTCCTGGAGACGGCGCCGATCTGGTGCTCGGTCGATCTTCGGGACGGCAATCAGGCGCTGATCGAGCCGATGGGCGTCGAGCGCAAGAACCGGATGTTCCAGCTTCTGGTGAAGATGGGCTTCAAGGAGATCGAGGTCGCCTTTCCGGCCGCCTCGCAGACCGATTTCGATTTCGTCCGCTCGATCATCGAAAGCGGCGCCATTCCCGACGACGTCGCGATCCAGGTTCTGACCCAGTGCCGGCCGGAACTGATCGAGCGCACCTTCGCCGCGGTGAAGGGGGCGAAGAACGTCATCCTGCACTTCTACAATTCGACCTCGACGCTGCAGCGCGAGGTGGTGTTCCGCGCGGATCGCGACGGCATCACGAAGATCGCGGTTGAGGCGGCAACGCAGATCAAGGCGCTGGCGCAGGCCGCGCCGGAGACGAACTTCACCTTCGAATACTCGCCCGAGAGCTTCACCGGCACCGAACTCGATTACGCGCTGGAGATCTGCGAAGCGGTGAAGGCGGTCATTCAGCCGACCCCGCAGAACAAGCTGATCCTGAACCTGCCCGCGACGGTCGAGATGGCGACGCCGAACGTCTATGCCGACCAGTTCGAATGGTTCGGCCGGCATATTTCGGGCCGCGACAGCGTGCTGCTCTCGATCCACCCGCATAATGACCGCGGCACGGCTGTGGCGGCGGCCGAGCTCGCGCTGATGGCCGGCGCCGACCGCGTCGAAGGCACGCTGTTCGGCAATGGCGAGCGTACCGGCAATGTCGACATCGTCACCATGGCGCTCAACCTGTTCACACAGGGCGTCGATCCCAAGCTCGATCTGCGCGACGTCAGCGAGATCCGCAGCGTCGCCGAATACTGCACGCAGTTGCCGGTGCATGAGCGCCACCCTTACGTCGGCGACCTGGTCTACACCGCCTTCTCGGGCTCGCATCAGGATGCGATCAAGAAGGGCTTCGATGCGCAGCAGAAGCGCAACGACCCGCTGTTTCAGGTTCCCTATCTGCCGATCGACCCCAAGGATGTCGGGCGCGACTACGAGGCGGTGATCCGCATCAACTCGCAATCGGGCAAGGGCGGCATCGCCTATATCCTCCAGGCCGATCACGGGCTCGATCTGCCGCGCCCGCTGCAGATCGAGTTCTCCAAGATCGCGCAGGAGCAGATGGATGCCGACGGCAAGGAGCTAACCAGCACCGCCCTGTGGAGCCTGTTCGGACGCACCTATGGGTTGACCGATGCCCCGCTCGAACTGGTCTCGCACAAGACCCTGCCGACCGGCCAGGGCAGTCGCACGCTGACGGCCGAACTCAGGCAGCAGGACGGCACGATCCGCAGCATCGAGGGCGAGGGCAACGGGCCGATCGACGCTTTCGTCGAGGCGCTGAAGCAGGAATTCGGGATCGACTTCTCCTTCCTCGACTATCACGAGCATGCGGTGGGGCGCGGCGCCAACGCCAACGCCGCCTGCTATGTGAAGCTGGAGGATGCGCAGGGGCGGATCGTCCACGGCGTCGGCATGGACCCCAACATCGTGATGGCCTCGCTGAAGGCCGTGCTCAGCGGCGTGCAGCGGATCAAGACCGGCGCCTGAGCCGGCAGTCATTGCTGCACAAGGGCGGGCGGAGAGCCACCCGCCCGCCTCAGCCCGCGTCGGTCTTCGCCCGCTCCAGAATCGCGATGGTCTCCTCCAGGCTCTCGCGCACGCCGAGCAGGAAATCCTTGCGGAAGGCGATGATGGTGTCGGGCGGCTCGCCCTTATGGCTGTAGACGACGCTGACCTGCTCGGGATTGACGTAGACGGGCTTGCCGTCTCCCGGCGAAGTGAATTTGCAGAGCTTGGTCATGGCAATTCTTCCCTCGGTGGAGAGCTGGACGGCTTAAGCCATCCGACCCGGCGTGCAAAAGAGCCCCCCGCACCATCCGAACTCTCCCGTCGATGTCATTTGACGTTGCACGCGAATCCGTGATTGGCCATCACCCTCTTTCCCGAACCCCCCGGCTCGCCGCATGCCCATCTCCCAAGCGTTCTTCAAACGCTCCAACGCCGTTCTGCTGGCGGCGGGGATCGCGATCCTGCTGGGCATCGTCGCGACCTCGCTGTGGCTGACGGCGGCCAATGAACGCTATTTCGGCGAGGTGGTCGCGGCGCGCGGAGTCCGCAGCGCCTCGGCCGACCTGATCTCGCTGGTTCAGGATGCCGAAACCGGGCAGCGCGGTTTCCTGCTCACGCGCGACGAAGCCTATCTGGCGCCCTATCTGCGCGCCGCGGACGGGTTCGAGGCTGCGCTCGAGCGCTGGCGCGCCGCCGTGACGCGCGTCTCCGGTATCGAGCCCGAAGCCGACACGATGGCGCGCGCTCTGCGCCAGAAGATGGCGGAGCTGGCCTCGACGGTCGCGCTGGCGCGAGCCGGCGATGTCGAGGGCGCCCTGGCGGTGCTGCGCGAAGGGCGCGGCAAGCAGCTTATGGACGATCTGCGCGATGATTTTTCGCAGATGCTCGGGCGTTCGGAAGTCCGTCTGCGCGAGGCGGTGGCGGCGCAGAGCCAGGCCGGCGAGAGGCTGCGCTGGACCACCATCATCGGCGCGATCCTGCTGATCGGCATGGCGGGGGCAGCGGTCTGGACGATCTTGAGCTACACCAATGAGCTGACCGCCGCGCGGCGCGAGGTGGAGGCGCTGAACACCGGCCTCGAAGAGCGCGTGCGCCAGCGGACCGACGCCCTGACCAAGGCCAATGAGGAGTTTCAGCTCTTCGCCTATATCGTGACGCATGATCTGCGGGCGCCGCTGGTCAACATCATGGGCTTCACCAGCGAGCTGGAAGCGACCTTCGAGCCGATTTCCGGCTATGTCACGGCAGGGCAGGCAGCCACGCCCGAGCAACGCACCGCCGCCGAACTGGCACTGAAGGAAGACGTTCCCGAAGCGGTCGGCTTCATCCGCTCCTCCACCCGCAAGATGGACGGGCTGATCAACGCCATCCTGAAGATTTCCCGCGAGGGCCGCCGGGCGCTCAAGGCCGAGCCGGTCGATCCGACCAAGGTGGCGGAGGCCGCTGCGGCCGCGGTGCATCACCAGGCCAGCGGCGAGGAGGGCGGCGGCATCAGCGTCGATTCCACCGTCTCGCGTATGGTGACGGACAGGCTCTCGCTCGACCAGATTCTCGGGAACCTGCTCGACAACGCCATCAAATACCGCTCCCCGGAGCGGCCGATCCGCATCGCGGTGACGATCCGGCCCGAGGCGCGCGGCTGGGTGCGCATCGCGGTCGAGGACAATGGGCGCGGCATCGCCGCGAGCGATCACGAGCGCATCTTCGAGCTCTTCCGCCGCTCCGGCTCGCAGAACACCGCCGGCGAAGGCATCGGCCTTGCCCATGTGCGCACGCTGGTGCGCACTCTGGGCGGCGATATCACCGTAAAGTCGAAACTCGGCAGTGGCAGCACCTTCACCATCCTGCTACCCACCGATCTCACCCTTCACAGAAGGACCGCGGACGCATGAACCGGGCTAAACCCGTCTCAATCATCATGATCGAGGACGATGAGGGGCATGCGCGCCTGATCGAGAAGAACATCCGCCGCGCCGGGGTGAACAACGAGATCATCCCCTTCACCAACGGCACGGATGCGCTGGAATTCCTGCTCGGCCCGGACGGATCGGGCGAGGCCAGCGCCGGCCGGCACCTGCTGATCCTGCTCGACCTCAACCTGCCCGACATGGGCGGGGTGGATATCTTGGAGAAGGTGAAGAGCAACCAGCATACCAAGCGCTCGCCGGTGGTGGTGCTGACCACGACCGACGACAGCCGCGAGATCCAGCGCTGCTATGATCTCGGCGCGAATGTCTACATCACCAAGCCGGTCGCCTATGAAGGCTTCGCCAACGCGATCCGCCAGCTCGGCCTGTTCTTCTCCGTGATGCAGGTTCCGGAAACCGCATGATCGCCCTCGCGGCCGCAGCCTGATGCCGAACAACGCCATCCAACTGCTCTACATCGACGACGATGCGGCGCTGGGGCGGCTGGTGCAGCGCATCCTGGCCCGGCGCGGCTATGCGGTGACTCATGCCGGCTCGGCGGAAGCGGCCTTCGCGCAGCTGGAGAGCCAGCCCTACGACGTGATCATCCTCGATCACGACCTCGGCACGACATCGGGGCTGGAGGTCATGGCGGCGCTGACCGAGCGCGGGCATGTGCCGGCCGTCGTCTATGTCACCGCCTCGGCGGAGCTTTCGATCGCGGTTGCGGCGCTGAAGGCCGGCGCGCTCGACTATGTCATCAAGACGGTGGGCGAGGATTTCGAGGTTCTGCTGGTGGCCGCCGTCGAGCATGCCGTCGGCAAGACCCGGCTCCAGCGCGCCAAGGAGCAGGCCGAGCGGGAGGTTCTGGCCGCGCGCGACAAGGCGATCGCCCTTCTCGCGGAGGTGAATCACCGCGTCGCCAACAGCCTCGCGCTGGTCGGCTCGCTGGTGCGGATGCAGGCCAATGCGGTGCAGGACCCGGCCGCCAAAGCGGCGCTGGCCGAAACGCAGGCGCGCATCACCGCGATCGGCAATCTGCACCGCAGCCTCTACACCTCGGACGATGTGCGCAGCGTCGATCTCGGCGGCTATCTGGCCACGCTGATCCGCGAATTCGAGCGCTCCCTGACCGGCTCGGACATCACGCCGTCGATCCGCTTCGAGGCCGTGCCGCTTCAGGTGAAGACCGACCGGGCGATCTCGATCGGTCTCATCACCACCGAGCTGCTGACCAATGCGCTGAAATATGCCTACCCAGAGGGCTCGGGCGAAGTGCGCGTGCGGCTCGAGCTGCTGGAGACCGAGGCGGTTCTTTCGGTTGCCGATGACGGCGTCGGCTGGACGGGCCAGGGCCAGGTCACCGGCACGGGCCTCGGCAGCCGCATCGTCCGCGCGATGGCCAACAGCCTCGGCACGGAACTGCGCTACGAGCAGCAAGCTGGACGCGGCACCTGCGCCGTCTTGCGCCTGCCGCTGGCGGTGATGATGCCCGACGACGTCCAAGGCGACTGAACGCGACCTCCAAAAATTGGAGCCGCCCCCGCAAAACGGGGAGCAGGCGCAAGGCCGAAATCATCTCTTTCCTATATTTGCCAATGACTTGAGCCTTGGCACGCTCCTTGCCGAACAGTCTTCGCGATTACGAAAGCGAATGACGATGCTCTGGCAGGCCCTGATCGATTTCGACGGCACGATTTCATGCCGGGACACCACCGACGCCATCCTCCAGCGCTTCGCGGAGCCGGGCTGGGAGGAGATCGAGGCGCAGTGGGAAGCCGGCGCGATCGGCTCGCGCGAATGCATGGAGCGGCAGGTCGCCCTGCTGCGCGTCTCGCCCGACGTGCTCGATACCTTCACCGCCTCGCTCGAGATCGACTGGGGCTTTTCCGCCTTCGTGCGGCTGTGCCAGCGTCACGGTGTACCGGTCACGGTCGTCTCCGACGGTCTCGACCGCACGATCCATACGCTGCTCGGCCGGGCCGGGCTCGGCCATCTGCCGGTCGTCGCCAACCATCTGGAGCCGATCGGCGGCGATCGCTGGCGCATGACCTCGCCGCATGCGGCGCCGGGCGGCGCCTGCGGCAGCGGAACCTGCAAATGCCGCATCGCCTCGGGACTGTCGCGGCCGCTGACGCTGCTGGTGGGCGACGGCCGCTCCGATTTCTGCCTCGCCGGCGAAGCGGACCTCGTCTTCGCCAAGAAGAGCCTCATCGCGCATTGCCGCGAGGCGACGATTCCCCACCACCCCTTCGCGGATTTCGCACAAGCCGTCTCGCTTCTGGAATCCGTGCTGGCGGGCGCCGCCCTGCCGGCCGAAAGCCTGACCCTCAAGGACAAGATCGATGGATGATGTGACCTCCCTGCTCGACCGGCCGGCCTCGCCCGCGGACGGGCTGGCGGCGGAAGAAGCGCGGCTGCTCGCGCTGGAAGCCGAGTATTGTTCGCATGGCGACACGGTGCATTACACGCAGTTCCCGAAGATCTTCTCGGGCTGCGACGGCTCCTTCATGCACGACGCCGCCGGCAACCGCTTCCTCGACCTGCAGATGTGGTATTCGGCGGTCAATTTCGGCTATGCCAATTCGCGCCTGAACAAGGCGCTGAAGCGCCAGATCGACACGCTGCCGCAAGTCGCCAGCCAGTATCTCCATCGCGAGAAGATCGAGCTGGCCGCGATGATCGCGCAGGATGCGCAGCGCAAGTTCGGCGCCAAGGGCCGCGTCCATTTCAATGTCGGGGGCGCGCAGGCGGTCGAGGATTCGCTGAAGCTCGTGCGAAACGCCTCGGGCGGCAAGAGCCTGATGTTCGCCTTCGAGGGCGGCTATCACGGCCGCACGCTCGGCGCCTCCGCGATCACCTCCTCATACCGCTACCGCCGCCGCTTCGGCCATTTCGGCGAGCGGGCGCATTTCATCCCCTTCCCCTACCATTTCCGGGGTCCCAAGGGCATGAGCAAGGAGGAATACGGCGAGCACTGCGTCGCGCAGTTCGCCCGGCTCTTCGAGAGCGAATACAACGGCGTCTGGGATCCCAAGGTCGGCCAGGCCGAATACGCCGCCTTCTATGTCGAGCCGCTGCAGGGCACCGGCGGCTATGTCATCCCGCCGCCGAACTTCTTCACGGGCCTGAAGAAGGTGCTGGACGACCACGGCATCCTGCTGGTGGTCGACGAAATCCAGATGGGCTTCTACCGGACGGGCAAGCTCTGGTCGATCGAGCATTTCGGCGTGCAGCCGGATGTGATCGTGTTCGGCAAGGCCGTGACCAACGGTCTCAACCCGCTCTCGGGCATCTGGGCCAAGGAAGCCCTTATCAACCCGACGGTGTTCCCGCCCGGCTCGACCCACTCCACCTTCAACGCCAATCCGCTCGGCACAGCCGTCGCGCTCGAGGCGATGAAGATGATGGAGGAGGAAGACTACGAGACCATGGTCATGGCCAAGGGCGCGTATTTCCTCGAAGGACTCAAGGACCTCGAGAAGCGCCACAAGATCGTGGGCGAGGTCGACGGGCTCGGCATGGCGCTGCGGATCGAGATCTGCGAGCCGCATGACAGCTACACCCCCTCCAAGCGCCTCGTGGACCTGATGTGCGACGAGGGCATGAAGGCCGATCTCGAGGTCGCGGGCCAGCGCTACGGCCTCGTTCTCGATATCGGCGGTTATTACAAGAACGTCATCACGCTCGCGCCTGCTCTGACCATGAGCTACGCCGAGATCGATCTGGCGATAGCGCTGCTCGATCAGCTCTTCGCCCGCGTCGCAACGGCCTGATAGCCGCCGAGGGCCCGTTGCGATTGCAAATCATCGATCTCGACGCAGGCGTGGCGGCTCAGGAGCCGCTGCGCCGGCGCATCGATGCGGGAGCCGCAACCCGCATCGATGCTGCCGACCTCGCCTGCCGCCTGCGGATCGTGGCCAGCCGGGGAGCGCTGCAAAGCCTCGCCTCCCGGCTGAAGCCCGCCGCGGGCGGCAGCAGCGAGCCCTGCGTGACGTTCTACGGCTCGGGTGATTTCCATCACCTGACCGCCGGTCTCGTCGCGGCGGTCGAAGGGGACGTCACCATCGTCCATTTCGACAACCACCCCGATTGGGTGCGCTTTCCCGCGACGGTCAATTGCGGCGCCTGGGTCAACCGCGCGCTGGAATTGCCGCAGGTACGGAAGGTGGTCACCATCGGCCCGTGCAGCGACGATCTCGTGCGGCCGGAGCTGCAATTCGCCAATCTGGACGCGGTCGCCGACGGACGCATCGCGCTCTTTCCCTGGCGACATGCGCCCTCGCGCGTCTGGGGCCGCTATGGCGCGACGGCCAGCTATCGCCAGCAGGGCGGCCATCTGCATTGGCGCAATCTCGCGGACGAGGATTGGGACGCCTTCCTCGACGAACTCGTCGCGGCGATCCCGACCCGCGCGGTCTGGCTGACGATCGACAAGGACGTGCTCGGCCCGCAGGACGCCTGCACCAACTGGGACCAAGGCCAGATGCCGCTCGGTTATCTGCTCGCCGCCGTCGAGCGGCTCGCCGGGGCACGGGCCATCGCCGGCATCGATGTCTGCGGAGACTGGTCGCAGCCGCGCTTCCGCGATCCGTTCCGGGCCGGTCTGGCCTTCTTCGACCATCCGAAGGCGGTGACCCCGACGCCGGACGCGCTCGCCCGCAACGGCGCCGTCAACGAGGCGCTGATCGGCTGTTTCGAGCGGGTGCTGTCGTGAATGCCTGGATCGCCTTCTGGTTCGCTCTCTCCGTCGTCTGCGATGTCGCCGGCCAGCTCTGCCTCAAGCGTGGAGCCGATGAGCTGCCGGATGCCTCCGGCGTCGCGCTGGCGCTGGCGAGCCTGCGCTCGGGCTGGGTTCTGGCGGGCTGCGCGATCTATGTCGCCGAAATCTTCATCTGGCTGCGCATCCTCGCCGAGGTGCCGCTCTCGATCGCCTTTCCGGTCGCGAGCCTGAACTTCCTTGGGGTGACGCTCGCGAGCGCCCTCGTGCTCAAGGAGCGCGTCGTGCTGCGCCAGTGGATCGGCGCCTTCCTCATCACCTGCGGCGTCGTCGTCGTCGCCCATACCGCCTGACGGGACAGCTGCCGTGCCGATCCGCGACCACAGCCTTCGCTATGCCGGCAACGAGACCGGCTTTCTGCTGATCCACGGGCTCGGCGGCACGCCGGTCGAGATGCGGCTCGTGGCGCGGGCGCTCCACCGCGCCGGGCACACCGTCCACTGCCCGCAGCTGGCCGGGCATTGCGGCACCGAGGCGGACCTGCTCGCCACGGGCTGGCGCGACTGGGCGGGCAGCGTGCTCGCCGAGCTCGACCGCATGCGCGAGACTTGCGAGCGCGTCATCGTCGGAGGCCTCTCGATGGGCGCGGTCATGGCCATGCACATCGCCGCCGAGCGGCCGCTCGATGTCGACGGGCTCGCGCTCTATGCGCCGACTTTGCGCTACGATGGCTGGTCGATCCCCTGGTATTCCTTCCTGCTGAAGCTGCTGATCAACACGCCCGTGGGACAGCGCTTCAGCTTCGTCGAGCGCGAGCCTTACGGCATCAAGGACAAGCGCACCCGCCATGTCATCATGCACGCGATGGCCTCGGGCGACTCGGCGGAGGCCGGGCTGCACGGCACGCCGTCACAGGCCGTCCAGCAGATGTGGCACCTGATCGCGAAGACCCGCCGGCAGATGCCCGCCATCACTTGCCCTGCCCTCCTGGTGCATGCGCGGGAGGACGATGTCGCGAGCCTCTCCAACGCCTTCGAGATTCAAAGGCGCCTGGGCGGGCTGGTCGATGCCGTCATTCTCGACGACAGCTATCATCTCGTCACGATCGACCAGCAGCGAGACATCGTGATCGAGCGGTCGCTGGCGCTGGCGGCGCGGCTCGCGAAGGGGGCGGCCCCCAAGCGCCCCGTGCCGCTGCACAGCGTCGCGGCGGAATGAGCTTCGCCGGACGCATCGCGGCCAGCATCGCCGAGATCGATGCCGGGGCCTGGGATGACTGCCTCCCAGGCGAGGCGGAATGCCATGGCTATTACCGCGCCTGCGACGAGGCGGCGGCTCGGTCGGGAACGGGGCTACGCTGCGCGGCCGTTTCGGTTGACGATGGCAAGGGCGTGGCGGCCGTCGCGCCGTTCTTCCGCTTCGATTACCGGCTGGACACCCCGATCCAGGGCCGCCTGCGGCCGATGGCGGATGCGGTCTTCGGTCGCCTGCCCGGCCTCGTCACGCTCAAGGTCCTCTGCGTCGGCTCCCCTTACGCCGAGCGCTGCCATCTCGGCTTCGCGCCCCGGCTCGATGCCGCCCGCCGGCAGGGCGCGGCCCGCGCGATGATCACGGCGCTGGAGCGGCAGGCGCAGGCCGAGGGCGCCCATCTCGTCGCCTTCAAGGATCTGGGACCGGACGAAGACGCGGCGCTCGGCCCCCTGCTCGGCGCGGCGGGCTTCGCGACGCTGGGCTCGCTGCCGGTCGCCGTGCTCGACCTGCCCTTCGGCGACGAAAACGGCTATCTCGCCTCGCTCTCCAGCGGGACGCGCAAGGATATCCGCCGCAAGCTCGCCAAGGCGACCTCGGTCCGCATCGAGCATCGCAGCGACATTGCCGGTCTCGAAAACCTCATCGGGGATCTCTACGAATCCACCCGCCGCCAGAGCGGGCTGGACTATGGCGACCTCGAAGTGCTGCCGCCGGGTTATTTCCCGGCCGTGTCGCGGGCACTGGGCGAGCGGGCGGTCTTCGCGCTGTACTGGGTCGGCGAGGAGCTGGCGGCCTTCAACCTGCTCCTCGTCGAGCCCGGCCGCGTGATCGACAAGTTTCTGGGCATGCGCTACCCGCTGGCGCGCCAGCATAATCTCTATGCGGTGAGCTGGATGGCGAATGTCCGCTTTTGCCTGGCGCGCGGCATCCCGCTGCTCCAGAGCGGACAGACGGCCTATGCCGCGAAGCTGCGCTTCGGCAGCCGCCTGGTGCCCTCGACCATCCGCTTCCGGCACCGCAACGCGGCCCTGCAATGGCTGCTGGGGCGGCTCAGCCCCTTCCTGTGCTTCGCGCGCTTCGACCCCGACCTTTCCGCTTTCGCGACTCGGACGCAGGTGCAGGAGAAGGCGGCATGAGCCTGCTCGAACGCGGCGCCGGCCGGTGGCGGCAGATCCTGATCTGGACCGCCTTCATTGCGCTCGATACCGGCACGCAGATCGCCTTCAAATGGGGGGCGGACGGCCTCTCCGATCTCGATTTCGGCGTGCCGATGCTGCTGCGGGCGGTGAGCCTGCCCGGCGTCTGGCTGGCCGCGCTCGGCTATGTCGGCACCTTCTTCGTCTGGATGGCGATCCTCAAGGACATGCCGCTCAGCCGCGCCTTTCCGATGACGGGGCTCGCCTATGTCACCGTTCCGCTTCTCGCTTGGCTGGTGTTGGGGGAGAGCATCGACCTGACGCGTGCCTGCGGCATCGGGCTCATCGTCGCGGGCGTCGTCGCGCTCGGAGGAGACCATGATCATGCCTAGACATTCCGGCGCAGGCCGCGCCTTCGCCGCCCTTCTGCTGGCGGCGCTGCCGGTCATCGGCGCACGCGCCCAAGATGCGGGCGGCATCTCCGGGAAATGGCGCGATTCCGACGGCGAATCGATCATCGCGATCGCACCCTGCGGGCCGGCGCTCTGCGGCAAGATCGTCTGGCTGAAACAGCCGCGCATCGACCGCAACAACAGCGATCCCAAACTGCGCGAACGGTCGCTGATGGGCGTGCAGGTCCTGTCCGGCTTCAAGCCGGATGGCAGCGGCAAGCTCGGGGGGCGGGGCTACAACCCGGAAGACGGCAAGACCTACGCCACGACCCTCGCCCTCGACGCGTCGGGCCGGCTGATGGTGCGCGGCTGCGTCTTGGGAGGCTTGATCTGCGACGACGACCTCTGGACAAGAGAACCCTGAGGGTCGCCGGGTTCTGACGGCGGCCGGCAAAGAGGTGGCGCAGGTGACGACGGGGCGGATGAGCACGGTCAGGGTGAGGCTTGTCATCGCCTTCATGCTCGTCAGTGTGCCGGCGATGCTGGCCTCCGCCTATGTCGCCGCCCGGCTGATCTCGACGGCCTTCGAGCAGAACGTCGCCCAGTGGCTCGGCGAAACCTCGCGGTTCTTCCGGCTCGAGGTGGTCGAGGCGACGCAGGAGGCCCAGCGCGTCGCCAGCGTCATCGGGCAGCGGTTGGAGCGGGCCTCCAACTCCGACCTGACGCAGCCTCACGCGATCCAGCGCGAATTCCAGCTTCTCACCTCGGTCGGCTATGACCTCGTCGCGATCTATGACGCGAACCGGCAGGTCCTGTTCTCGTCGCGCGCCTTCAGCGCCGACACGCCGCTTCCCGTCCAGAGCGGCGAAGGCATCTTCAAGATTCGCTCGGGCGAGGCGCATCTCATCATGGCCGGGGCGGTCCAGGCCGTGAACGTCAAGGGACAGGCGGCCTTCGTGCTCGTCGGCAGCTGGCTCGACGAGAGCTATCTCGGCGGCATCAAGGTCGTGACCTCGCTCGATGTGCGCCTCTTCGCAGATTTCGGCGGGGCGCTGGTTCCGGTCCTGCGCACGCATCCGGAGCGCGCGGCGTCCATCCCCGACAACATCAAGCAGCAGCTCGCCCAGGGCGAGGACGACGAAATCTTCGATCCGGCGGCTGATGGCGGGCGCTACCGGGCGGTCTATACCGGCTTTCGCGGCATAGACGGGCAGCTGGCGGCGATCGGGTTCATCGGCCTGCCGAAGGATGCAGGCTTCTTCGAGCAGTTGAGCCGGCGGCGCCTCTTCATCGGCATCTTCGCCTTCGGCTGCGCCATCTCGGTGCTGGTCGGCATGATGATGTCCTCGCTGCTGGTGCGGCCCCTGCGAAGCCTCACCCAAGGCGTGCGCGCCATCGCCGCCGGCGATTTCGGCCATCGCGTGCCGGAGCGCGGCGGCGGCCACGAGATCACCGAGCTGGCCACCGGCTTCAACGGCATGGCCGAGCAGCTCGGCAAGCTGCACGAGCTGGAAGGCGAGCTGCGGCGGCGGGACCGTTTCGCCGCGCTCGGACAGGCGGCGGCCGTCATCGCCCATGAGGTGCGCAACCCGCTGGGTATCATCAAGACCTCG
This sequence comes from Allobosea sp., assembly GCF_048595345.1. Lineage (GTDB taxonomy): Bacteria > Pseudomonadota > Alphaproteobacteria > Rhizobiales > Beijerinckiaceae > Allobosea. The sequence goes on from NZ_JBMDWH010000059.1 coordinate 76,671, forward strand.
ACGGAGGTGGTGCGCAACCGGGCCAAACTCGCCGGCTCGGAGGACCGGATGCTGGGCTATGTCGTCGACGAGGTCAGGCGCATCGAGACGCTGGTGCGCGACTTCCTCGACTTCGCCCAGCCGAAGCCGCCGGTGAAGACGGAGCTGGCGATGCGCAGCGTCATCGACCGGGTCGCGGCCATCGCCGCGCCAGAGCTGAGCCGGCGCAAGCTCACGCTCGCCATCGCCGACGAGAGCGCCGGTGCGAGGATCCTGGGGGATCCGGACCAGTTGCACCAGGCCTGCCTCAACCTTCTCCTCAACGCCATGGACGCCATGCCCGGCGGCGGCACCATCCATGCCGATATCGGCGCGAGCGAGGGCTGCGTCAGCCTGACGATCCGCGACGAAGGGCCGGGCATCCCGGCCGAAATCGGCGGGCAGATCTTCAACCCGTTCTTCACGACCAAGGCCAAGGGAACGGGGCTGGGGCTGGCGAAGGTGCAGACGGTGGCGGAGGCCCATGGCGGCAGCGCGACCTGCGCCAGCCCGGACGGGCAAGGAGCGGCCTTCACGCTTTCGATTCCGCGCGCCGCCGCGGGAGGCCGCCCATGAGCCATTCCATCCTCGTCGTCGACGACGAAACCCGGCTGGCGGACGTGCTGGCCGCTGCGATCGAAGACCTCGGCTACCGAACCGTGGCGGTGGACAGCGCGCGCGCCGCGCTGATGGAGCTGGAGCAGGCGCGTTTCGACCTCGTGCTCACGGATCTGCGCCTGCCGGTGATGGATGGCCGCGCGCTGCTGAAGGAGGTGCGCAAGCGCTGGCCGGACGTCCCGGTGGTCGTGATCACCGCCTTCGCGGCGGTGCGCGACGCGGTCGAGCTCGTGAAGGAAGGCGCCTTCGACTACATCGCCAAGCCCTTCGAGATGGAGGACGTGGCCGCGACGATCCGGCGGGCCCTGCGGCTGGCCGATGTCGTGCGCGAGAACGACCGCCTGCGCGGGGAGCTGGAAGGCCGCTACAGCTTCGACACGCTGATCGGCAACAGCGCCGCCTTCCGCCGGGTGATCGAGCAGGTGACCGAAGTGTGCGAGACCCGCGCCACGGTGATGCTCAACGGCGAGAGCGGCACGGGCAAGGAGCTGGTGGCGCGCGCGATCCACTTCAACAGCCCACGCCGGGCCAAGCCCTTCGTCGCGGTCAATTGCGCCGCCATTCCCGAGGGGCTGCTGGAAAGCGAACTGTTCGGCCATGTGAAGGGCGCCTTCACCGGCGCGCTCGCCAACCGGACCGGCCGCTTCGCCGCGGCCGATGGCGGCACGCTCTTTCTCGACGAGATCGGCGACATGCCGATGGGGCTGCAGGCCAAGCTGCTGCGGGTGATCCAGGAGCGCAGCTTCGAGCCGGTGGGCGCCAGCCGCAGCCAGAGCGTCGATGTGCGCCTGGTGACCGCCACCCACAAGGACATGCGCCAGGCGATCGCCGAAGGGCGCTTCCGCGAGGATCTCTATTATCGCCTCAACGTCTTCCCGATCCTGCTGCCGGCGCTGCGGGAGCGGCGCGAGGACGTGCCTCTCCTGGCCGGCCACTTCATCGTCGAACTGGCGGAGGCGATGGGCAAGCGCGTCACCGGCTTCACGCCGGCGGCGCTCTCGGCCATGGCGACCTATGATTGGCCGGGCAATATCCGCGAATTGCGCAACTGCATCGAGCGGGCGGTGATCGTGGCGCGCGCCGACGTCATCGACGAGCGCGACCTGCCGCAGGATCTGTTCGAGCCCGGCCGGCGCGAGGCTCCCAGCGGCCTGCCGCGCGATCTCGACGCCGAACTCGAGCGGCTCGAGCGCGGTTTCATCGTGGAGGCGCTGCGCCGGACGGACGGCGTTCAGGTTCAGGCTGCCAGGCTGCTCGGAATCGCGGAGCGCAGCCTGTGGCATCGCATCAAGAAGCTCGGCATCAGGGTCGGCCGCTCGGTGAGCGAATGACGCCTGCCCGCGCAGCATGTTATGGCAACGTCAATCCGGGCGCGCTATGGCTGCGGCCGGTCGGCACGTCGCCGCAAAGACGAGTGGGTTTCGATGCGTAAGATCGCCCTTTCCGGCTTGCTGGCCTTCGGCCCGCTCGCGGCGCAGGCCGCGGATGTGACGCCGGCCCTCACCGACCCGACCCCGGCCAAGGGCTGGGTGGTGACGATCGGCCTCTCGACGCAGCTCGGCCCGAAATATGACGGCGCGAGCTCGGCCGGCCTTTCGGCCATGCCCTCGATCAGCTGGCGCAAGGCCGGGGATGCCGATGGCTTCAGCGCGCCCGATGACGGGGTCGATCTCGCCCTTTACGAGACCGATCGCTTCAGCGTCGGCGTGGTCGGGGATTTCCGGGGCGGGCGCTATTCGGGGAGCAACAATCGGCTGTTCGGCATGCGGGACGTGCCCTGGACGGTCGAGGCCGGCCTCTTCGCCGAGTTCTGGCCCGTGCAGGACAGGCTGCGCACGAGGCTCGAAGTCCGGCAGGGCTTTCACGGCCATCACGGCGTGGTCGCCGATTTCGCGATCGACTGGGTCGAACGGTTCAACGGCTTCACCTTCGCCATCGGCCCGCGCATGACGCTGGGCGATGCGCGCTTCATGAGCCGCTATTTCGGCGTCACCGCCACAGAAGCCGCGATCAACCGCTACTTCATGCCCTATGCGCCCGATGGCGGACTGAAGAGCGTGGGGCTGGCGAGTTCGCTCGACTATAAATGGTCCGATGCCTGGTCGACCACGCTGTTCGGCCGCTATGACCGGCTGGCGCAGGACGCCGCCCATTCCCCCCTCGTCGCGACCGTGGGCCAGCGCCATCAGGTCACGGTCGGCGTCGGCATGAACTACTCCTTCGAGGTCGGCGGCTGACCGGCCGCGCCTTCTCCCTGATTCATCGCCATGGCCACCCCCATCGTCGTCTTCGATGTCGGCAACGTCCTGCTCCGCTGGGACCCGACGCTGGTCTATCGCGAACTCATTCCGGATGCGGAAAAGCGGGACTGGTTCATGCGCCATGTCTGCACCGGCGCCTGGAACATCGAGCAGGATCGCGGGCGCAGCTGGGAAGAAGGGGTCGCGCTCCTCGTCGCCAGCCATCCCGAGTGGGAGCGGGAGATCCACGCCTATGACGAGCGCTGGCACGACAGCGTGCCGGGCGTGATCGCGGACAGCGTCGCCGTCCTGGGGGAGCTTCGGGAGCGGGGCGACGCGGTCTATGCGATCACCAATTTCTCGCGCGAGAAATGGGCCGAGTGCCTGATCCGCTTCCCCTTCCTGCAGAGCTTCTCCGGCGTCGTCGTCTCGGCGCATGAGCGCCTGATCAAGCCCGACCCGGCGATCTTCCAGGTGCTGTTCGAGCGCTATGGGCTCAAGGCGGGCGACTGCGTCTTCATCGACGACAGCGAGAAGAACATCGCCGCCGCCGCGCAGGCCGGCATGAAGACGGTGCATTTCGTCGAGCCGATCGACCTGCGCGCCGCCCTGCGCGGGCATGGGGTGAGGATCTGATCCCTCAGATCAGTTCGGCGGCGCGTCGGGCGAAGGCGGAGGCGAGGCGGCCGGTCTCGGCGGCGTTTCCGGCGGATGCGGTCCCGGCCTTGGCCCGCGCTGCGATGCCCTCGAAGATCACCGCCCAGCGGAACAGCGCGAAGGCGAGGTGGAAGGGCTGCAGAGCCGCGCCGTGATGCGCATGCTCGCCATAGATGCCGGCGAAACGCTGCAGCGAAGGGATTCCGAGCCCGTCCAGATCGAGGCCGGCCAGCCCGCCATATTCCTCAGGCGCCGATTGCCAGGCGATGGCGGCGTGGGCGAGATCGGCGAGCGGGTGGCCGAGCGTCGAGAGTTCCCAGTCGAGTAGGGCGACGATGCGCGGCTGCGTGGGGTGGAACATCACATTGCCGATGCGGTAGTCGCCATGGACGAGCCCGCTGGTCTCGTCCTGGGGAATATGCGCCGGCAGCCAGGTCCGCAGCCGCTCGATATGCGGATCCGGCCGATCTCCGGAGAGCTCCCATTGCCGGCTCCAGCGCGCGATCTGGCGAGCGAAGTAATTGCCGGGCCGGCCGTAATCGGCGAGGCCGACGGATGCGACATCGACATTGTGCAGGGCCGCCAGGGTTTCGGCGAGGGCCGCATACATCGCCGCCCGCTCCGGCGCGGACAGGCCCGGCAAGGTGCAGTCGTGGAAAACGCGGCCCTCGACCTTCTCCATCACATAGAAGGGCGTGCCGATGATCGCGCGGTCGTCGCAATAGAGCAGGGCCGGCGCGACGGGCACGGCGGTCTCGGCCAGGGCCCGGATCACCCGGTATTCGCGGTCGATCGCATGGGCCGAGGGCAGAAGGTCCCCCGGCGGCTGCTTGCGCAGCACGAGCGCGCGGTCGTCGTAATCGACGAAGAAGGTCGGGTTGGACTGGCCGCCTGCGATCGGGGCGATGCGCATCAGGCCGGAGCAGCCGAGCGCATCACGCAGATGGCCATCGAGCCGCGCCTGATCGAAGCCGGGCATCGTCATGCGCCCGCCACCGGCCAATGCCAGAAATCATCGCCTTCCTTGTCGAGGAAGCGGTTGAGGACCATCTGGTGGACCTCGTCGGCGCCATCGACCAACCGGGCCTGCCTTGCATAGCGGTAGATCCATTCCAGCACCGTATCCTTGGAATAGCCGCGCGCGCCGTTGATCTGGATCGCCATGTCGGCGGCCTCGTGCAGCGTGTTGGCCGCCTGGACCTTCGCCATCGACACCTCCTTGCGCGCCTGCCCGCCGCGATCGAGCTCCCAGGCCGCCTTCATCACCAGAAGCCGGCCGATCTCGATCGCCATCGCGGTGCGGCCGAGCTTGAGCTGGATGCTCTCGCGGTCGGCCAGCCGCATTCCGAAACTCTCGCGCATCGCGGCATAGTCGCGCGCGACCTCGACACAGCGCTTGGCGAGGCCCAGCCAGCGCATGCAATGGGTCAGGCGTGCGGGCCCCAGCCGGATCTGCGTGACCTTGAAGCCGTCGCCCTCCCCCATCAGCACATCCTGCGGTGCAATGGCGAGGCCGTCGAATTCGATCTCGCAATGGCCGCCATGCTCCTCGGGGCCCATGATCGGAATGCGCCGCACGATCCGCCAGCCGGGCTGGTCGCGATGGAAGAGGAAAGCGGTGAGGCCGCGCCGGGCATCGTCCGAGGTGCGGGCGACAACGGTGAGATGGGCCGCCTGCTCGGCCCCGGTGATGAACCATTTGCGGCCATGGAGCCGGTAGGAGCCGTCCGCCTGCTTCTCGGCGCGGGTGCGGATCATGGTCGGGTCGGAGCCGCCGCCCGGATGCGGCTCGGTCATGGCGAAGGCCGAGCGGACCTCCCCAGCGACGATCGGCGCGAGCCAGCGCCGCTTCTGCTCAGGCGTTCCCACTGCCTCCAGCATCATCATGTTGCCGTCGTCGGGCGCGGCGGAATTGAACACCACCGGCCCGAAGATCGAGCGGTTCATCGCCTCGTAGCAGACCGCCATCCCCATGCGGCCGACGCCGAGCCCGCCATTCTCCGGCTTCAGCTGCAGGCACCAGAGCCCGGCGGCGCGTGCCTTCGCCCGCAACTGCGCGAGCACGGGCTCCGCGATGTTGTCATGGGCATCCCAACTCGCCGGGTCGCTCTCATGGGGAATGATCTCGCTCTCCACGAAGGCGGCGATGCGCCGGCGCAGATCGTCGAGTTCAGGGCTGATCGTGAAATCCATGAGGGGCGTGATCCGGGCAGGCGAGCGGCAGGGCGGGCCGCATCGCGACCCCTGAGCGTGGTGTCCAAGGATGCTAGGCGATCGCGGCGGAAAGGGGACCCCGCTTTTCGGACGAGGGCCCCCCGCGCAAGGGGCGATCCGGGTCGCGGGCAGGCGCAGCAAGCCGCCCGAAAGCGCGGCGCGTTCAGCGCCCGTTAACTCTGCCCGGCTAGCTGTTGAGACAGGTTCATGGTGAGTGGTGTCGCTGGGTCCATATGTATAAGCGCGATCGTCTTCAGCGAACAAACCTCTTCGCTTCCAATGACTTGGGTGTCCAGTCGATCGACGAGCGGATGGCGCCGACGCGGGCGGCCAATGCCGTGCCGGCCCCCGGCGAGCCCGTGGGGACGGTACCGCCCGGCACCTATCTGCGGCAGGGCCGGGCGGGTGCCCGGCGCGCGGCGGCGCAGGCGGACGGCGCTTCGGCGGCGCTGAGCCCGATGCCCTCCTTCGGCGCGTCCCTCACCGCCTCGTTCAGCGGCTCCTGGCAGGGCGGCATCCATCCGCCGGCCCTGCCGCTGTCGGAACAGACGCGGGTGCGCTTCTGGCGCACCCCGCGCCATCTGATGCACAAGATCTGGGGCACGCCGGAAGCGGAAGCGCAGGCTGAAGCGGAGGCTCAGGCCTTGCCGGCGATCGCCCACGACGATGTCTGCACGGCTCCGGTCGAGCTCCTTCCGCCGCAGGCGGCGCCCCAGCCGCGCGAGGCGGCGATGCTCGACGAAACGGCAGACTGGGCCGACGAGCCCTTCATCGCCGATGTCGCGCTCACGCCCGAGCCGACGACGCCCTTCGCCTTCCTCTCCGACCATGCCTTCTGGGATCTCGTCCCGGAGCTGGAGCGCGATGAGGAGGAGCTGCCGCCTGCCGCATTGCCCGCGCCTGCTCCGGTGATCACGGCGGCTCCTCGCCGCGCTCCGATGGCGCCGCGCAAGGCACCCGAGCCCGTCCGGCAGGCCGCAGCCGCTGCGCCGCGCGTCGAGACCGCCTGGCAGGGTTACTCGGTGCAGCTCAACTACTCGCTGAGCGCCCTGCCCTCCAGCCCGGCCGCGCCGATGCCGCGAGTCTCGGCCCAGCCCCGCCCGATCGCGCCGGCTCCGACGCCGTTCGTCGCCGAGAGCGAGCGCGTGGCCGCGCCGAAGGCGATCAGGCCCGCCAGTCTTCGCGACATGAAGGTGCGCGTGATCGCGCATGATGGCGGCTTCGAGCTGCCGCCGATCGAGTTTCTGGCGGAGCCCCCGCAGGCGCAGGACGAGGTGCCGGTCGAGACGTTGCAGCAGAATTCGGGCCTGCTCGAAGGCGTGCTCGAAGACTTCAACGTCAAGGGCGAGATCGTCCAGGCCTGCCCCGGCCCCGTCGTCACTCTCTACGAGCTTGAGCCTGCTCCGGGCACCAAGAGCTCGCGGGTGATTTCGCTGGCGGACGACATCGCGCGGTCGATGAGCGCGGTCTCGGCCCGCGTGGCGGTGGTGCAGGGCAAGAACGCGATCGGCATCGAGCTTCCCAA
>NZ_JBMDWH010000060.1:0-1696 GCF_048595345.1 Allobosea sp.
ATCAGCAGGAGGGCGATGATCGCCCAGAGGGCGAAGTTTCGGAAATTGGGATTCATCGAATGGTCCGGGTACTTTCCCGGCCGGGCTGTCCCGGCCGCTTCTCTGGTCTCTAACATAGGGTCGCGACGCCGCCTTGCCAACGCAAAGAGCACCGCAAGCGGGCATTTATCGAACTATCGTCAACAAGCGCGCGATAGCGGCTGCCTTGCCTTGCGCCCGCATCGCTGCATTCCTGTACGACGCGCGACGCAGGGCCTTCATTCGTTGGGCGGCGCGGGAAACGGCAGCTGGCCACACAGCGCCGCCAGCGTCTGCGCCAACGGCAAGTCGAACCGCGGGAGGAAATGCGTGTAAGGCGCAATCACCCGCTCCAGAGGTACGGCGCCGTCAGGCACGCGCGCGCCATCCTCGAAAATGAGGCGTGGCGCGGCACTTGCCGCCCGCAAGGCCGGACCATGCATCCCCTGCCCGGCCCCCTCCCCGGAGGCCGTGACGACAATGGCGCGGTGCGTGTGATTGGCAAGCCGATAACGGCCATCCCAGAGCGCGACGCTTGCCGCCGGAACGGTCGACACGGGAACGTCACGGCATTCGCGATAGAGATGAAGACCGTCGCGACGGCGATCGAACACCACGCGGCCGGCCGTCAGCCGCGACAGCGTGTCGCTGGCAAGGAAAGCACGCAGCCGGCCGGCCGCACGCGCCTCGATGATATGGGGACGCCCGCCCGCCGTCGCGGCCAGCAGCAGAAGCGCCCGCCACGCAGCCGGATCGCCCAGCGCCGCGCGAACGCCGTGCGGCGAGAGCGTGAAGGTCTCCTCCGTGGCCTGCACATGGTCGCGCAGGAAATCTGCCCCGCGCACTGCAAGGCAAAACCGCTGGCCCGGCGCGGTGGCGGAAAGCCGAGCGTCATCGTCGAACCTTACGCGTACCCGCTCGAATTTCGGATTGCTGTTGCTGGGATCATCGATCCAGCCCTGTTCGCGCTCTCCAAGGAACGAGCGGATTTCGGCACGGCCGATGCCGAGGAACGGCCGAAGCAGCCAGATGGCCCCCTCCAACAGCACGCCGTCCGCCATGCCGGAAAGCCCGATCCCCTCCTTTGACCGGGCGGCGCGCATGGCGACGGTCTCGCGTTGGTCATCCAGGGTGTGGGCAGACAGGATGGCATCGGCGCCCGTCTCGCCTGCGGCATCGACGAGCAGCGCGTAGCGGCTGGCGCGGGCGGCGGCCTGCAGGCCGGCCTGAGGCTTCGGATCGCTCCAGCGGCGGGTGACGTGCGGCACGCCAAGACGCGCGCAGATTTGGGCGACCCATTGCGCCTCTTCGGCAGAGCCGGGGCGCAGATCATGGTCGACGGTGCAGGCACAAAGCCGGATGCCCGGATAATCCCCGGTTGCGCAAAGCTCCGCGAGCGAGAGGAGGAGCCCCAGCGAATCGCTGCCGCCGGAAACGGCGACCAGCAGGGTCGCGGGGCGCTTGAAACTTTTGAGAAGGCGGTCGGCTGCCTCGATGACGCTATCGTCCGCGCGGGCCACGACCTTTACACGCCCCGCAATCAGCAGGACAGCCGGCTCTGCTCGGAAGAGACCTTGCTTTTCACGGCCTTGGACGCGTCCGGATAGCGCTTGTTCACCTCGCGCAGCGTGGCGCAAGCGGTTTCACGATTGTCGAGGGCAGCGAGCGACATGCCGAG